>CP168942.1:945000-1267500 GCA_041871065.1 Weissella confusa | reverse complement strand
GGCGGAACTGCAGGCACTTATTACGGGGATTCTGGCGCATGAGCCTGATGAACTATCTTATTCAGGTGCTAACGGTGAGGTGCCAGACTATGATGACACCATTCACGACTTTATGACGGACTTGGGTGACCGTGATGAGTTGACGCCTGAAGGGTTGGAAACAGCGCAAGCGATTATATCAATGGTTCTGGATGAACTAGCGGTTAAAACACAGGCTAGTTTAGAAGCGATTACACCTGATATGTTAGGTCGTGTCTTGCGCCAAAAGTTCCAAACCTTTGATTTGTTTGGCCCAGACGGCTTTGAATTCGTTGATGATATTGTGATTGAGTTTGCACGTTGGGCAGCTGCACAAGATTTGATGCCAAAGGCCAATGTTCTAAAGTGGGGCAAAGCGATTGAAACGGTTCAATTTGATCGTTACGCGTATGCATTAATTGTGGATGCCGCAAATAAGCTGGAAATGGTCGAAGTTGGCCAAGACATGCCGGCAATATATTAAGAAATTTTTAGCTGACCTGGATAGGGTCGGCTTTTTCTTTTTGCCTTTGGTATGGTTAAATCAGGAGGTTAAACTTATGGTTCAAATCCTATTGTTACTCATCTATATAAGCGATATTTTACTAACACCTTTAATTGGTGTACATCCAATTTTGATTATTTTGCCAGCTATTATTGCAACGATGACGTTATATTTCTTCTTAAAGCGTGTTTCAACACGAACTAGCTGTTGTGTGGCGACGGTGATTGTGGTCCTAGCGACCGTTGTGCTGGCTGTCCCGCTGGAACATGCCTACTGGGTTGCGCTGCAACGCGTCATGCTTGGTCAGCTATTAGCGGTAATTGTCTTAACGGTGATGACAGTGGGCATGCGTGCCGTTCAACACTAAAAATAGGCATAACCTAGTGCTATAATGAAGGCACTAAGTATTGAGGAGTTCACAGGACTATGAAGACATTCATTTTTGACGTTGATGGCACATTGTTGAGCACAGAGAGCATGTACATGAAGTCATTGCAATTCACTTTGGAAGCCAACGGTATTCATAAAGAATATGAGGAGCTATACGCCATTTTCGGGTTGCCTTCATTGGATGCGTTGATTAAGTTCAACATCGAAAACCCAGAAGAAATGCAAAAGCAGTGGCAAAGTCACTACCACGATTTCTGGAACGAAGTGAAGCTATTTGACGGCATTCACGACATGTTGGCTGACTTGAAGGCGACCGGGGTTAAGATGGGGATTGTGACCTCTAACACGCCAGAAGAGTTCGCCGATCACGCTGATAACTTTGATATCAACGGCTACTTCGATGATTTCGTCTTTGCAGGTCAAACACCAAAGATGAAGCCGGCTGCTGATCCAATTTTGAAGTCAATGGCTGATCTTGATGCGGATCCTTCAGAGTCAATTTATATCGGTGATTCAGTGCACGACATGCACGCGGCGCACAACGCCGGTATTAAGTTTGGAATGGCTTCATGGGGTGTCCGTGACCGCGCTGTCTTTAACGATGAAGCGGATGTTATTTTTGAAACACCTGCTGACATCTTGAAGTTGGCTGCAAAGTAAGCGATTAGACCTGGTTCTTTACCAGGTCTTTTACTTTTTAACTGTAGATTTCCGGAATAGGCCTGGCAATGTTATAATGAAGACTTAGAAAAAACGAAAGAAGTGAAGATAATGGATAATCGTGCAATTGGTTACATCGATTCTGGTATCGGTGGGTTGACCGTGGTCAAGCAAGCCTTGCTGCAAATTCCTGATGAACAAGTCTACTACGTGGGGGACACGGCGCGTATGCCTTATGGTCCACGCCCACAGGATGAAGTCCTCGGCTTCACTTGGCAAATGGTTAATTATTTGCTGAAGAAGGATATCAAGATGTTGGTCGTGGCGTGCAACACAGCGACTGCGGCCGCACTTCCTGACCTTCAAGCAAAGCTAGACATCCCGGTCGTTGGTGTTATCCAACCTGGTGTCGATGCCGCTTTGCGTAAGTCAACGGACGGTGAAATTGGTGTTATCGCAACGGCTGGAACAGTTAAGTCATTGGCTTACTACAACGGCTTGTTGCAAGGTAACCGCGCAGCTAACGTTGTGCAACTTGCCGCACCAGAATTCGTTGACGTGGCCGAAAATCACGACTACACGTCAGAATTTGCCCGTCAAGTGGTGAAAGAAAAGTTGACGTACTTTAAGAACCACCAAGTTGATACGTTGATTCTTGGATGCACGCACTTCCCATTGATGGAAGGCTTCATTCAAGAAGCAATGGGACCTAAGGTAACGTTGGTTAACTCTGGTGCCGAGACGATTTCAACGGTTGTCGAATTCTTGGACAAGTATGATTTGCGTCACGCTGCAGCAAACCCAGCTGATCACACGAACGACGAATACTTTACAACTGGTAGCGTAAAGCGTTTTGCCACAATCGGTGGTCGTTGGTTGGATGATAAGGAAATGACTGTTAAGCACTTGGATATCGTTGGTGATACACTAGTGTTGAACGAATCTGTTACAGACTAAAGTCACAAAGGGGGCCTCATGGCAAAGTTAATTTTTGCGTCAAAGAACGAAGGTAAGGTACGCGAATTCCGCGAGTTCCTAACGCCACTTGGTATTGAAGTTGTGTCATTGAACGAATTGGACAATGTGCCAGCAATCATTGAAGATGGGACGACATTCCAAGAGAATGCGACTATCAAGGCAGAAACGATTGCGCACGCATTTGGCGTACCAGTTGTTGCCGAAGATGCCGGTTTGATGGTTGATGCGTTGAACGGGGCACCAGGTGTTCATTCAGCACGTTATGCAGGTGATCACGATGATGCAGCGAACAATGCAAAGTTGTTGCACGAACTTGAAAGCACACCTGACATCGACCGTACAGCATCATTCCACGCTGTCATTGTGGCAATTAAGCCAGATGGCAAGCGCTTGGTTGCTGCTGGTAAGGTGGACGGACGCATTTTGCGTGAAGCACGCGGTGAAGGTGGCTTTGGGTACGACCCATTGTTCTACTATGAGCCATTCGATAAGACGTTGGCCGAATTGACGCCAGCTGAAAAGAATGAAATTTCACACCGTGGGGCAGCTTTGCGTGAGTTTATGACTGAGTTTAAAGACTGGTGGGAGGATTAAATCATGGATTACTTGATTATTTCTGATGCGCACGGCGATCGCCAAATTTTGGAAGATGTCGTGAATCACTACCGCGGTAAGGTAAAGGCCATGTTCTACAACGGTGATTCAGAGTTGTCACGCTCTGATGAGTTGTTCAACGACTTGTTGCCAGTTATCGGAAACATGGATACGGATCCAATGTTCCAAGATGACCGTGATTACAAGGATGACAACTTTACGGCTTACCAAACGCACGGTCACTTGGTACACACTGAGGTATCATTGAACCAATTGCGTGAAGTTGCTTCAGCTAAGGGTGTTGATGTGGTCTTGTCAGGTCACACGCACGTTTTGGGAGCAGAAGAGATTGATGGTCGTTTGTTCATCAACCCAGGTTCAATTTCATTGCCAAAGGGACAATATGCCTACCTTGGTGGCACGTATGCCATTTTGACGGTTGAGCCAACGCAGTTTATCGTGCAATTCTACACACGCGATATGAAGCCAGTAGAAGGCCTACGCTTTACGTTCAAGCGTTAATTAGGATAAAGCAAAGAGACCTAGCAGGACGGGTTACCGCCTTGCTAGGTCTCTTTTAGCCTTCTTCTACTTCTGTGACGCCACCATTGTGTAGGAGGCCGTCATATTCTCTTAGCCGCTGACGAGTTGCCGACAAGAAAAGTCGGGTCAAGTGCTCATCAGAAAAATCATCGGTTCTGACGGCATATTCAGAACGATCAGTGTCGTAAACCACCAACGCAGGGAAGTTACGAACACCCATTTCGGCTGCCAAGTTTTGATCAGCGCGGAATGCTTGCACAGCAAGGTCGCTATTGCGATCCTCAACAAACATTTCCTGGTCCAATGCCAAATCGTTAACAGTTTGCATCACCAATTCATCAGAATAGGCGTTTCCCTGTAATAGGGCCTGTTGGGTAGCCATCAAGTACTCACGCGCAGCTTTCTTTCCTTGGAATTGCGCCGCCTTGGTATCAACAGCCACTTGATAAAGTGTTTGTGATACGACGTTCAAATCATGCAAAGAAGGGTGCAATGAGTTTGATGCCGCCATCGCAGTTTGACGCGCAGATTGCATCGTCACAACTGGAATGATTTGCATGGCAACTTTTATATTTGATTGTTCTACGTATGTCGCTAGTTTCTTTTCGGTCTCTAAGCAGTCACCGGAAAGTGGGTTCACGAAGTGGTACACCTCTAACATAATGAGCCACGACCTCCAAAACTTTTCTTATGGATGTGAAAAAATGCATGTCTTTTTCATATCCTCGATTATATTACCTGTTCAACCGGGCGCTGTCTAATTTGCAAGCTTCAAAATTCGCAATATCATCAACTCTTAACCCGCTTGCAACAAGTGTCACAAAACTTATGTGTGAGATGCGTAAGTTCTGTGAATTTTTAACCGTAATAAGCATAGCGCATTTGGGGTCAAAATGCTGAAAATCTGTTTCGAATCTCTTGTATTAAAGGCAAAGAATTAGCGGGAAAAAGGTTGGTCATTTTGCTATAATAGAGGAAGTGAGAAAAAAGTCGGGGGATAACGACATGACACAGATTGAGTGGGAGAAATTACTACAACCGTACGTTCAGGCTGTGGACGAACTTAAGGTCAAGTTACGTGGTATGCGCACGGAATTTGAATTGGCTGGCGTGAAGACGCCGGTTGAGTTTGTGACTGGACGTGTTAAAGCTATTCCAAATATCGAGGAAAAAGCAGTTCGACGTCACATTGACCTAGAACGTTTGGAACAAGACATGGAAGATTTGGCGGGGGTTCGAATCATGACGCAGTTCACAGAAGACATCTACAAGATTGTTGATCTGCTGCGCCAACGAAAAGACATGGTAATTTTGGAAGAACGTGATTACGTGACGAATGCTAAGCCATCCGGGTACCGTTCTTACCACATCGTGATTGAATATCCAGTTCAAACAATCACTGGCGAAAAGAAGATTTTGGCCGAAATTCAAGTACGTACGATGCAAATGAACGTGTGGGCAACGATTGAACACGCGATTAATTACAAGTACGACGGTGAATATACTGAAGAAATGACTGAGAAGTTGCGTGAGGTGGCTGAATTAAGTATCCGCGTTGACGAATTGTTCTCAGAGTTACACAATGGGTTAGATAATCATACCGAGGCCTAATCCAGGTAGCAGGAAAGAAGACGACTAGCATGAAACTAGCAATTTATAGTAACAATGGCGCACAATCAAAAGCTGTTGTTGCCTTATTTAAAGAGAAATTAGCAGAGCGCAACACGGACCGCATTGTCTTTGACGATGAGCACCCAGATGTTGTGATTTCTGTCGGTGGTGATGGTACGTTGCTAGGTGCATTCCACCACTATGCCGATCAATTGGCTTTTGTGCGCTTTATTGGTGTACACACCGGCCACTTGGGGTTCTACGCTGACTGGCAACACTTTGAAATCAATGAACTCATCGATAGCTTGGTAGCTGATGAAGAGTCACGTACGGTCAAGTACCCATTGTTGGAAGCGCGCGTACGTTATACCGATGGTCGCGAAGAACGCGTGTTGGCGTTGAATGAAGCTGCGATTAAGCGTCCCTTGGGAACGCTGGTAGCGGACGTTTACATTCAAGGCGAACTATTTGAGCGCTTCCGTGGTGATGGATTAACAGCTTCAACGCCAACTGGATCAACGGCCTACAATAAGGCCATCGGCGGTGCTGTCATGCACCCAAGTCTTGAAGCAATTCAATTGGCTGAAATCGCCTCAATCAACAGTCGTGTCTTCCGAACACTTGGTTCACCATTGATTATCGGTAGTCACGAAGTTATTCGTGTGCAAATAGAAAACGATGGCGCTGCTGTGACATTGAGTTTCGACCACTTGAGCAAGATTGCCTCAAACATCGACTGGATTGAGTTCCGTGTCGCCCAAACAAAAATTCAATTTGCTGAGTACCGACACATGCATTTCTGGCATCGTGTCCAATCAAGTTTCATCGGCACGGAGGTAAACTAATGGCCCAATTTAGTTGGACAAACCAAGGCGATGAGACCTTGAAAATTAAGACATTTTTGGCACAACGCGGCGTGTCACACCGTATGTTTTCAATTGTGAAGCGCGGTGGTGGCTCAGTTTTGCTAGACGGTAAGCAAGTGCGTACCGTTGATGAAGTGAAGCCTGGTGATAAGGTCACGATTGTGATGCCACCAGAAGAGTCAAACGACGTTGTGGCAATGTCTGATCTGCCAATCACGGTTTTGTTTGAAGACGAAAACTGGTTGGTGGTTGAGAAAGAAGCTGGCGTGACGTCAGTGCCTGGAAAGGCTGACCGTGAGACAACCATGGTTAACCGTGTGAAGGGGTATTTGGCGCGTTCAGGCGCTGAAGACTTGGTGCCACACGTGGTAACACGTTTGGACCGATTCACGTCAGGGGTCGCATTGCTTGCCAAGCACCGTTTTGCACACGGCTTGCTGGATAAGCAATTGCAAACACACTCAGTCGACAAGCGTTACTATGCGATTGTTGATGGTGATTTAGAAGATGATTATGGCTTCATCGATGCGCCAATCGGTCGTATGGATGATGACTTTATTCGTCGTGAGGTCCGTGAAGATGGGCGTCCATCACAAACGGAATACTGGGTAGTGAAGCGTTTTGGTAACCGAACCTTGGTTCGCGTGCAATTGCACACGGGTCGTACGCACCAAATTCGTGTGCACTTCAAGTACCTGGGTCACCCATTGATTGGTGACGAAATTTATGGTGGTCCGATGGATCGTGGCATTACCCGTCAAGCGTTGCACGCTTACTGGTTGCGCTTCTACGACCCATTCGCACAAATGGAACGCACGGTACAAAGTGCGCTACCACAAGATATCGTTGATGTCTTGGATGGGTTCCAAGTGACACCAGACGAAAATTAATAATAGATTGGGGAGGATAGTTTCATGGCAGATAACATGATGGATGACATCACAGAGGAGATGCGTGATGAACTGTCCGACCAGGCCCACCACCTTGTTCAGTATTTGGAGCACGGCGAACGTGAGGCGTTCTTAGACGGCTTTGACGAACTGCACGGTTACGATCAGGCCGTTTTTTATGTGACATTGCCGTCGCAATTACGTCACCAAATCATTGAGTGGTTGACGCCGACTGAATTGGCGGCTGTCTTTGACGAAATTGAGCCAGAAGACGTTGATTTGAACGACTTGTTGGAAGAAATGTCACCCCGTTATGCAGCACAAATGCTGAACCAGATGTATACCGACAACTCGGTAGACTTGCTGGAAGAAGTAGAGCCCCGCGAATTAGCGATGTACTTGGCCTTGATGCCTAAGACGGACGCTGATGAAATTCGTCGCTTGTTGAATTATGAAGATGACACGGCTGGTTCTTTGATGGGAACCGAGTTTGTCGCCGTTAATCAAAATTTGACGATTGGCCAAGCCATGACAGCCGTGAAACGCGCTGCCCAAGAGGCTGAACAAATTACGTATATTTACGTGGTTGATGATGACGAGACATTGGTCGGTGTTATCTCACTGCGTTCTTTGATTGTTTGGCCGGATGAGGCACGTGTGTCGGACGTCATGGACACAAACTTGATTACCGTTGAACCGAGTGATGACCAAGAAGATGTTGCCCGTTTGATGGCCGATTATAACTTTGTGTCGATGCCTGTTGTGGTGGAGAACAAGCTAGTCGGTATTATCACAGTTGACGATATCGTGGACGTTATCGATGAAGAGGCCGCCGAAGACTACTCACGTTTGGCCGGTGTCGACGTCGTCACTTTGGAAGAGAATCCCTTTAAGTCGGCGACGAAACGTTTACCATGGTTGATTGGCTTGATTTTCTTGGGAATGGGGACAGCCAGTGTCATCAATACATTTGATGGGTTGGTCCAACAAGCATCAATCTTGGCTGTGTTTATCTCATTAATTACGGGAACCGCCGGTAATGCGGGCACGCAATCGTTGGCCGTGTCAGTGCGTCGTATCGCGTTGCAAGAAACCAGTTCATTACTTCGGATGTTGTTAACCGAGGTTTTGATTGGTGCGATGATTGGAACGACTGCTGGCGTAACAATATTTTTGGTCGTTTGGGTCTGGAAAGCAAACTTACTACTAGGTGTGGCAGTTGGTTTGGCCATGGGTGTCGCCATTTTGGTGGCGAATGTGGCTGGATCATTTATTCCGTTGATTATGGATAAGATTGGGGTGGATCCGGCAGTTGCATCGGGACCATTTATCTCGACGTTGTCTGATTTGACGTCAGTTATTATCTATTTCAACATCGCTGGACTATTTATCACTCACTTTGTTAGTGCGTGAAAGTAAGCGAAAGGCTATACTGAGTAATAGAAATTTAACGGCTCGTTGCGGGTCGTTTTTTATTTGAAGGTGAAGGATATGAAAAAGAGTATTGGAAAGCTACAGCTATTCCTGCTAGGGGTCTTGAGTGCATTCTCACCACTAGCGATGGATTTGTACTTGCCAGGGTTGCCAGAGTTGCAACAAGATTTACACACATCAACTTCATTAGCGCAAGTGACGATTACGGCGTCACTATTGGGGTTGGCGCTAGGGCAAGTGATTGTCGGACCGTGGTCTGACCGTATCGGTCGTCGTAAGCCGTTGTTGTGGGGGACAATTGCGTTTGCATTGAGTTCAGCAGCGATTGTCTTTGCGCCAAATATTTGGGTGCTAATCATTCTCCGTTTGGTGCAAGGATTAGCCGGATCAACTGGCATTGTGTTGTCATTGGCTGTGATTACCGATTTGTTTACCGGTAAGACATTGACGCAACAAATTGCGATTAACCAAACGATTAACGGGGTGTTCCCAGTGCTGGCACCGGTATTCGGTGGAATCATCATCGCCTGGGCCGATTGGCAAATGACGTTCTGGGTATTGGCCGTGCTAGGTGTAATTTTGTTCGCTGGGGTCTTGTTCTCATTGCCTGAGACGTTGCCAGCTGAAAAGGCAGCACCACAAGAAAAGCAATCGGTTGTGGCAGGATTCGGTAAGTTGTTTAAGCAACGTCAATTCGTGCTATTCGCGTTGACGCAAGCCTTCATGACCGCTGCTTTGTTTGCCTACATTTCAGGATCATCATTCGTCTTGCAAAAGATTTTTGGCTTGTCGGTGACGACGTTTGGGATTGTGTACGCCATTAATGGTGCGGGAATCGCGTTTATGTCGAGCATGTCAGGTCGCTGGGCTGCCAAGTTTGGTGAGTACACAGCCTTGAAGTGGTTTATCCGTGTCGCTTTCATTGGTGGCTTGTGGTTGTTGGCAACAGCCTTTATGCCAAAGTCAATTTGGATGATTTTGCCACCATTGTTCATCGTTGTTTCAACGGTTGGTGGAATTATTTCTTTGACGACGGCGTTGGGGATGCAAGGACAGCAAGAAAATGCTGGTTCAGCATCAGCGTTGTTGGGCTTGGCTCGTTACGCTCTTGGTGGTTTGATGTCACCAATCGTCGGGTTGTTTGGTCAAACGACGTACTTGCCAATGGCAGTGTTGATTGTCGTCGTGCAAGTGATTGGAGTCTCAATTTTCAGTCGCATTAAGCGTTAAAAAAAGACGGAACCTCAGCTGGTTCCGTCTTTTTTGCTGTCATTAATTTGATGATGGTTGTGGCATGAATGGCTTTAGGACATTCGCAAAGTTTTCGATATTCAATGATTGAATCAAAATCTTTCCGGAACCGTTAAACGTATTCACGACACCTTCACCCGTACCGATTGAGCCGATAACACCGCCACCTTCAAGGTGAATGTCATAGTTCAATGACGTTTCCCATGCAACCACGTGAGCGTTATCAATGGTGAAGTCGTGGGCATCTTGCAAATCAATTTCCTTGATTGATCCGAACGCGGCAACCAACAAGGTACCTTCACCGCTCGTCTTCATAACGAACAAACCACCTTGGCCACCGAAGAAGGCACGTCCCAATGATTGGCGTTCCATTGAGTATTGCACCGTACCGTCCATCGCCAAGAAGGCTGAGTCGTTCAAGTAGTAGTTCTTGTCAGCAGTGACTTCCAATGCTTGGATTGTACCAGGTACATTAGGGGCGAGGGCCAACTCACCACCTTGAGATCCAGCAGTAACTTCGGTGATGAAGACTGATTCGCCACTAACCATTGAACGACCGGCTGCACGAATTAACTTACCAATACCTGAACCGCCGTTTGCGTTCAAACGACCTTTGAGTTCAGTGTCGCCAGTGTGATAAACCATCGCACCACTTTGAATGCGGACGGTTTCGTTTGGCAACAAGTCATAGCTAACCAAAGGGAATTGCATATTAGATTCGATCTTGTAATCCATTTTTGTTTACCTCGATATATTTTTATAGGGTAATTATAACTAAAACGTAAGTGAAAAGCTTATAACAATGCTTATTATACGTTCGAATCCAAAATAATACTTTTGCATAACCCTTTTTACGTGCAAAGTTTTTGAAGGTTGGGTATTATACTCACATAAAGTAATAAACAAAAAATATTGAAACACACAAAAAGAGGTTTGTTAGTTATGAAGACTCACCACATTTCATTGTTGACTGGCGATGCCAAGTTGAATGCAGATTACTACGTTGGCGTATTGGGAATGCGTTTTATCAAGAACTCAGTTAACCAAGCCAACCCAAAGAACCGTCACGTTTACTACGGTGACTTCATGGGAACGCCAGGAACGGTTATCACGTTCTTCCCAATTGACGACTTGCGAGAAGACCGTACTGACGGTAAGATGTTCTTCTCAGGCATCCACTACTCAATTCCTGAGGGATCAACGCAATACTGGTTGGACCGCTTTGCTGAAAAGGGCTTGAAGGCTGAAGTTGACGCAATGGGACGTATCCGTACGGCTGATTACGAAGATTTGCCAATCCGTATGCAAGAAACTGAAGGTAAGAACTTCGACTGGCACATTAACTACATGTCAGATGTTCCTGCTGAATTCCAAATCACTGGCGTTATCGGTGCTGAATTGCACGTGCCAGATGTTGCTGCAACTGGTCGCTTCTTCGAAGACTTGTTGGAAATCCCAGTTAAGGGTAACATCATCGACTTGGAAGGCGTTGAAGCTATTGAATTGGTTCAAACTGCTGAAGATGCACCTAACTCACGCTTTGGTAAGGGTTCAACTGACCACTACGCTTTGGGTGTTGAGTCAGAAGAAGATTTGAAGTACTTCTGGGAGCGTGCCAAGGCTTTGGGCTACAAGCGTGAAGTCTTTATCGACCGTGGATACTTCCGTTCAGCATACTTCATCGAGCCTGGTGGAAACCGTGTTGAGTTGGCTACGACGAACCCAGGATTCACGTTGGACGAATCATTGTTCGACTTGGGTACGACGTTCGCTTTGCCACCACGTTTCGAGGCATCGCGTCAAGAATTGCTTGACCACTACGCAAAGAAGGGTGTCTTCTTTGACGAAGTGAAGCCTTACACGGGAACTGGTCACTTGGAGAACGACGGTAAGATCCGTGCTATCCACGACGAAAAGGGTAACACCCGTAACGACTAATGCCAACCCTTGGTATGACTGGACTGACGGCGTTTTAGGACACATTTAGGACACTTGTCAAAATTAAATATAACAATTTTGGAGATATCGCAATTATTGCGGTATCTCTTTTTTGTCTTGTTCTTTAATGGATTATTAGATACGATATTTGGCATGAAAGATAATAGTAAACGCAGAAATACTGCCACAAGAAAAATTGACGTGCGAAAGTTCATTGCAATACTACTTTTAGCGTTGTTCGCACCGACGGTCATAACTAATGGTACTTTGCAGTTTTGGTTAGTTTTAAAACTTGGATGGTTCTGGTTCGCTATTCTGACAGGCATAGCGGTATTAATCTGCATCAGACCGATTTTTTATAAGATTGTGTTCAGCGTATTCTTTCTGGTTGTCATGATGTTTTTGTTTCAAATGCAAGGCTTAGTACAAGGTAATGTATCATCTGTTGATCAGGAAAACAAAGTGATGACTTACAGAACGGCGACGCTCGGCGAAACGAACTATTTTGGCACTGTGTATGATAAAAAGCTTTTTGGACTAATGGTTTTAAAACAATATGACTTCAAATTTGTCGATCATGATAGAGTTGCTCACGAGCGTACTGCGAAGTGGGTCTATGAAGAAGTGAGACGACGCTGAACAAGATAAGTTTCATAATCTGACTTATCTTGCCTCAAACAAACTGAAGCTGGCTATAATGTGTATTCGAGATGTTAGTGACTGGAGATAGTTATTATGGAAGAAACGCATTACTTAACCCGAGATGAATTACTTGCCTTGAACAAGCATGCAGTAGAGGCGTTAGGTGGAAATGCTGGCGTTCAATCACCACGTGCATTTGAAGTTGTGATTGATCAACCGAAGCAGGTTGTATTTGGGCAAGAAGTTTATCCGACGGTTTGGCTAAAAGCAGCTTATATGATGCAACAGATTATTAAGACGCCAGTGTTTGTTGATGGCAGCAAGCGCACTGCGGGGCTTGTGGTTTTGAGCTTCTTACAGCAGAATGGCTATCAACCGGTGCACGACGACTACAATGACCGTGCTAAGGCATTCATTTTTGAAATGGTTCAAAAGGATAACTCGGAAGAAACGATGATGTTAATTGCTGAGTGGTTATCAGCTCAGTTTTCATCGGTTGAGAATAACTAAAATGATATACTCATAGTAAATAGTATTTTGGAGGCCGATATGGCAAAAGTTATCGATGCATTTTCAATTAGAGACATGACACTTGTTGCCTTGGATGAAAATTTGCCGATGGGTACGAAGATTGGCCAAGTTGTTCGTCTTAACGGCAAAGTCATTCACATAAATGATATACCGTCACAGGAATCAAATCCGGTTCATAATGCGTTGATTTTGGGCGTTAAAGCAAACGTTGGGGATGAAATTATCTTTGAGGTAAACGACCACTAACAAACAGGTGTGACGGTCATAATTTCTTCTAACCTTTGTGGGAATATGAATATATTGCAAGAGGGAACGCAAAGGAAGAAGTTATGATCAAACAAGTTTTGTTGGCAACAGTTGCGACGATGGGGATGTTTGTGTACGCAACGCAATCAAATCATGTCGTTGCAACTGACAGCCCAAGTGTCGGCGAAATTTTGCCAGCCAACCCAACTGAGCGAGCTTGGGTGCTCGACGCGCAAACATATGGTGTCGATCACGCTATCCGCCCATTAGAGCAGGTTTTGAACGAACATCCAGATAAGCAGACTTGGGTATTGCATGACCAGGAAAATGGCGGGTTCTGGTTTGATTCAAATGAGAATGCGGTCGGAATTACTGGTTATAGGGACGTTGACGGTGTAAAAGTGCCAATGGCCCCTATCCACGTATATGGTAATCCAGATTCCACGACGGTAGATGCAGCTATTCAGGCAGTTCATTTGTACTGTGATTAAGATAATATTGTTTTGGGGAATCGGTTTGCGACTGGTTCCTTTTTGTTATGTCGAAGTTGTTCAGCTTGACCAAGACAAACGCTTCTGTCATACTACACTTACTAAAAGAACACGGGGTAAGGTCCATTGCGCAATTAAGCTGATTTCATAATGATAGAAAGTTATCAATGAGATTGGTTTTAGTGTGGACTTTTGCGTGTTTGATAAGCATGCTTTTTGAAGTGCCTCCAGTCTCATTGTGGTGAGATTGGAGGCTTTTATGTTAAACGGACAAATTCAAAATGTTGTAAAGACTATTGATGGTGAAAAACTGTTTGAGATTGATCATCTGACAATTCCGGCTACGGGCGTTGTTGCGATTATTGGTGAAAACGGTGCTGGTAAAACGACACTGCTCAACATGCTGCAGGGTATTGATACGGATTATACCGGGCAGATTAATCTACCGGGGTATGTGGCGACAGTGCCGCAAATTAATGATATCGTGGGTGAATCTGGTGGTGAAATGACGCAGCGCTTGATTCGCCAAGCAATTTCAGAACGACCGGATATTTTGATTTTAGATGAACCAACATCGCACTTGGATGTTGATCATCACAAATGGCTGGTGAAGACAATCCAACGGTTTAAGGGGCTGGTTATTGTTGTCTCTCACAATCGTGCCTTTTTACGTGAGGTAGCGACCGTCGTTTGGTCGTTTGAAAATGGCACCGTTACCGCATTAAATGGTAGTTATGATGACTACTTGGCTGCTACTGCTTCAAAACGAAGCACTCAGATGCAAGACTATAAGCAAGTCACAAACGAAAAGAAACGATTAGCTCAGCGAGCGCAAACAGCCGGCGAAAAGTCGGCTCGAGCAAAGAAAATTAACCCCCACAAACACAGTCACGCTGAAATTGAGGCGATGAAATCGGGGTTAAATGGGGTTGAAAAAGGGTTTTCACAACAAAAGAAAGCGTTGAATAGTCGACTTGAACGTCTTGGCAAGGTTGATAAGCCGGCCGATGCCACAAAACTAAAGTTACAAAATCCGCTGAATGTTCGATCGGGCAAGCCGGTTTTAACCGCCTTGAATTTGCAGGTTATGCAAGGAAATAATCTTTTGATTGAGAACGTGACGTTCAAAATTGAAACCGGACACCGCATCGCAATTGTTGGACCGAATGAATCGGGTAAATCAACGCTCATTCAGCACTTGCTAACAGGAGCACCTGGCGTAACACATGCAGATAATCTGCGAGTGAGTGTGGCCAACCAAGATTTAAGTCAGCTAGATACGACGAAAACGGCGTTGCAAAATGTCATGATGACCAGCAGCGAGTCTGAGCAGGTAGCCCGTAATTTCTTAGGTGCGATGGGAATTCGCTTAATGCAGGTCAATGAAATGGTTGGCCAAATGAGCGGCGGTGAGCGCGTCCGTGTGGCTTTAGTAAAGGCATTGCTACAGACTAGTGAGTTGTTGGTGCTGGATGAGCCAACTAATTATTTGGATATTCCAGCCTTAGAAGCCTTAACTGCCTATCTAAGAGAGACCCAGCAAGCTGTACTGTTCGTTTCGCACGATGAACAGTTTGTGGCCGATGTTGCGACCGACGTTTGGCAGATTGTTAATGGACGTTTGGTGCCACAAGACTAAAAGTGATATAACCTTTTCAAAACCCCAAAATGCGTGCATAATGTTACTTGCTAAAAATAAGTGGAGGGTTCTAACATGCGTTCTGAACAACCAGGTGGGTGCACAGCATAGTGTTGATGCTGTGGACTTTATCAAGTAAACATCGTCAGCACTCGTTAAATTCAAGAGATTACTGAATTTTGAGTCTGTACGAATGGAGTTTTTATGTTTTATCTATTAGGATTATTAGGTGGCTTTGCGGTTTCAAACCAAAGCCCAATTAACGCGCGTTTGGGTGGTGCTTTGAAGTCACCATTCCGAGCTGCATTCTTAAGTTTTTCACTAGGTGTGATTTTCTTAGGAGCGATTGCATTTATTCAAAACCCACATTTCTTGGGCGACATCATCGCGCTAACGAAGACAAACCAACCATGGTGGGTCTACTCAGCGGGAATCTTCTCAATGCTTTACCAAACGTCAAACATTTTGCTATTTAAGAATGTTGGTGCGGTTAAGACAGTTGTTCTACCAACATTGGGACAAGTTGTGATGTCAATGATGATCCAAACCCTTGGTTGGGTCGGTGCAGAAACGGTTGCGTTGACAGCTGTGAAGGTCATCGGTGTTATCTTGGTTATGATTGGTGTGTTGGTTGCCGTCGTATTGAGTGCACGTTTGGAAAACCAGAACGGCTCAGCACCAAGTGGGTCAGTTTTTTGGCACGTTTGGGGAATTTTGACGGGAATGTTCGCGTCATTCCAACAAGCTATTACCGGACACTTGGGTCACTTGTTGGGTGCGCCAGTTGATGGTGCCTTTGTATCATTCGTTGGTGCGTTGATTTTGCTAACGATTTTGGTTGCCGTAAAAGAACGACCATTCTTTAATCGTGAAGGCATGAAGGCAGCGCCATGGTGGGCTTTCCTAGGTGGTATTCCTGGCTCACTGTTCGTGTTCTTCATTGGAATCGTCGTGCCGGTACTTGGACCTGGAATGGGTGCCATCCTTGGTTTGATGGGTATGTTAATCGGAACCATCATCGTGCAACAATTCGGCTGGTATCAATCAGTTAAGAAGCGCGTTAATGTCATGCAAATTCTCGGAATCATTATCATGGTTGTCGGGGTTGCATTGATTCAATTAGTTTAGAAATAACGTTTGGCCAGTAGGTGATTAAGTCATCTGCTGGCCTTTTTGTGTTTGACACGTTTTGATTCGCCCACTTATAATTAACCCACTATGAGAAAATAAGAGGACGATTAAATGACCAACGTACAGACGGAGATGTTGATCATTGGTGGTAGTGATGCTGGTATTTCAGCTGCACTACGCGCCCGTGAACTGAATGCTACGATTAAAATCACGATGATTTTGGCGGACGAGTTTCCAAACTTGTCAATTTGTGGCATTCCATATGCGGTCAGTAAAGAAGTGACCCAATGGCAAAATTTAGCGCACCGAACGGTTGATGATTTGAAGGCTTATGACATCGACTTTTACATGAATACATGGGCCACAGCAATCGATGCCGAGAAGCACACGGTGACGGCATTGCATGGTGACGACCAAATGACGTTTACGTACGACAAGTTGATGGTTGGAACCGGGGCTGTGCCAAAGGAATTGCCAATTGCCGGTGAAGGCGCAGGCATTCATGTGTTGCATACAATGGGTGACTTCTTTGATATTGAAGCGCGATTGGTGCAACATCAACCAACGCGTGCAGCAATCGTTGGCGCTGGTTATGTGGGTATCGAGATGGCAGAGGCGTTGACGCGACGCGGTGTTTCGGTGACGCTGGTACAACGTGGGTCTGAAGTGTTATCGACGGTGGAAACTGATTTGGCTGCTTCCGTACATGATGCATTGACTAATAATGGTGTCACGGTATTAACTGATGAAACGATTAGTGAAATTCAAGCAACTGAAGCTGGGTACCAACTAATTGGGTCAAAGACGGATGACGCATTCGATTTTGTCCTGGTTGTTGTGGGCGTCCGACCAAACAGTGAGCTGTTGGTCAATGCGGGCGTGACTGTTACCGAGCAAAATGCGGTGGTGGTTGATGACCAGATGCGCACGAATCTACCTGATGTGTATGCAGCAGGTGACTTGGTTCAGACCAAGCACCGCCTATTAGGTGAGACGTATTTGCCACTGGGTACGACGGCGCATAAACAAGGTCGCGTTGCCGGTGCTAATATTGTGGGTCGTGAGTCGCGTTTTGCAGGAATCATCGGCTCACAGGTCTTGCGTGCGTTTGATGTGATTGTGGCTCGTACAGGTTTATTGCCAAATGAGGCAACTACGGCTGGCTTTACGCCAATCACGACAACTGCGGTCGTAGATGATCACAAGGGTTATTTCCCAGGTGCTGAAAAAATCACGATTCGTGTGACTGCAGACAAAGAGTCACACAAAATTTTAGGTGCCCAATTGGTGGGTAAGTACGGTAGCGAAGTGGCGAAACGAGCGGATGTCTTTGCAACCGCAATTTATAACGACATGACGGTTGAAGCGTTTAGTGACTTAGATTTGACGTATTCGCCAGTTGTCGGTGCACCTTGGGATGCCGTTCAGGCGGCTGTACAAGTGTTAGAAACTGAATTGTTGAAGTAGACGAAAAAAGAGCGATTCAGTCGCTCTTTTTTTACGCCGTAATATTAGTCACCACCAATTTTTTCTTACTGGCACGGTGGAGTGGAATGGTGATGTTTGATGGTGGTACACCCAACCATGCATATAGTTGATGGTCTAAACGTGTGGTTGACGTTAAGCGAATCCGGTTAGTCACCCACAATGTTATTGCCAAAATAATCAAGAAAATCCCGATAATAAAGCCGGCTAGATAAAACGTCCAATTTGAGACATCCCCAACTGGCTCAAAATGAATCAGGTGTGCCAAAGTCAGGGTCAGCGTAACGGCCAAGCCGCTAAACATCAATAGTTTTAGCGTGAATGGATCAGGTTCAGAATATTCAAAATACGTCGAGCAGACCATTTCTTTGACAACCAGGTACACACGATAACGGTAAGCTTCATCATAGTTGAATTTATCGTAGTTAATCCAATTGTGGTTATGATACACACAAGCAATACCGAGAAAAAGGCGGTACCAAAATTCTTCTATGAAAGCAATTTCGGTCAGGGAAGCGTTACTTTCATCGAACACGTCGAACCAATTCACGTTACCAGGTCCAGTACTGGTGGGTATTTTAGAAAATTGTTCCCGGAATTGTTCGGGGGTTAGGCCATGCGTTTTTTGCATAAAAATATGCAATAACTGACCATGTTCCCCAAAAACTTGTGCCGTTTGTTCTTTTAATTGCGCAATTTGTTCACTGAGGAGGACAGCCTTTTTAAGCTCAATTTTTGTAACAGTTGATTGCCTGACATCTTGCATGATAATAACCTCCACCTGCAGTATACGACGGTGAGTTTTGTCAAAACATTTTGAGATTCGTGCTTTCCTGTATAAGGCAGACGGCAGTTCGCTTGAGCAACGCATCTTTTTAAATAAAAAAACGAGCTACTAGAGCTCGTTTGGTTACTTACGAATAAATGACTGGTCAGACGCTGGTATGCCGTCCTTATCGCTAATGAAGCATTCTACATGCATATGCAAATCATATTTCTCACGTAATTGTGCAATTTCAGCCATCATGGGTGATGCGTGGTGGGCATCAATTGCTGCCTGGTCGCGCCATGCATCAATCAACAAAATCGTTTCTGGGTCATCAAGTGGCTGAAAATACTCATAACGTTCGTTACCTGGAGTAGCACGAATACGATCGATAACGCCGGATTTAGTCATTTCTTTGGCGAATGCTTGGGCTGCACCATTTTCACCAGTGTAGTACAAGTTTACTGTAATGCTCATGTTTAATTACCCCCTGTACTCGCTATTATGACATATCACGAGGTGTGTTCGTCAATTCATCTTCTAGAAAATGAATAAATTCTTCGTGTAATGGTGACAAGAACGGGGTGTGAGTCCAAATCATTGAACCAACTGAAACGTTTCTTGGTGAAAATGGTTTGAAGAGTAGTTCAGGAATGTTGATAACCCCCTCAATACCGACGAGCATAATGTGAGTATCAATCATTGGATACATACCGGCATTGCCGATTAAGTTGTACTTGAGGCGAATGTTCAAATCTGATGCATTGAGGCCAAGTTCTTCCACCAGTGAATCATTGAAAGACGATTGACGTGAAATTGCCAGCGGGTATTCCTTGAGCTGATCGGCGGTAATTGCTGATTCATTAGCCAGGGGATGTTGTTTATTAATGAATACGCCACGAACGTCCTCTTCCGGGAAGTCAAGATAGTCGTATGAAGCCTTCTGGGTGAAATCAAGCGCAAAAAGGAAATCTAGTTCGCCTTGGTTAAGTCGATCTAGTAAGTCGGTTGTGGATCCAGAAATGACCGTGAAAGTCACATTCGGATAAGCTTGTTGCATTGCCGAAATCGCCTTAATTGCGTGGTTGAACATTTTAGTTTCCGCTGCACCAATCGTGATGACACCGGCAATCGCGTCTTTTGATTGCAGATTGGTGACTGTTTTATCAGCGATAGCAATTAAGTCTTCGGCTTGCTTTGCCAAATAGATGCCCTCAGGGGTTAAGGAAACGGGTTTATGCTCACGGTTAATGAGTGTCACACCTAATTCAGTTTCCAGCAACTTTAGTTGGCGCGATAAAGCGGGTTGTGTAACGTTGAGTTTAGCTGCGGCAGCGGTCAAGGTACCGGTGTGGGCAACCTCTAGAAAATATCGTAAAACGCGGAGTTCCATATCATTACCTTTCGTTATAGTTATCCATAAATACAAAGCATTGGTAATGGTGATTATAGCGCAATATACTGGAGTCATAAAGTAGTGGAGGTGGAAATGATGACATTAACAACAACACAACAAGAAACGTTTGCGCAGGCTGATGACTTTCATATCGCACCTTATCGCGCAGATGGCACAACGCCGGGCACGTTAACGTGGATTTGGTCCGTCGTAGTTGATGGTGACCTTTACGTGCGAGCTTGGAATGGTCAACAGTCACGTTGGTATAACGCCGCTAAAGATCAGGGCGCTGGCAATATTATGATTGCCGGTAATGAATACACGGTTGCATTTGAACTCGTGCCAGTCGCTGGTCATGAAGCGCTACAAGATGAAATTGATGACGCTTACCGTAAGAAATACGCGGGTAGCCAGTACATGCCACCAATGATTGCTGACGGTCCACGAAATGCAACGGTGCGCGTGATTCTTAAATAAACGGAGGACATTAGTATGACGATTTTTGATGAAACCTATACTTTGAACAATGGCGTCAAGATTCCAAAGATTGGTTTTGGGACTTGGATGATTGAAGATAATGATGATGCAGCCAAGGCAGTCGAGACAGCGATTAAAGTTGGTTACCGTCATATCGATACTGCCGAAGCGTACGGCAATGAAATTGGTGTCGGTCGTGGTGTTCGCAACGCCGGTGTACCACGTGAAGACATTTTTGTAACAACTAAGTTGCAAGCTGAATTTAAGAACTACGAAGAGGCAGTTGCCGCAATCGATCGTTCACTAAACGATTTAAACCTCGATTACATCGATATGATGATTATTCACTCACCAAAGCCTTGGGTTGAATTCCAAAATGATGATCGTTTCTTTGAAGGAAATTTGGCAGCCTGGCGTGCGCTATCTGAAGCCCAAGCTGCTGGTAAGATTCGTGCAATCGGTGTGTCAAACTTCGATGAAATTGACTTGCAGAATATCCTTGATAACAGTGATGTGAAGCCGGCAGTTAATCAAGTTTTGGCGCACATTGGTAATGTACCATTTAGCGTGTTCGAGTATGCCCAAAAGCATGACATTCAAATTGAAGCTTACTCACCATTCGGTCACGGTGAAATGTTGAAGAACGAAAACTTGCAACAAATCGCTGCCAAGTACGGTGTTTCTGTTGCGCAATTGGGTATGCGCTACTTATTGCAACTGAACACATTGCCATTACCAAAAGCAACGTCTGAGGCACACATGATTGCAAATGCAACAGTGGACTTCGCGATTTCTGATGACGATATGACGTTGTTAAACAAGGTGACGTTTAACGACTATGGCGAATTTAGTGGCTTCCCGGTTTACGGTGGCACATTGGATTAGAGGTGGACATCATGGCAGAAAAAGTAACAGCAGGACATGACGCACTTGGTGAATTTGCACCCAAGTTTGCGGAACTGAATGATGAGGTTTTGTTTGGTCAAGTCTGGTCACGTGAGGCTGAATTGTCAGCCCGTGATCGTTCATTAACGACCATTACGGCATTGATATCAACGGGCGCTTTTGAGCAATTGCCATTTCACATGGCGAAGGCCAAAGATAATGGCTTGACCGCTGATGAAGTGGCTGAAATTATTACGCAATTGGCGTTTTACGTTGGTTGGCCAAAAGCCTGGTCAGCATTCACTATTGCAAAAGAAGTATTCGGAGAAAAGTAATGGCAAAGTACGAAGAAATTAAGCGAGGGACGATTTTCCCAGAGGGTGTTTTGAATCCATACGGTGAATTCTTTGTGGGTGATACGTACCTAACGAATTTGGTGACGTCGCCTGATGATAAAATCGGGGTTGGCTCTGTATCGTTTGAGCCAGGTTCACGTAATAACTGGCACATTCATCATGACGGGTACCAAATTTTGCTTGTCACTGCTGGTGAAGGTTGGTATCAAGAAGAAGGTCAACCAGCGCAATCATTGAAGGCTGGTGATACGATTGTGACCAAGGATGGTGTGAAGCACTGGCACGGTGCTAAGAAGGATAGCTGGTTTGAGCACATTGCAATTACGGCTGGAACGCCTGAATGGCTTGAGCCCGTTTCTGACGAGTTATATGATGCCTTATAATTAACAATCAACGTCTATGCAATTGCGTAGGCGTTTTTTTACATGCAAGAAAATTTCTACCATAGACCTGAAAGGTATACCGGATAGGTGAGTGATGAGTAACTGTCTCAACTAAACATGTTAATATTTTCATGTTTAGGAAGGGGATGAACATATGATTAATACAATCGTGTCTACGACGATTCTTTATTGGACGACTGCGATCGATTTGCTATTAATTCTATTAACATTATTTGCGATGTATCCAACGAAGACAAAACACCGTCAAATTTTGATTGGACAGGTAATGGGGTCAACAATTTTGGTGACGGTACCAATGTTGTTTGCGTTTGTTTTCAAATTTATACCGGCGGATTGGATACTTGGATTTTTGGGGTTTGTGCCAATTGCGTTCGGTATTCGTTACTTGTTTGCAGCGTGTGAGGCAGATGAAAATGCACGCAAGATTGCACGAGAACGCGAAGATAAATCACTCGTCTTAACGATGATGATAATTGCGTTGTCTAGTTGCTTGCCGGATAATATTGGGTTATTTACGCCGTACATGACAACGCTATCGGCTGGACGGTTGGTAATCGCGTCAGCAACATTCATGGTGAACATTTTATTTTTGGCCTTTGCTAGCCAACGTTTGGCAAAGATTCCAAAAATTGGGGAAGTGTTTGAGCGTTTCGGTCGTTGGATTACAGCGCTCGTCTACATCATACTGGGCGTACTGGTTATCGTTGAAGCCGGCACGATGTCGCACATTTTGAACTTATAACACATTGGCGTTCGTTATCATTAATGGACGCTTTTTGTTGTATTTGCAACAAAAACAAGATAGGATAATTTCTGAGGATGACACAATGACTAGTAATTTAAGAGAAATCGGCATGATTGCCCGAGCTTTGGATTCAATCAGTAATGTTGAGTTCAAGTCATTTAAACTGACGAAGGGTCAGTACTTGTATTTGGCACGCATCGCGGAGAATCCCGGCATCATCCAGGAAGAGCTTTCTGAGATGCTTATGGTTGATCGCACCACTGTTGCGCGTGCCGTTAAAAAGCTACTCGCGGACGGTATGATCGTGAAGCGTGACAGCGCAGAAAACTTGAAGATTAAGCATTTGGAAGTGACTGATAAAGGTCGTGAACTGTATGACGTTATCAAACGTGAAAATGATTATTCGGAGACGGTGGCGCTGCAAGGATTTACAACAGATGAGGTGCAAACACTGAATAACTTGTTACACCGAATGCGCGAGAATGTTGCGACTGACTGGAATGCTGTGAAGAAAGGCCATCAACGAGAGTATTAGGAGAGACACATGACGACAACACTTAAGCGACTAACTGTAGCTGATGTAAATGAGCTACGTGAGATTTCCATTGAAACGTTTACGGATACATTCGGTGCCCAAAACACACCTGAAAATTTGCGTGATTATTTGGCTGATGCATATCAAGAATCAGTGCTTGCAGAAGAATTAGAAAATGCCGGTTCATTATTCTATTTCGTGATGGTAGATGATGAAATTGCGGGCTATTTGAAGTTGAACGTTGGGGATGCCCAGTCTGAGGAAATGGGTGAGACGGCGCTCGAAGTCGAACGCATCTATGTTCGTAAAAGTTTCCAACGCCGCGGATTGGGGCGCGTCTTCATTGCTGAGGCTGAAAAGGTTGCCCATGAGCTGAATAAGGATCGCATTTGGCTTGGCGTTTGGGAGTACAACCCGAATGCGATTGCTTTCTACGAGAAGATGGGCTTCTCAAGGACGGGTGAGTCACACGATTTCTACATGGGTACAGATCGTCAGACTGATATCTTGATGGCTAAGGAATTGTAAGTGTAAACGAAAAACCTGCTGATTTAGATTCAGCAGGTTTTTCTGTTAACGCAGTGCTTGCTGGGTCATTAAGGTGACGTTGGCGAGTACCGTTTCATTATTAAGCTGGGTCTGGAACTTATATTGTGACATGAAATGAATCATCAGTTGGCCTGCAATAATGCGAAGCAAATCATAGCCGGTTAACTGCGGATTAATCGATGAATCACTACGCATTAGGCCTTGCAAAATTGTCGTTACATGACTTAACTTTGGGCCAATTTCGCTAATCATATGCTCCCTGAGAGTCGCGTTAGCCAGGGCTTCGTTTACCAATACTTGAATCACTTCGTTATTCTGTTGCATGAATGACCAACGATCAGACACAATGAATGCGATGACGTCATTGAGTGTGGTTGCTTTATCTTGAACAGATGTGACGAATTGCTCACCGACATTGGGCACTAGTTGTTCAAGTAGTGGTGTCAGAATCGCATCCAGCAACGCGTTTTTATTTTTAAAGTGCTTGAACATGGTCGCATCACTGAGACCAGCTTCTTTGGCAATCGCAGCGGTAGAGGTTGCGTGGAAGCCGTTTTGTGCAAATAGGCTTACTGCAGCACTTAGAATACGGCGCTTGCCATCGGGCATGTCAGTGGTTGTTAGCCATTCATCAAAACTTAAAACTTGATCAGTCATGTTAAATTACACCTTTCGATAACGCTTTAGGCCAACAATGTTGCCAATCGTTAAAATGATAATAAAAATTATCAAAGCAAGCAAATTACCGGCAATGTCAGAGAAGTTGGCTCCTTTGAGGATGACATCGGTCAAAGCGGATGCTGCGTACTTCATTGGCAACAAATTAGCTAACCATTGCGCCCAGTCGGCCATGGCATGCAAATCAATCAAGCCCGAAAAGAAAATTTGTGGTACGACAACTAGTGGGATAAATTGCATCATTTGGAATTCGGATTGCGCAAATGTTGACATGAAAATTCCCAACGCCAAGGCAACTAACGCCAACAAAAGGGTCGTTAAGATGACTAAGAAAATTGAACCAGCGACTTGAACGTTTAAGACGTTAATCGTGAACAAGACGATTAACAAAGTCTGTACAACGGCCACCAAACCATAACTAATTAAGTAGCCAGTGACAATCTCGGCACGGCGTACTGGGGTTGCTAGCAAACGTTCAAGTGTACCAGATGTACGTTCCTTCAATAAGGCCATCCCCGAAATCAAAAAGACAAAGAAGAACACGAAGAACCCCATCAAAATCGGCATCATCTTATCAAAGAAAGTTGAATTAGCATTACCGTAATTGTAGGTGTTCAATATCTTAGGTGTTTGCGCAGAGACTGCTTTTGTTTGAGCAGCAGCCGGTAAGTTGGCTTCTAAGGCTTTTAGCGCATCCGCCATACCAGTAATATTTGACTTGGTGATGGCACCTTGTAAGGCCATCTTCGCTAATGCGGTTTTTGAAACATCCGTGTTGGCATAAGTCACATGGTAGGTGTGATCTGAATAATCAATGATTGCATCAACGCGTTCAGCTTCCAAAGCCTTTTTTGATGATGCCGTAGAATCGTAAGCCTTAACGGAAACGTGCTTTGTAGCATCGAGGTTGTTGTAAATTGCGGTTGGCACTTGGACTGTCGCAATTGAACTTGTTGTCGTGGTATTAACGTTAAAGACGTAACTCATTAGTGCGAGCACCAGTAGCGGCGCCACAAACAACAAGGCGAGGGTACGTTTGTCGCGAATCAATTCAGTTAAAACGCGTTTAGCAATTGCAAATGTTTTCATCGTTGGGCCTCCGCTTTCAAAAAGACGTGTTCAATTGAATCAACGCCGTATTGTTGTTCTAAGGTCTTTGGTGCATCGTTTGCGATCACAGACCCGTCAAGTAGTAGGGCAACACGATCGGTTAGCTCCGCTTCATCCATGACGTGAGTGGTTACCAAAATGGCACGACCTTCATCACGTAGTCGTGTTAATTCAGCCCAAATTTTTTGGCGCAATGATGGATCAATCCCAACAGTTGGCTCATCCAGGACTAACAGTTCAGGTGCACCGAGCAAGGCGATGGCCAATGATAGGCGTCGCTTCATACCACCAGAATAACCACTGACGCGTTTGTCTAAATCACTGGTCAAATCAACCACTTCGGCAACGTGATTGATTTCTGTCGCCACATCGTTAGTCACATTTTTCATTTTGGCAAAGAAGGCGAGGTTTTCACGGCCGCTTAAAGCATCATAAAGCGCGTCAGTCTGGGCCATGTAACCGATATTAGCAAGTAATTCACGATTGGGCATCACTGTGTCGAAAACAGTTGCTTGACCGCCGTCAGCTTTTTCCATACCAAGCGTAATCTTGATGATTGTTGACTTACCCGCACCAGATGGCCCGATTAGGCCAACGATTTCACCGCCGTGAACTTGAAAAGATACGTCCTTTAAAACGGGCTGCGAGCCAAACGATTTTTTGACGTCAGATAGGTTAATGATTTCTTGAGCCATAGTCATATTTTCCTTTTTGTAAATTTGGTAAGTAAGTGATTACTTACCTGTTTAAGAATAGTATACCCCAATCAGATGAAGGTGCAAGGATTTATGCAATAAAAAAAGCCTCACATGACTGTGAAGCTAGAGTCTGCTCTATAAGAATGTGATTGCCAAGCCGACAAATTCAATCATCCAAATGAATGGCCAGCCGATTCCTTTGAAGAAACTTTTAACCACGCCACCAAATGTGACATGACCAGCGTTTTTACGGATGTAGTTGACGATGCCAACGATACCTGAAATCACAAGAATTACGGCTAGAATGATGACCCCGTATGTCAAAATTGTTTGAATGGATAGCATGATTGGTTCCTCCTGAACTGATTTATTTGCTGTTAGGATACACTAGGCGAGGCGAGTTGTCAGTCCCGTCAGGGGCAAAGTGCTGGAAATGGCACAAATTGACATGTATTTTTTGTCAGGAAGGTCCGTGGCTTAATAGGCGTGCACGTTGTATAATTGAAAACATTATGAATAAGATTTTACAAGAACAATTTTTCGTTGATAATCTATCAGCGCAACAAGAAGCTGTTATTTCTAACATGAACGCCTACATTGGGGATGGTTTGAAGCAAAACGATCACCGTGTGGCTATTATCCAAGGTGCTGCTGGTACTGGTAAGTCAGTTGTTTTGATGAACTTGGTTACTAAGTACATGACTGACAAGCGTTACAAGACTGCATTGGTTGTTAACCACCCTGAGCTATTCAAGGCGTACAAGGATTTGGCCGTTGATATTCCAGGTATGCGCGACAAGGACATTACGCGTCCTACGCCATTGATTAACAACGCGCAAAAGCGTAACTGGAAGTACGATGTTATTTTCGTTGACGAAGCGCACTTGCTGTTGTCAAAGCCAGAACCATACATGCACTACAATGGTGAAAACCAATTGAAGGACTTGATGGATTTGGCCAAGGTTGTGGTCGTGGTTTACGACTTCGCCCAAGTGTTCCAATCAAAGATGTACTGGGACAAGGACTTGCTATTTAAGACGATTGGCAAGCACCCATATCACCAATTCGACATGGACTTCCAATACCGAATGGTAGCTAGTCAAGAACAAGTGGACTGGATGGATGATTTGACGGCTGAAAAGCCATTGCACCCATTCCCAAACAATTCTGATTTTGAATTCAAGGTCTTTGACAAGGCGGGTGATTTGTACGAAGCCATTAAGGCGAAGAACAAGGAATTCGGTCAAAGTCGTGTTGTTGCAACGTCAGGATTCCCACGTATTGACGGACGCCACAATGTTGAAATGGATACATTCAACTTGCCTTGGGACGAATGGGATCCACAACGTACGCACTGGGCAAAGCGTGAGGGTTCAATTACCCAAGTTGGAACGATTTACACGTTGCAAGGTTTCGATTTGAACTACGTGGGGATGATTATCGGTCCTTCATTTGGTTACGATCCTAAGACGGATAGCGTGACGATTATTCCTGAAAAGTATTCTCACAAGGAAATCTTCAAGAAGCGCCAAGACCGTGAGTTCACGGAAGAAGAGTACAAGGCCTTTATTGCCAACGTTTTGAACGTCTTGATCAAGCGTGGTAAGTATGGCTTGTACTTGACGGCATATGATGACGCATTGCGTGCACGTTTGCTTGAATTGCAAGAAGAAAATAAGTAAACATAATTAATGCGTTTAGCTCGTAGCTAAGCGCGTTTTTTGCATTCACTACTTTGTGACACAAAGTAGTTGACGGATTAGCTACTTAGTTTTACTATATAGTGGTACAAGCAATACGGAGTAGTGAGGAAATAACATGACTGGCATAACAGAAATGCTGAAAGGAGTCCTTGAGGGTGTGGTGCTTGAGATTATCAACCGCCACGAAACATACGGTTACGAAATAACCAAAACCCTTCAAGACGCCGGCTTTGAAGATATTGTTGAAGGCACGGTCTACACGATTTTGATTCGTCTTGAGAAAAAGAATCTCGTGAACGTTGCCAAAAAGAAGTCTGATGTTGGTCCGATGCGTAAGTTTTACACACTGAACGCAGCAGGCGAAGCAGAATTGCGTAATTTCTGGGAACGCTGGGGCTTTATCACAGCGCAGTTGAACAAGTTGAAGGAGAATTAACAATGGCACTAGAATGGACGGACATTAAGAAGTGGTTTGACTTCAAGCAAATGAAGGCCGACAAGGCGGAGTGGAACAAGCAACAAGCGCGCATTAAAGCGATGCCAGCGGATTATCAAATTGTCATCGGCGAAGTGCAAAATTACTTCTGGCATTTTGCAGGTGGTGATGGCATGGACATGATGGCTGGGATTTACGATTTGATCGACTTTTTCGAGGAAGGCGCAGCTAACAATGTGCCGGTGCTTGATTTGGTCGGTAATGATGTTGCGGAATTCGCAGAGAATGCTTTACGTGAGATGCAAGCTAAGCGTTGGACGGATGATGTGAAGGCTAAAATCAATAAGCGTGTTGCTGAAAAGCTCTCAAAGTTGCAATAATGATAACGTTTTCACAAAATAAAACGGCTATTTAAGCGCATTAACTGGCGTTTTAAGTGTTTGCTTGTTCCTTTTTTCACAAGTTCGTGCTATAGTAAATACATTGATAAAAATGATTTAGAGGTAAACGACATGACTGCTGTGATGACGACGAATATTATTAATGTAAACAACCACTTCAACAATGTGCTACGCAAGTTGCGCGCTGGCCAAACGGTTTCATCTGTTGTTCGTGAAGAAGGTTGGGCTGCCCCAGTTTTGGAGCAGATGCAAACATGGTATACGTTTGATTACGAAGACTACATGTCAGATATCCGTACTATCGAAGCCGGCGAGCAACTACGTGATCTTGAATCAGCTGAAGATGCTTGCAACTTGTTGATGGTTTACGCTGCAACACGTCGTGATGGCTTTGATTATAAGGATGCCTACTATGCAATTTGCCGTTTGAATGATGAGTCATCAGACTACCGTGCGAATGTATTGGCAGTTATCGAAAACGTGGCTGCTTAATATAAAATAGGACTTTTAACACCTAACTTTGTTTGGATACGAGGTTGGGTGTTTTATTTTGGTATACTTGTGCTTAATAATACGAGGGGGTGCACTATGCAAGACCTATTTGATCTACTTAAGGCGCATGCAGATCCTGAAACGGCAGTGGGGATGGCTGCGTACCAACGCAATCAGTTTCCGTTTTTAGGAATTAAAACACCACTTCGCCGAGAGCTAACGAAACCGTTTATCAAGGCCGCCAAGCAAAGTGGCGTGATCGACTGGGACTTCGTGGCTGATGCTTGGGAACGAGACGCACGTGAATACCAATATGTGGCATTGGATATGTTGAAAGCACAGATGGATTTGTTGGTTCCTGAGGATTTAGCACGTTTCCAAGCATTGGCGATGCGTAAATCGTGGTGGGATACCGTTGATAACATGGCGCACGAAGTTGGTCATATTGTTGTCACGTATCCTGAAACGAAAGCGACGATGCTGGCTTGGAGTCAGCATGACGATTTTTTGGGTTCGTCGCTTGGCGATTCTTCACCAGCTATTTTTGAAGGATCAAACGGATACGACGTTAATGACCGAAATCCTAACTGCCAATTTTGGTTCGTCTGAGTTTTTCATTAACAAAGCCATTGGTTGGGCGCTACGTCAATATAGTAAGACGAATCCAAATTGGGTGCGTGAGTTTATCAACGCACATGAAAGCGAAATGGCGCCATTATCGGTTCGTGAAGGTAGCAAATATGTTTAGGATAAATCCCTTCAAAAAAATAATTACTTTTTTTGAGGTTTTAGACTTTACAAACAAAAACAAAGGGCGTATATTTAATTATGTTGTTGAGGCAACGAATTAAATATTGGGCTTATATGCTAATTGGATAAACACCCCGGCTACGAACCGGGTATTGCAGGTTCGAGTCCTGCTAGGCCCACTACGATAAAAGTTCCGAAAGTTAATTCTTTCGGAACTTTTTTGTCATATCCGAATAAACTGTGAATCCCGATAGTTATGCATTGTAGATAGGTATTTAACTGTTACATAATGGCAGTGTAACGCCAAGGGAGATGATGATATGGCAAAAGAAGTATTAGTGGTAAAAAACGTACATAAAAAGTTTGGTAAATTTGAGGCGTTGAAAAACGTTTCGTTTACTGTAAATGAAGGGGAAGTGTTTGGCTTTTTAGGTCCGAACGGCGCTGGTAAATCAACGACAATTCGCGTTATTTTGGGATTGTTGAGGAAGGATAGCGGCGACATTCAATTACTTGGTCAAGACGCTACTAGGGATGTGGTGAAAGTACACCGGCAGTTGGCCTATGTACCGGGTGATGTGTTTTTATGGCCGAATTTAACGGGTGGCGAAATCATTGACTTGTTGCTGAAGATGGGCGGGCATCCCCGCACAGACCGCGTAGACGCGCTAATCAAGAAGTTTGACCTGAACCCAAAGAAAAAAGCACGCACGTACTCGAAGGGAAATCGTCAAAAGGTGGCCATTATCGCCGCGTTGTCAGCGGACGTACCGTTCTACATTTTCGATGAACCGACGAGTGGTTTGGATCCGCTGCAAGAACGCAATTTCCAAACAGAAGTATTAGCGCTGAAGCAAGCTGGTAAAACAGTATTCTTGAGTTCGCATATCTTGTCAGAAGTCGAAAAAATGGTTGATCGCGTGGCAATTATTCGTCATGGGGAAATCATTGAAACAGGGTCTTTGGCTGATATGCAAGGTCATGCTGAACTGAACGTGAAAGCAACGGTTGCTGATGCCAATGGACTAACGATGTTTGATAAGTTTATGGCTGCTGGCGGGGAGGTGTCGTTTAGTGTGGCGCACGACGATTTGTCGATTGCGTTGGCGAAATTGACCGAAGCTGGTGTCACAGATTTGAAGGTCACACCACCAACATTGGAAGATTTGTTCATGCAATATTACGATGCGGGGGATATGTAGTATGCCTAATTTAGGTCGCTTACTCCGCGCGAATTTAAAGACGGATTTGAAATTAATCATCGTTTGGGTGGTCATTAATGCAGCGATGATTGTGTCGGGACTCGCTAAGATAGTGAATCTTTATAGTGGTGATGGCGATATTGCCAAGTTGCGCCAGATGATGGATGCACCAATGATGGTGGCGCTGTTCACCAAGATTCCAGGTGGTGATCATGTGACGATTGCATTAGTATTGGGCGCGATTATGTTGCCGTTAATGGCTACTTTAACAGGCTTGATGAGCGTGCAGTTAGCCATTCGTGGTACCCGTAAAATGGAAGAATCGGGTGAAACGGATTTGATTCTAGCGACAGCGACGCCAAAAACGGTGCCTGTTATCGCAGTTGCCTTGGAACTTGTCATCGTTAACATCATTAATGGTCTGGGGATGTATGTGGTGTGGCTATCGATGCCAATGACTGGTGCCAACCAAGCAGGATATCTAGTATTCGTTGGGTTGATGGTGGCATTTGGCATCTTTATGGGCGGTGTCGCTTTGATAGGGTCGCAAGTCTTTGCGGACAGTCGCTCAGCGAACTTCTTCGGGTATGGCTTCTTAGCGGGTATCTATTTTCTGCGGTCGATGATTGATGTTAAGCACTGGCATGGTTTAACTTGGCTGTCACCGTTTAACTGGCTTGAATCAGCGAGCGTATTTGGCAAAAACGACAGTTGGGCGATCAGCGTGATGGTGATCATTGGGATTTTGCTGGGCCTTGTGGCAGTTAGATTAAGCCAGCATCGTGATTTAGGCGCCAGTTTACTGCAAATGACCGGTCGCGGTCGGCAACACGCGCCTGCGAGTTTGCGGGGCTTTACGACGTTATTTATGCGAGTGGAGGCGAAGGTCATTGTCGGCTGGTTCATTGCCATTTTGGTGTTTGCGGCCATGTTTGGTAGCATTTTCGGTGATGTTCAAGAAGTATTATCCGGTAGCACCCAAATCGAAACGATTGTTGGCGTTAAAGCGACAACAGTGATGACGCGGACACTTTATGCGCATTTCTTGGAAATGATTGCGATGTTCATGGTGCTGTTTGTGACGTTGATGAGTTTAAACGTGATGCAACGTTATCTGCAAGATCGACGCAATGGGTCATTGAATTTAATTGCTGGGCAGCCAGTTGGTCGGTTACGGTTATTTACAACTTACACGTTAACGGCAGCCGTCGCCGGCGTCATTGCTTTTGCGGTTGGTATCTTGGTCGCTTGGCATGTCGGCAATAGCTCGGTGACGGGTTCTATTCCAGCTGAACAAATTCAACGCGTGTTAATCGGCTATTTACCAACGCTTTTGGCATCGTTTGGCGTCGGTGCCTTGCTGCTTGGTTGGGTGCCACGATTGTTTGGCGTTCTGTATGCCTATTTCGGCATCTTTTTCCTGCTCACGTATTTGCGCAACTTGCTAGATTTACCAAAGTGGTTTTTGCGTCTATCGCCATATGGTTGGTCAGCAAACATCCCCGTGTCGACACCAAATACTGCAGTGATGGTAACGATGAGTCTAATCGCAGTTGCCTGTTTTGTCCTTGGCTACATCGGATTTAAGCACCGTGATTTGGTTTAAGGGACCCCAACAAACGTTCGCGTGGTGTTTGGATGCAAGCGAACATTTGTGATTTTTACCCAGTTTTTACGTCTTTTTGCACTCGGCCTTTTCGATATGTTAACCTGTGTTTGTACATGAATATAGAGAAAATCAAAGGAGGAAACGACAATGGTTTTAACTGGTACGAAGGCATGGGCTAAGGCAGTGCTGAAGGATGCAGGTATCAAGCGAGTGATGGTCGACAAGCGTAGTACGCGCTTGGCCAACGCATCACTATCGGTGTTATACCGTGAAATTAACCGTCGTGGCTTGCACTAAATCGGACGCGCTAGATAACGTGTAAAAACTGAATAGATAACATGAAGCAGTGCCCACGCGGTACTGCTTTTTTGCATCAAAAAGCGACCAGGATAAGTATCCCAGTCGCTTGAGCTAATTAATAATTTCCCCAATACTTACGCATGGTGGTTTTACCAACACCAGGGTTGAAACTGTTCGTTGGATCATTCTTCTTGTAGTGGGCGACCAAAGCAGGGGCAGCTTCGTACAAGTGGCCAACATTGTGTTCAGCAGGGTAGATGACACCGCGCTTATCCAACAAGGCCAACATGTCCTTCTTCAACTCGTGTGCGTCGACACCCGGCTTCAAAATGTAGTCTTGGTGCATAACGTGATCTAGGAAGTGGCCGTAGTAGAGCTTGTATTGGATTTTATCTTCAATTTCTTTTGGCAACTCCTCAAACCACTTAAATTCATTACGTGGCAACGCGATGTCGAGCGGCAAGATTTCAATATGGTCGTCTTGGAAGACTTCTTCATAACGAATGGCAACACCCGCTGTCACATAACGGTGGGTGGCAATGCGTTCAGCTTCTTTATCATCAAGCTCCAAATAATCACCGTCTTCAGTTGCAAAGAAGTCTTGCAAGAAGGCGCGGGCCTCGTCGATACCATCGCCTGCCATCTTGAGTTGCAAATAGTGGTCGTAACGCTTGCTGTAATCCTCGATACGCTTTGGCAGTTGATTAGGGAAAAGTTGTCCCATGTGCTGCAAAACACGGTCAGGGAAGTATGGCTTGAATGTTGGAATATGATCCAAGATACGTTCAGTGGTTGCCTTCATCCCAAATAGGTATGGCAGAACATTGGTGCCAAGTGTTTCGATGACAATCAAAGAATCCTTCCCGTATTTCTTAGCCATCTCGTAGGCGTCTTTATGCATGTACTCACCAGAAACAGGTAGGTGGGTGAGTTCAGACAGAATATGACGACGCAAACGCTCTAAGACATCGGGATTATTCGTCCCAATGTAGAAGACCTTTGAAGCCCCTTCCTTAGGGAAAGTATCCAGACGTACCGCGAAGGCCGCCAATTTACCAGAAGCACCAGAAACTTCGTACAATTCATTTGGATCGGCGTTGTAACGTGTCGGTGTATCTGAGTCAATGTCACGAACACGTGCTTCATAGTCGCGGTTGTGACCAACACGTGTGCGACTGTGGGGTACGTTATCGACGTTGAAGTTACGATTTTCGAGGTTAGTGATGATTTCTTCGGGCGTATCACCCAAGGCAATGCCGAGGTGGTTCACCAAACGCAATTCATCATGCTCATCAATTTGTGCATACAAGGCTTGTTCAGTGTAGGCTGGTCCGCGTTGAATTAAGGCACCACCTGAATTATTGTTGATACCGCCAATAACCGATGCGCCCAAGTTCGATGAACCGATAACAGAGTGTGGTTCACGACCGATAGCTTTCAAGGCGTTTTCCAACTTGTATAGCGTTGTGCCAGGGAAGGCCAAGGCTTCTTCACCGTGATTAATGAGTTGCATCCCCTTAATACGTGACCCGTTCACGACGACAGCCTGGCGATCATACCCAGGTGCGGGGATTGATCCCTCAGTTAAACTGGTATTCGATGCTTGCATAATGATAATCAGGTCATTGTCGTGCAAGACTTTCAAAACTTCCCAAAGTTCCATTAGTGTACCCGGCAACACAACTGCCAAGGCATCCCCACGACCTGATCGATAACCTTTGCGATAGCGCAGCGACTTATCAGGTGAGGTGATAACATGCGACTTTCCGACGATAGCGCGTAATGCTTCTATTGTATTCAAAATAATATCCCCCTATATTTGATTACACTACCATTATGCGCTTTTTAGTTGGGGCCGACATACATATTTGTATGCCAATTGGGAAAAAATAGAGACAAAAGACGCCGGTAATCATTGCTGACTACCGGCGTCTTTTAGAGTCGTGTATTACATGGCTTATTCCATGCATTAACGTAACTATAGCAAATAGATTTGCACAAGTCTAGTCAATAGTTGTCCTCAAAAAGGGTACAAATCACCCAGAAACAAAACGCAATTAGTTTGTTATGATTAAGGTAATAAAAACTAAGGAGAATAGATTGATGAGCTATGAAATTCCATCTCCAGCTGACGTGCGAAACGAGCTAGAGAAGCGCCGTAAGGAACGCGAAAAGTCACCGTTGGTCAAGGTTGCGTTGCACATCACGAATACGTATTTGACGGAGATGGCGATTGAGCTAGCCGTTAAGAAGATGATGTCACGCGCTGAAAACGTGTTGGTTAACCCATTGTTGTCAGAAGCTGTGGCTGAATTGCTTGATGAGCCAAAGTACTTCTCCGCTGAACAAATCGAAAAGATTCGCGAAGAGATTCGCGCTGACGCCAAGGTTGATAACCCACGTGAAGTCTTGCAACAAATTGAAGAATTGTTGCGCGCTGATATGCGTTCATGGTTTGCCTTTAAGCGTCAATTGCAAGAAACGTTTGAAGAAGCTGGTTATGCCTCGGAAGGCACGACTGACATGAAGATCATCCACCCAGAGTTGATGATTGAAAAGTTTACGTTGATTTAATGCGAAAAGGCACGTCGCCCATCAATTGGGTGACGTGCCTTTTTTAGCTAAAGTGAACTGGAATTGTTTGACCAGTAAAGCGTTCAAATTTTTGAACAGTGATTTGATGGAGCACTTGGCGAATTTCTTCAATTTCAGCTAACGTCGGGCTGGCCTTGAGATACAAGTGTCGCCGTTCACTGCCGGATAAGTGGGTGTTAGAAATGACCAAATCAGCCGAATCTGGGGTATCAAAGCTCAAAATAATATTCAAACCAGGCATGTTGGTCATTAATTGCGCCAAGCGACGACCAAGCGCAGCGTTATCAACAAATTCCAAATCAACCGTGATGATGGGCAAGACTTCTTCTTGTGGCAAGCGGGTAATGAACGTGTTGAAGTAGTCTTCGAATAACGTGTTTTGCAACGTGTCATGTGAAATGTTCGTTTCAGTAGCAATTGCTTGCATTAGATGTTGCGTCAATTGCGCATAAACTGGAAATTGTGAAATGGCCTCATCCACGTTCGGTTCCGGGCGCAACGCACTGTGAAAGTAGACCAAACGCAAATTGGTTGTGTACAGATCATGCTGAATCGCGTCGATTAATTTATGCGTCATTAGATAGGCGTTGCCGAAGAAAGCCGGTAGCTCACGGGCAATGATATCCGAGATGACACTGAACAAGAGACGTGTTTCAATTGGCATGTACGTTTCAAAGTGTTCTTTACGTGCGAAACCAAAAGCGTAGAGGGCACTCAATGCAAAACGTGCTTCGTATCCGGCTGCGGTGTCTGATAGACCTAATGACGACGTTAGGTGCTGACGCATGCGATTGAGGAATAAACGGGTTGTAGCTGGTAGATCGGCTGCTTCATCAAGGACTGGGGCCGAATCAGCCGGTGTAATGATGTGTTGATGCGTCATTCGCACGTACCAAATACCTAATTGGAATTCGACTATTAAACTAATCGCGGGTGAAATTGGATTGGGACTGGTTGATTTTAAGTCGGCCCAAGTGGTCTGTGCCCATTCGATGGCAGTGGCTGGTAGCGGATTACTTTGGCGTGTGTAGTAGTCAAACAAGATGCGGAAGAAAAAGTAACGAATTTCTTTTTCATTACCGGTTAAAACGAATGCCTCGTTAATTTGAATATGGTAAGGTTGTAAATCTTGCTGTAGATCTTGTAGGAGTTCACGGACGTATGGCGTTGAAAAATCGTGTTGTACCGCAAAGTCAGCAACGGTTTCAAACGTGCCAAATAACAAGGCCATCAGCAAATGATATTTTGGCGCACGGTTCAGATACTGCAGACGCAATTCATCGAACAGCATAATGTGACCCGGTCGCACGATAAAATGTTGGCGCGTACCATCAAACGACACCAATTCGTGTTGATCTAGTTGCGCCAAATCGTCGGCCAAAGCTTGACCGTAATTCATCACGAGATACTTTGACCAACCAAGGTCGTTAATGACTTGCTTGATGGGCACCATTGGTAATGGTTGCATCATCAGGTAGTTTTTGAGCGTTAACTTATCGCGTTCTTTTTTCTGTAGTAGCCAATCCACAAGTTTGTTCCTCCGCAAACACAAAAAGGCAGTGCTGACACTGCCTTTTTAATCGTTCAGTTAATTTAGGTTATACCGCAATATGATGGGTGAGTGCAAGTTGCTCAAGCACTTGGTGATAGATTTGATCATAATCATCAAGCGCATAGCCAATGTTGCGCACAGAACTCTTCGTGTAGTTCTGGGCAGCAATGGCGATTGCGAAATCGTGTGCGATTTGTTCATTCGTGTGTGGCATAGTATTTGTCTCCCTGTGAATATCTGCTCTTAGTATAGAAAGACTAATCAAATCCGCAAAAAACGGTTTTTACACTTTTGAAAATCTCGTTTTTGTTCTCACTGCCGTTGGTAGTTAGACTGAAACACAGACTTTACGAAAGCGAGTTATGTTTACATGACAACGGGAAAACCGGTTACCAGCATTTTTAACGCTGGCTTTATTAGTATTACAGCCATCAATTTTATTGTGTATCTTGTTTACTATCTATTGATGGTCATTATTGCAGTCGTGGTCCACACGAATTTGCATGCCAACTTAGCACAAGCTGGTTTGGCGTCAGGTATTTATGTTATTGGGACGTTGATTGCCCGACTTATTATTGGGCAACAGCTCGACATCATTGGTCGCAAACAATCATTGCGTTTTGGTGCTTTGATCTACTTGGTCTCAACATTGGCTTACTTAATTATTCCTAATATCGGGGTGATGTTTGTTGTGCGTTTGGTAAATGGATTTGCCTATGGTATGACGTCAACTGCCACAAATGCGATTGTGACGGATTACATCCCCGAAGATAAGAAGGGGTTGGGCATTAATTTCTATGGATTGAGTACGTCATTGGCCGCTGCGATTGGTCCGTTTGTGGGGATGATTTTATTGAACCTCACGAATTTCCGTTTCATTGTCATGGTGTCATCAGTCCTAATCTTGTTGACGACAATTGCCACGTTGCTCTTGCCAATTCATAATTTGTCGTTGACGCCAGAACGTAAGGCAGCCTTACGCCACATGACCTTTGATAATTTGATTGAGCGTAAGGCCTTGTTCATTGCCGGCATTGGTTTCTTGATGGGCTTCTCATATTCATCAGTGTTGTCATTCTTGTCTTCATACGCCAAGACGATTCACTTGGTAAGTATCAGTTCATTCTTCTTCGTCGTGTACGCCCTGGTCATTACGTTTACGCGACCAATGGCAGGTCGAATTTTTGATACACGCGGCGAGGATTACGTCATGTATCCAGCATATGTATCGCTAGCAGTTGGACTAGTGTTACTTGGTGTGACGCATTCCGGCTTTATGTTGTTGCTGTCGGGTGCCTTCATCGGTTTGGGTTATGGTACCTTTATGTCTAACGGGCAAGCTGTTGCATTGAAGTTGGCACCGAATGCACTTCGCGTCGGGGTGTCATTGTCAACGTACTTTATCGGGCTTGATTTGGGAATCGGGGTTGGTCCGTTTGTGTTGGGGGATGTGGAGAAGATGTTGAACTTCCGTGAGCTGTATTTGTTGGCAGCTGTGATTCCGGTGATTGCCGGTTTGTTGTATTACAAGTTCTATCACCACGAGAAAGATGCTGCGCCAAAGATTGATGGTGCACCACAACATTAATGTAATCGGTTACACCTTTTTTGAACCAGTTGAAAGTTAGGGCGGTATACTAAATGTGTAAATTTTTATTTGCATTTATTCAATCTAGTTTAAAGAAGGTAATCACAGATGGCTTATCAAGGTAGTACGAAAGAAGAAGCTTTGAACATCATCGATTTGCCACGCTTGCGAGCAGCAGTACAACGTGACACTGAGGCGGGTGCTTTCGGCTATGTCGACGGCGGATCATCCGACGAACAAGTCTTGCACGACAATGAAACGGCATTCCGCCACTATCAACTCATCCCGCGCATGCTACAGAACATTAGCGCACCTGATCTATCAACGACATTATTGGACATTCCACTATCAATGCCTGTGATTGCGGCGCCAATCGCTGCACACGGCTTGATGAATGAAAACGGGGAACGCGTAACGGTCAAGGGCGTTGGTGCGGCTGGTACAATTTTCAGCTTGTCAACGTATGGCAACTCACGCATTGCTGATGTTGCTGCGTCATCACCTGAAACACCTAAGTTTTTCCAACTCTATATGTCTCGTGATGACGAATTTAACCAATATTTGTTGGATGAAGCGGTTAAGAATGGCTATAAGGCCATTATCTTGACGGCCGATGCCACATTGGGTGGTTATCGTGAAGCGGACATCATAAATAACTTCGCCTTTCCATTGCCAATGGAAAATCTAGCTGCGTTCTCAAATGCGGCTGGTTCAGGTGAAGGACTGGGAATTGCTGAGATTTATGCACGCGCTAAGCAGGATTTGGCCTTGTCTGACATAACTAAGGTTAAGCAGATGGCGAATGGTCTGCCTGTGTTTGTGAAGGGTATTCAAGATCCTGATGATGCGTTAGCTGCCATTGCTGCTGGCGCTGATGGTATTTGGGTATCAAACCACGGCGGTCGTGAGTTGAACGGTGCACCAGCTTCTATTGATACGTTGGCTGCTGTTGCTAAGGCTGTTAACCATCGAGTTCCAATCGTCTTTGATTCTGGCATTCGTCGTGGGGAGGACGTTGCCAAGGCGATTGCGCTTGGTGCTGATGTCGTGGCGCTCGGTCGTCCAATGCTTTGGGGATTGAACCAAGGCGGGGCGGCTGGTGTCCAATCGGTTTATGAGCACTTGGCCGAAGAACTTAAGATTGTCATGCAATTAACGGGCTCTCACACGGTTGCTGAGTTGCAACGTGCCAAGATTATTGATGCAAAGTTTTAATATAGCGTGAAATGCGGACCGAATCGTTGTAATTCGGTCCGTTTTTGTTTGTCTGATTGTTTAATGATAATTTGAAAAAAGTACATAAAATCGGAGTATGGTTATGTGGAATTAGATTTCTATTAAGGGTGAGTTTATTTATGATGGTTTTTATAATAGTATTAGTTGTTTGTGTGGCAGTGGGTTGTTTATTGGCGATAACGTTATTTAGAAATCAGTTTATCGCTGATGATGTGAGTGAAACGACAGCGGTGGAAGGCGTTGCAGAGAAGATTGATGATAATGCCAGTGAAAAGTTAGGCAAATTTCATAAAGAAGATGAAACGCAATCATTACTGACATTCTCCGGCTTGGTTAAGGAAATGAAATTGAATAATGCTGAGGGTCAGGCTTTGTCTGAAGAGATGGGCCTGCACTTTGGTGGTCATGACTATCTCGGCATTGCTGATCTTACGTGGGAAAAAATAAAAGCACGGGCAGAAAAAGGGCAGAATGCATCAAGTATTGGGGCGGCACTGTTGAACGAAAACAGTGTACAGGCCACAAAAACCATTGCGGAGATCGTTGAAGACTCGGGTCATACGCTTGACGAACTGAATCAAATTGTGAATGTCTCAAGAGAGAAACTTCGAACAGCTCACTTCAGTTCGAGTGATACTGAAGAGTCATCTGTAATGACTAACGTATCTGTTGAATTGCCTTTGAATAAAGCTAAGAATGGGCACAAGCAGCAACAAATCGTTCAAAAGCAAATTAGATTGCCGTTCGACCAAGGGGAAACAAAGGTGGAGAATCTAAAACGACTTTTTGCGGAAAATCCTCAAATGAGCGAAATGGATCGGTTAAACTATGCATTAGCTAGTGAATTGTTTACTGACTTTTCTGAGATTGCAAAACCGCTAAACATGTTTGAAAGTGTTGTGAGGTCAGTACTTATTAGAAAAGAAAAATCAAAACGTAAATACGACAAAATCAAAGAATTCCTACACTCTCAAGCACTTGAGCAAGGCTTTGATATGGAACTCCTTGAGAAATATAGATGATAGTGCCGCATCTAATATGAAGAAAACCCTGTAAGTTGGTGTGAATCCAAACTTACAGGGTTTTCTTTACTTAGCATAATGCGCTAGTTGCTGATTAAGTTGTAGGTGCAATCGGTCGACGGTGTCGGGACTAACGAGTTGGAAAGGGACGCCTTCAGAAATGACTGCTTCGTCCATCATAATCCACGTCCATGTTTCACCCGCAATGATTTGGGCATCGTGGTTGTAAGTGAACACGATGATGGGCTGCGTTGTGCCTTCATAAACGTCAATCGCGATTGTATCGTCATTCACACTGGCAGCAGATGCAAGATATTGGTGAATCGCGTCAGTCGCGTTTGCTGCATCGGTGATGAAGTGACCGTGGCCGAATGCTTGTCGTACAACATTGATTGCAGCTAAAACAAGTTGATCTGTTTGCATAGTAATGGCTCCAATGTTTTTGATGCCTTCATTCTAGCATAGTCGTGATTGTTTAAAGTGTTTGAGAGTCACACTAAGGGTGCGCTTTGGTAGACTTATCAATTTTTTGTTCGTTCTTTAAAAAATATAGGTTGACTTTAAAGTTTACAGTTTGATGTTTTTCTGAAAAATCTATCAAAAGACTGTTATAATGACATTTAGTAAGGGAAATTTTATCGGTTAGGGTACTGAAGTGGTAGCTGTGGTTATGTTACCCCTTCATTTTTTTACGCTAAACGAAAAAAGTTTGTACGATAGGAACGGGATAGACGCGTATAATGCGTTTTGATTGTTTCGAAACCGTGTAAACGAGTGAGAGATAATTGAGGAGAGAGTGTCACATGGCAAAGACAACGAAGCTTTGCTTTCGGAGTGTATTAGCGATAATTGGTGTCATGATGCTTTTAACGAGTGCACCCAAAAATGTGAAGGCCGATGAAACACCGCGCTTTCAGGTGCAATTATTGAATGCATCAGTATCTGAGGCGAAGGCTGTGACCAAAGCTGAAACGATGTGGACGACTGCCTTGCAGGATCCGCAGATGTTTAAAGGTTCAACAGCAACACCAAATGTCACAACGATTACGATTTCATTTGACGACGCAAACAATATTACAGGAAACAGTAAGACGCAACAGGTTGCGGCTGATGTGCTAGGTGAAACAGCTGATATGCAAGGTGTGAAGCAGATTGTGATTCACACCAAGGGGATTCAGGAAGATTATGACTTAACATCATATGCGACTGAAAACAGCTTTCTAACGAGCGTATTAGCGCACGAAATTGGTCATGCGATGGGTCTGCAACACAATTTGCAGGACAAAAATGATTTGATGTACCCAGTGAATTTAGGCCCAATTCAGGCCATTTCAGAGTGGGATGCGAGTCATTTACCGTGGCAAGTTGATACAGGAGCCATTCAACAGTTGGCGACAAAAAAGTCGTGGCTTTCGCAAGGTATGATGGTGCAACGAACATCTATGTTTGAAGCACGCGTTGCACACTTGCCGACTGTTTTTTGGACGATGGTTATTGGTTTAGCAGTTGCATCATTATTGGTTGTAGTGCGTGTAGTTGTTTGGCATCGCCAGGTTGTTAAGCAAATGCAACAAATGGCGACTGTCGCTGAAGTGAAAGAGTAAGAGAATGGCATCAAATGTGGTTGTGCCTGGTAAGGGAGATTATCGCAAGACACTAAAAGAGAAAGTTGACAGAAGGGGCACCCAGACAATGGGCATTATCGTTCTGTACGTTGTGACGAGCATTTTTGACATGTTTGTACAACCTAATTCGCAATTCTGGATGACGCTATCATTGGCTGTTTTGACGACGGCCATTCTATTGTCAGTATCACGAGTTGTGTACACCGTATTGCTGCGGGGACTTACAAAAGGGTTGTTAGCGAACTTGCCATTGGTATTTTTGGTCGTTGCTTGGGTCTTTAAGGCTGTGGCGCTCAGCTATACAGTTCGATAAATAAGGGCGAAAGGGGCGTCTAACATGAACATGAGAAATAAAAAGTTGCTACTTGTAACAATTGCTAGTTTATCGATGATTGGCGTAACGGTTACAACGCAAACTGACCCAGTTGCAGCATCACCGTATGCTTCTGGTGTAGAAACAGAAGCGGTGAACAATCCTAAAGAAATTGTGATTAACTTGGTTGATGAAGCTGGCAACCCGGTTACATGGACACAAACGAATGGTGAAAATGGTGGTTCAAGTATTGAATATTTGAATCAAGATGGTGATTTGACTGGCATGAGTCTGATTCCGTTGCCAGATAATCTAGTCGCAAATTCAGCAATCACGGCTGACCAAGGTTACATTTATAGTGTAAATGACGGTAAGTTCTATGTGGATTTGTCGGCCATTTCAGGATCAGTGGCACATTTCACTCTAAACGTTGATCAGGCCGGGGTTGCGCAGCCTGATGTTGTTACTGGGACTGACAGTGTGCCGGCTGAGCCACAATATGTGACGTCATCAGCGGTTGTGCCGAACGAACCGCAATATATGACATCATCAGCGACCGTGCCAAATGAGCCGGTATACATGACGTCATCGGCGGTCGTGCCAAATGAACCACAGTATATGACATCATCAGCGATGGTACCAAATGAACCACAGTACATGAGTTCATCAGCCGTTGTGCCAAATCAACCAATCGTTGCACCAGTTGGGCCAGTTGCACCACACTCGGGTGCTTCAATCGCGGATTTGGTGCCAGCTACTTCAGCAACACCCGCTGATGTGACGGCCAAAAGTGAGGGATCGCAAGCGTCACACATCAACAAGCCAGTGATGCAAAAGTCGGACACGAGTGTCAGTGTGGCACCGAACGTGATTGCACAGGCTGCTTCAGTTGCAACCACAACGCCAGTTACGGCGTCAAATGTGGTGTCTACATCAACCCCAGTTGTTGCAACGCCAATTGCGTCAGTGGTTGGCTCAGTAGCTAACGCTGGCAATCAGACAAACCTTGCAACGAACCAAACATCTGGTTCGTCTGTACAGAGTACACCAGTATCAGTGAATGCGACGCAAACACAAGCACAAGTGCAAGCGGTTAAGAAGCCTGATTTGATTAGTTCTATTTCAGATTTACCAAATGCATCAATCTGGACGGATAAAGCGCGTACTTTCTCAGCTATTTCAATTGGTATGAGTGTGGTGGCTGTTGCAGCACAATTCTTGATGACGAAACTAGGGTTTATCAAGAGTTTTTTGTAAAATATGGAACTAAATCCACCCAGTTGCCGAGGCATCGACTATAATAACTGTATTGATTGAAAGTTAGTTGATGATTTTTGCGACAAAGGGGGTAATCACGATGGCATTTGTAATGAGCATTTTAAGTTTGTTAGCTGCAGTTGTTGCATTCGTTGGTTATTGGATTATTCAAAAGGCAGAAGCACGTTCTGATAAAACCGAGCAGGTTGAACGTACAGAAAAGCATGAACTAGTGACATCAAATTAATGGTATTGCAGTTGCACTTTTCATATAAAAGTGTTATTGTAGATACTGTTAATGAATAAGCTCTTAGTTGAGTGGCCAGGAACGAATTTCCTTGGCCGCTCATTTTTTTAGGGTTTTACCTCTGACATAGATGATTTACGGAACGAAGGGAGGGAAAACATGGCAAACGTTGTAGAAACAGTGCAAGCTGTCCTCACGCCTGAGTTGGCAGACCACGGGTTTGACCTATGGGACGTGATTTATGAAAAGCAAGATTCAGATATGGTCTTGCGTGTGTTGGTTGATCGTCTTGATGGCGCAATTAACATGGACGATTTGGTGATGTTGACTGAATTGATCGGTGAACGTTTGGACCAAATCGAACCAGATCCATTCCCAGAGGCATACCTAATGGATGTCTCATCACCTGGTGCTGAACGTGAACTTAAGCGTCCACAAGATTTCGAGTGGGCCCTTGAGAAGTATATTCACGTGAAGTTAAACCAACCGATGGACGGACAAAACGAAATTGACGGTGAATTAACGGCGGTGACTGACGACGAATTGACGTTGGCAATCACAGTTAAGGGAAAGCGCAAGACAATTGCGGTGCCACGCGCTGACATCAAGTCTGCTAACCTAACAATCAGTCAAGAACGCATTTTGACCACCCCTGAAGATTTCGAATGGGCAATGAACAAAATGGTTCGCGTTTCGACGTACCAAAAGATTGATGGTAAGAAAGACTTTGCTGGTGAGTTGACGGCAGTCTCAGATGAGACGTTGACGATTACGATGGATGATGATTCTGAAGTCGAAGTCCCACGCGCTGCAATTGCACAAGCACGTCAAGCAAATAACTTCTAATTTATATGGAGAATCCAAATGAGTAAGGAATTAGTTCAAGCTCTTGACGCTTTGGAGCAAGAAAAGGGTATCAAGGCTGAAGTCTTGGTAGAAGCGATTGAAGAGGCTTTGAAGAAGGCCTACGAAAAGAACTATGACGAATCAGAAAACGTTGAAGTTCAATTCGATCAAAAGAAGGGTAACATCAAGGTTTACTCAGTTAAGACTGTCGTTGAAGAAATTGACGAGCCTTACGAGCAAATTACGTTGGAAGAAGCTTTGGAATTGAACAAGGCTTACGAAATCGGTGATGAAATCCGTTTCGAAGTCACGCCTGCTGACTTCGGACGTTTGGCTGCACAAACAGCTAAGCAAATCATCATGCAAAAGGTTCGCGAAGCTGAGCGTGGTGTTGTGTATGACAAGTTCATCGGTTACGAGAACGAAATCATTACGGGAGAAGTTGAGCGTCAAGACTCACGCTTCTTGTACATCATTTTGCCAGGTAACCAAGAGGCTGCCATGAAGCAAGGCGACCAAATGCCAAACGAAACGTACCGTATGGGTGACAAGATCAAGGTCTTGGTTTCACAAGTTCAAAACGAACAACGTGGACCTCAAGTCTTTGTGTCACGTACGCACGCTGACTTGGTAAAGCGTTTGTTTGAAGCTGAAGTGCCTGAAGTCTTCGATGGAACGGTTGAGATTAAGTCAATCGCCCGTGAAGCTGGTGATCGTTCAAAGATTGCGGTTTACTCACACAACAGCAACTTGGATGCCGTTGGTACGATGGTTGGACAACGTGGTGCACGTGTGCAAGCCGTTGTTAACGAGTTGTCAGGTGAGAACATGGATATTGTTGAATGGACTGAAGATCCAGCCCAATTCATCAAGAACGCTTTGAACCCAGCTGAAGTTGTTGAAGTTATCTTCGATCCAACAAACGACCGTGCCGTTACGGTGTTGGTTCCTGATTACCAATTGTCATTGGCTATTGGTAAGCGTGGACAAAACGCTCGCTTGGCTGCACGTTTGACAGGCTTCAAGATTGACATCAAGCCTGAAAGCGAACGCGATGCAGTGATTGCTGACATGGCGAACCGCGAAGAAGAAGCCGCAAACGCACCAGTTGTTGAAGCTGATGTTGCGGACGACTTCGAGGAAACTGACGAAGCCTAAGGAGGTGTGCTCATGAAGCCACGTAAGATTCCAATGCGAAAAGACATCGTGACTGGTGAAATGGTACCAAAGAAGGAACTCGTGCGCGTCGTACGCACCCCCGAGGGTAACGTTGAGCTTGATCCAACCAACCGTGCTAATGGTCGCGGGGCCTACATCTCATTGTCAGTAGAAGTTGCTGAGATGGCTAAGAAGAAGCGCACGTTTGACCGTGTGTTTGAAACGAAGCTAGATGACAGCTTTTATGATGAGTTGATTGCCTACGTTGATCACCAAGCAGCACGTAAGGAATTGTTCGGCGATGCAAAATAAGCAAAAGCTATTAAATCTCCTTGGCCTAGCGCGCCGTGCTGGTAAGCTAGTGACAGGTGAGGACATGGTACTTGGTGCTATTCGTAACGGGAAAGCCAGTTTGGTTTTCTTTGCTAACGATGGTGGTCAAAGTAGCATGAAGAAATTTACAGATAAGACAAACAGCTATAACGTGGCATTTACAACCGCTTTGACACGTCAAGAATTAGCTGATGCAACCGGATTAGCGCGAACAGTGATTGCTGTTGCAGATCGCGGATTTGCTAAAAAGATGCGGGAATATCTAGAAAACTAGGGAGGATGACACATGACCAAGCGCATTTACGAATTGGCGAAGGAATTGAATGTTTCATCAAAGGACTTGGTGTCAGCAGCTGAAAAGGCTGGTATGGACGTTAAGAACCACATGTCAACGATTGACGATAACGCTGTGAAGACGTTGACGAACGCTGTAAAGCCAGCTGCTAAGCCAGCGCCAAAGGCCGAAAAGAAGGCTGAGGCACCTAAGAAGCCTGCGCAAAACGCGCAAGCTGCTCCTAAGGCTGCACAAAACAACGGTGGTAACAACCAAAGCCGTAACAACAACCAAGGTAACCAAAACCGTTCAAACAACAACGGTAACGGTAACCAAGGCGGTAACCGTAACAACAATAACAACCGCAATAACAACCGCAACAACAACCGCGGTGGTAACAACAACGGTCGCCCTAACAACAACTGGAACGGTAACAACCGCAACAACAAGAAGGGTAAGAAGGGGCCAGGACGTAACCGTAACAACGAGAACCGTCCAGCACCTACTGTACGTAAGGACCAACCATTGCCAGAGACTTTGGTTTACTCAGTTGGTATGAACGTACAAGATATCGCTAAGTTGATTCACCGTGATGCAACGGAAATCATCAAGAAGTTGTTCATGTTGGGTGTGATGGTTAACCAAAACCAATCATTGGATGCTGACACAATCGAAATCTTGGCTGCCGATTACGGTATTGAAGCTGAGCAAAAGGTTGAAGTCGACATCGCCGACATCGACAAGTTCTTCGAAGAAGAGCAAGAGAACACTGAAAACTTGGCACCACGCGCCCCAGTCGTTACGATCATGGGACACGTTGACCACGGTAAGACGACCTTGCTTGACTACTTGCGTAACTCACACGTTACGGAAGGCGAAGCTGGTGGAATCACGCAACACATCGGTGCTTACCAAGTTAAGACTGATGAAGGTCGTGTGATTACGTTCTTGGACACGCCTGGACACGCGGCCTTTACGGCAATGCGTGCGCGTGGAGCTGATATCACTGATATCACGATCTTGGTTGTGGCTGCCGATGACGGTGTTATGCCACAAACAATCGAAGCTATTAACCACGCCAAGGCTGCTGGAACGCCAATCATCGTTGCGGTTAACAAGATTGATAAGCCTGGTGCAAACCCAGAAAACGTTATCAACCAATTGATGCAATACGAGTTGATTCCAGAAGAGTACGGTGGTGACACTATCTTCGTTAACATCTCAGCCAAGTTTGGACAAAACATCGACGAATTGTTGGAGATGATCTTGTTGACGGCTGATGTGATGGACTTGCAAGCTAACCCTGACCAACGTGCCGCTGGTTCAGTTATCGAAGCTCGTTTGGACAAGGGTCGTGGAACGATTGCTACGGTCTTGGTTCAACAAGGAACGATGCGCGTTGGTGACCCAATTGTTGTGGGTAACACTTACGGACGTGTTCGTACGATGACGAACGACCGCGGTCGTCGTGTTAAGGAAGCCGTTCCTTCAACACCAGTTGAAATTACTGGTTTGAACGATGTGCCATCAGCTGGTGACCGTTTCGTTGTCTTTGAAGACGAAAAGACGGCTCGTGCTGCTGGTGAAGAGCGTGCAAAGCGTGCTTTGATCGCCGAGCGTAACCGTAACAACGTCGTTTCAGTTTCAGACTTGTTCAACAAGATGGCTGAAAAGCAAATGAAGTCAGTGCCTGTTATCATCAAGGCCGACGTGCAAGGTTCTGTTGAAGCTTTGGCTGGTTCATTCCGTAAGATCGACGTTGATGGTGTTAAGGTTGATATCTTGCACACGGCCGTTGGTGCGATTAACGAATCTGACGTAACGTTGGCTGAAGCATCTGGTGCTATCATCATCGGATTTAACGTTCGTCCTACGCCACAAGCTAAGCAACAAGCTGATGCTGACAAGGTTGATATTCGTTTGCACAACGTTATCTATAACGCTATCGACGAAATCGAAGCTGCTATGAAGGGTCAATTGGATCCAGAATTCCGCGAAGAAATCGTTGGTACGGCTGACGTTCGTGAATTGTTCAAGGTTTCAAAGATCGGTACGATCGTTGGTGGAATGGTAACGTCAGGAAAGATTACGCGTAACTCATCAGTTCGTTTGATCCGTGATGGTATCGTTATCTACGATGGTAAGTTGGCTTCATTGCGTCGCTTTAAGGATGACGTTAAGGAAGTTAAGAACGGTTACGACTTCGGTTTGACGATTGAAAACTACAACGACGAGAAGATTGGTGACGTTATCGAAGCCTACGAAATGGTTGAGATTCCTCGCTAATTCCCTCAGGAAATGGAGAGCTAAGAATGGCACAACAAAATTTCCGTGTTGGACGTCTTGAACAAGAAATCCAACGTGAAGTGAACGATTTGTTGCTTAAGCGCATCCGCGACCCACGTGTTGAAGGTGTGACGGTTACTGGTGTTGAAGTTACCGGTGACTTGCAACAAGCAAAGATTTACTACAGTGTCTTGTCTGAATTGGCATCTGTTAATCAAAAGGCAGCTGCTGGTTTGGAAGCTGCAACTGGCTTGATTCGTAAGGAATTGGGTTCACGTTTGCAAATCTACAAGACGCCAGAATTGAAGTTCGTTAAGGACGAATCTGTCCAATATGGTAACAAGATTGATGATTTGATTCGTCAATTGCACCAAAACGACTAATATTTAGAGAATGGCGACCTGTGATGGGTCGCTATTTTCATACATAAAGCAGACTGGGAATGTCGGAGGTCTTAGACCTCCGACGTGACCAAGTCGCCCTTATCAGGTGCGTCTTTGGTCTTACTCCTGACTGAAGTCAGGTGTTTTAGACCAACAGCTGCTGTGATAGACTAAATGAGAATTGAGGACTGAATCATGGATGGTATTTTGCCAGTTTACAAAGAGACGGGAATGACGTCACACGATGTGGTGTTTAAGCTCCGCAAGATTTTGCACATGAAGAAGATTGGACACGCGGGTACACTTGACCCCTCTGTAGACGGTGTTTTGCCAGTCGCCTTGGGAAAGGCAACGAAGACGATCGAATTTTTGCAAGAATCAGGCAAAATCTATACAGGTGAAGTGACGTTTGGTTTTGCGACAACGACAGAAGACTTGGACGGGGAAGTGGTTGAATCACAACCGTTGACGCGTCCGTTCACCGATGAAGAAATTGCTGATGCAATGGCCAAGCTAACTGGTGACATTATTCAAATTCCACCAATGTTTTCAGCAGTTAAAGTGAATGGTAAGCGCCTTTATGAGTACGCACGTGCCGGTGAAACGGTTGAACGACCAGAACGCCATGCGACAATCTATCGTTTTGAGCGTACGTCTGATACGACATCTGATGCCGAGACCGGGACACAAAAGTTTACGTTTGTAGCTGAGGTCTCAAAGGGAACGTATATCCGCACGTTGGCTGTTGATTTGGGAAAGACGTTGGGTGTTCCAGCCGTTATGAGTCAATTGACGCGTCAAAAGGCGGGTGGCTACGACTTGTCACAAGCCCACAGTTTGGCCCACATCCAAGCGATGATGGACGAAACTGGTAATGTAGATGCTTGGTTACAACCATTGGGTAGCGCGGTTGCTCATTATCCACATGTGGCAATCACTGATGAACAATGGGCAAAGGTAAAGAATGGTATCGGATTGCCAAAGAATGTGCATGAACCGGTTGATGAGAAGATTGTGATTACCCACGATGGTGATGTGAAATCAGTCTTTGAGTGGCATGAAGATAAGGGTCAATACCGCCCATTCCGAACATTTTCAATTGAATAATCTTTTAACGAGTCGACGTAATTGCGTTTGACTCGTTTTTTTACGTTGTATAAGGGCTCATGTTAAAAATATTCATATTTAGCCAGTATTCTACATGTAAGAATAATTGATATTATTGGGGGATAATATGATGGAAAAGACTAAAGTTGTCATTTTGGGGGCCGGTTATGCTGGCTTGATGGCGTTACGTCATTTGCAAAAGCGTGGCGACGCCTCATTTTTGGAGATTACGCTAGTTGATCGCAACCCATACCACTACGAAGCAACTGACTTGCATGAAGTTGCAGCGGGTGCGTTAGATGCTGATCGAATTACGTATCCGATTGACCATGTGGTTGATGATAAGATGACGTATTTTGTACAAGACACGGTGACAAAGATTGATAAGCAAGCACGTCGCGTTGAATTGGCCAACCACGAAGCATTGTCATATGACTATTTGATTGTAGGATTGGGATTCGAGTCAGAGGACTTCGGTATTCCAGGTGTACAAGAAAACGCATTGGCAATGGATTCAGTTGAATCAGCGCAACGTATTTATCAACATATCGAAGACGAGATGCACGCATACCGTGAAGACAATGATCCACGTCACCTGCACATCGTAGTAGCTGGGGCCGGCTTTACGGGTGTTGAGTTGTTGGGGGCATTGTCTGAGCAACGCGAGAAGTATGCTGAAATCGCGGGGGCGGCACCAAATCAAATCCAAATTATGGCGGTTGACGGTGCACAACGCCCATTGAGTGTCTTCTCAGAAAAGTTGGTTAACTACGGTATTGACGTTTTGCGTGGCCGTGGCGCAGTGATTGAGTCTGGAAAGGGCATTGATTCCGTTGAACCAGGCGTGTTGAAGTACTCAGACCGTCAAACAGGCGTGCCAGGTGAAGTGGTCGCTGGCACGATTATCTGGACGACTGGTGTCCGTGGTTCACACGTGATGGCTGATTCAGGTTACACGGGCAAGCGAAACCGTAATTCAGTGAACCGTTACTTGCAAGATCCGGAAGATAGTCATGTTTACTTGGTTGGTGACGTCGCCGCAGCGATTGATCCAGAGAGTGAGCAACTTTTGCCAACGACGGCCCAATTGGCCTTGGTTATGGGTGAAATTGCAGCTAAGAATGTTATCGCGGACATTACTGATTACGAGTTGACTGAGTTTAGCTACAAGTCATTGGGAACGGTTTGCTCAATTGGTAATACCAGTGCAATCGGTGTGGTCGGCACTGATCATGAGGTGAAGGGATACCCGGCTTCAATGTTGAAGAAGGTTATCATGAACAAGTCATTGATGGAAACTGGTGGTATGAAGGAAGTGCTATCGAAGGGTCGCTTCGATTTGTATCACTAATAAACAAGAAAGAACTAACTTTGGCAACGGGGTTAGTTCTTTTTGTTTGCTTATTAATTGTGCGTGATTTACAATTTAATTAATGAGAGCGCTATCATTTTAGCGCAGTAATATAAGAGAAGATAAGAATTTGGGGTAATGATTATGACGAAGCATATTGTGTTGGTTGATGCGGCCGGAATGTCAATTTCAATGTTGGCAAATAAGATGAATGATGCAGCTGAAAAAGATGGCTTGGACGTTGCCACGGTAGGCGTGGCAGACATGGCCGCTCGTGACCAAATCGCAAAGGATCAACCAATCGTAATTATGATTGCACCACAAGTAAAGTACATGCATGCCCGTTATGAAGAAGAGTACGGGGCTGACTATCCAGTTGTGGACATCAACATGATGGATTATGGCATGATGAAGGGTGAGGCAATTTTGCAAGCTGCTTTGGCTGCCGAACGTAGCTAAGTAAAAATATGACCATTTTATGAACGTCTGCATTTAGCAGACGTTTTTCTGTATACTTATCTTATGCAAAAATGCATAAGGAGTAAGGTATATGGGTAAGAAATTAAAGGTAGCAGGAATTGTTATCTTGGCACTGATGGGTATCAGTGCGCTTAGTGGTGGTTCAGACAAGTCGGATTCGGCTGATACAACAACGTCTTCGTCGGTGACATCACATAAAGTGGTGAAAAAGTCTTCTTCGAAGTCTTCATCTGAAACCGCATCATCTGCATCATCGTCATCAGAAAAGTCATCTTCAGTGGCGAGTTCAACGAGCAGCTCTGAAGCAAGTAATGCAACCAAGGGATTGGCGAAGGCTGATGATCATGGCCTAACGGGCGCGGTGCAACAGCCATTGGCGTATGCGACATCACGTCAAATGGTGATGCAACCGCTTGATCATTTGCACCGAGCAGTTGATAGTCACATTCAATTGTCGAATGATGAAGAACCAACTGCAAAGCGTGCGCCAAGTTTGTCATATGACCCGGTTGGTTGGCACAACTACAAGATGTACTATGGTGATGGTTCAAAGAGTGCTTGGTTAATGGCCCGTGGTCACTTGGTTGGTTACCAATTTTCAGGGTTGAATGATGAACCACGTAATTTGGTACCAGGGACGGCTTGTATGAATTCAGGGAACTATTCTGGTATGGACCAAGGTAATTCGGATAGCATGTTGTACTATGAGAACCAACTAGATAACTGGTTGGCCTTGCACCCAAATTATCGTTTGGATTATCAAGTAACCCCTTTGTATTCAGGGGATGAATTGTTGCCGCGTGAAGTACGTTTGGCATACGTGGGCTACGATCAAAATGGGCAAACCATTGAAATTCGCTTTGGTTCACAACATGAGACAAGCGGAAACGGTGGTGCAACAGTCGTTTATCTGGCTAACGTGAGCCCAAATGCAACGATTGACTACGCAACTGGTATGGCAACTGGTACGGTCGAAAAGGCTGCTGCTCCAGTCGCCGCTGCACCGGTTGAATCAACGCAACCTGCGACACAACCAGCCACTCAGCCAGAAGCAGGGCAGGGCGACCGCGTTGTTTATGTGACTGGTGGTGGTTCAAGCAAGGTTTACTGGTATGGGACTGACCGCATGCCATCAAGTACGAATATGAATAATGTCGTGCAGATGACGGAAAATGAAGCGATTCAAGCAGGTAAGCGTCACAGTATGACGGAATAATAAATAAACGCTCATTCATTTATAAATCGCGTTAAATCAAGACTATTACTGACTAAACCCCGCCTAGTGCGGGGTTTTATGGTATGATAAGGGCATTGAAATTTTTGGATGTGAGGGCAGTTGAAATGGAAGTTATAACATTACATCACCCATTTGATAATGAGAAAATCGCTGATGAGCCAGTTGTGTTGGCAATGGGATTTTTTGATGGCGTTCATGCTGGTCACCGTGCGGTTATCAACCGCGCACAAGGTGAAGCACAACGTCGTGGGGTGAAGTTGGCTGTGCTGACTTATGATCAACATGCGTCGATCGTGTTTAAGACACATGATGCCCCACTCACTTATTTGACAACTTTGCCACGTAAGCTTGAGTTGTTGGCGTCGCTTGGTGTCGACATTGCTTATGTTGTGAACTTTACGTCAGCACTAGCTAAGGTTGCGCCACAAGATTTTGTTGATCAATACATGGTTGGGTTGCATGCCCAAGCAGTTGTAGCTGGGTTCGACCACACTTATGGGGCTCGTGATGCCGCAGCTGATATGGCGCATCTACCTGCTTATGCGCAAAACCGTTTTGATGTCATTGAAGTGGCACGTGTTGATGTTGATGGTGAAGAAGGCGCTTCAACGCGTGCACGTCAATTGGTCGATGCAGGCCGTGTGGACGAACTGAATGATTTGTTGACGCAACCATATGAAACAACGGGTGTCGTGGTTCACGGTGAAGCACGTGGTCGTGAGATGGGTTATCCAACTGCGAATATTGAAACGACACCTGGCGAGCGATTGCCTGGCGTTGGTGTTTATACCGTTGAGCTACAAGTTGGTGAGCGATGGTATGGTGGTATGGCATCAATTGGTTACAACGTCACGTTTGGTGAGAATCGTCCTAAGACTGTTGAAATTAACTTGTTTGATTTTGCATCTGAAATCTATGGTGAACATGTTAAGGTTCGTTGGCACCACTACATTCGTGGTGAAATGAAGTTTGATGGCATGGATGGACTAATCGCTAAGCTAGCAGATGACGAAACTGTCTCACGTCGCTTTTTAGCAGAACGTTAATCGAAAAAAGAAAGGGGACAAATCATGTCTTTTGATGGTCTCTTTACGCACGCAATGGTGCGAGAGTTGAATGAAACATTGGCTGGTGGTCGCATTATGAAGATTCACCAACCATATCCCAATGAAATTTTCTTGGTGATTCGTAATAATCGTACGAATTATCCAGTGCTATTGAGTGCGCACCCTTCATTTGCGCGTGCTCAAATTTCACGTATTAAGTACACGAATCCGCAAACAGCCCCCAACTTCGCGATGATGTTGCGTAAGCACTTGGAAGGCGCACAATTGTTGCGCGTTGAACAAGTCGCAAACGACCGCATGATTAAGTTCACCACATCAGGCCGTAACGAATTGGGTGATGAAGAGAAGACGTCTTTGATTCTTGAAATGATGGGCCGTCACTCAAACTTGTTCTTGATCGATGATCCAACCCAACGCATTTTGGATTTGATTAAGCACGTGCCAGCGGATCAAAACCGTGTGCGCACGCTGATGCCTGGTGGTACGTATGTGATGCCACCAAAGCAAGATGTTGTGAACCCATATGAAACGTTGGATGGGTTAGCAAACTTGATTTTGGACAACCCCGACGTGGCTGATTTGGCCAAGGGAATCCAACACACTTTCCAAGGATTCGCCCGCGACTCAGCTATGGAATTGGCTACTGTGCTACAACAAGAAGGCGATGCCATGAAGTTGGCGCAAGACTGGTTTGCTCGCTTTGACAAGCCAGCGCCACGTTTGATTTCAACTGATAAGGGCGTTGATTTTGCACCGTTTGATTGGCTGACACTGGCCGGGAATGTGGTGGAATACCCTACGCTTAGTGAAATGTTGGATGGTTACTTTGCTGAGAAGTCAGAGCGTGATCGTGTGCAACAACAAGCAGCGGTTGTTTTGCGTGTTGTTCGTAACGAATTGAAGAAGAACAAGACCAAGATTAAGAAGCAACAAGCTGAATTGGACGCAGCGGACAACGCTGATGAATTCAAGATCAAGGGTGAGTTGTTGACGACATATATGCACCAAATTGAGCGTGGCATGACGTCAATTGAGTTGCCTAACTATTACGATGACAACAAGCCTTTGAAGATTGCGTTGTCTAACCAAATCGGTCCATCTCAGAATGCCCAAAAGTACTTTACACGTTACAACAAGTTGAAGACGTCTGTTAAGTACCTAAATGAGCAAATTGCCATGGCACAAGAAGAAGTGGATTACTTTGAGAACTTGTTGGCCCAAATCGATATTGCATCGCCAAAGGATATTGAAGAAATTCGCCAAGAATTGATTCAAGAAGGCTACATGCGTGTGCAAAGCAAGAAGAAGCAGAAGCCACAAGTCAGTCAACCTGAGAAGTTTTATGCTACGGATGGTACGTTGATTGAAGTTGGTAAGAACAACTTGCAAAATGAACGTTTGTCAATGAAGACAGCCGCTAAGTCTGATATTTGGTTGCACACGAAGGATATTCCTGGTTCTCACGTTATTATTCACGATGCTGAACCTTCTGAGGAAACGTTGCTTGAAGGCGCAATGTTGGCGGCCTACTTCTCAAAGGCCCGCGATTCAGCAAATGTACCGGTCGATTACTTGCCAGTTCGTCGTTTGCGTAAGCCAAATGGTTCAAAGCCTGGATTTGTTATTTTTGAAGGTCAAACAACGATGGCGGTGACGCCTGACTTTGCGATGGTTCAAAAGCTACGTCAAAACAAGCCAGTGCAAGCTCAAAATTAACAATAGTTAATAATAAAAGGCCGGATTCGCCGAAATCCGGCCTTTTATTGTGTCCTAAACATTAAGGGTCTCTTAATCAAGAATACAACTCTGTAATCATTGTCCCATTTTTAGTAAAATGGGAATTAGAATACAGGAGGGTGCGTCATGATTAAAGAAATTGCTTTAGCTGATTTGGACACAATGCGTGCAGCAATCGCCGCTGGTGTAAATCGCGTTGAATTGAATAGTCGTTTAGACTTAGGTGGCCTTACACCAGATGATGAGACAGTTGCGACAGCCGTTAAATTGGCCCAGGATGCTAACGTTGACTTAGTTGTCATGGTTCGTCCACGTGGCGGCGATTTTGATTATTCAGACGCCGAGATTAACACGATGCGCGAGTCACTGATTCATTTCCGGGCTTTGGGTGTCAAAATGGTGACATTTGGGGTTGTTGATCAAGAAAAGCGTTTGGCTCGTGACCGTATGGTGAAACTACTTGAGGCTGCTCTGCCAATGCAGGTGGTTTACCACATGGCGTTTGACGATATTAAGCCAGAGTGCCAGCCGCAAGCACTGCGCTGGTTGGCGAATTATGGCGTTGTACGCGTTTTGACGCACGGCGGTGATTTAGCGCAACCGATTACCGAAACGGTTGGGCATTTGAAGGACACCATCGCGCATGCGCCAGCTGGATTGACGATTTTACCGGGTGGTGGGGTGACGTTCGAAAACGCAACTTGGTTGGCAGACGAGTTGCATGTGTCTGAATTACACGGCTCAAAGATTGTTTCCTTAGTCGCGACAACCACTTTGTAAACGTAAGTGCAGGCTTTTTGTCCCACATGTGTAATACAAAAAGCGTATAATTAGTTAGTTAAATCAGGAGGCCGGCATGAAAACTGTCTTAGAAGCGTTACGCGATACCGAAAAACAATATAAATCCATTTTAACGAGAATCACGAAGGAACAAGGCGTTACCATTGCAGAATGGCAATTGTTGAACCATGTTTCTGAGGGGTTCGATACCCAAGATAAGCTTTCTGAGGAAACTGGCTTGGATAATTCAACATTGTCTCGTCAATTGAGCTCATTGTTGAAAAAGGAATTGGTATCAAATATTGCGGTGGGCCGTGATCGACGCCAATTGATTTATGAATTAACGCTTAAGGGGAGCGATGTGTTGACGGCTGTCAACCAACAACACACCCATTATGAGGAAACGATTTTTAAGTTGTGGTCTGCTGAAGAAAAAAGCATGGCTCGCATCCTATTGAATCGTTTGGAAAACTCATTAAGTAAGCAAATGTAGGAGGAAGAGCATGGCGAAGCATGCAGTTGTTATTTCTTTGGACGCACTTGGAAGCGCGGATTTGGCCGCACGATTGCAATTTTTGCCAAACATTGCAAGTTTAATCGCAGATGGTACGTGGGTTAAGGAAGTTAAGGGCGTTTATCCGTCAATTACCTATCCTTCCCACACATCAATCATCACGGGGACTTACCCAAAGTCGCACGGTGTGGTTAATGCGACGCTCATGCAACCAGAACGTGAATCACCAGATTGGTTCTGGTACGCAAAGCACATTAAGGTGCCAACGGTGTATGATTTGGCTCGTGAAGCCGGCATGACAACCGCTGCCTTTTTGTGGCCCGTAACGGCCGGCGCTAAGATTAACTGGAATATTGCTGAAATTTTCCCAAATCGTATTTGGACGAACCAATATACGACGTCACTACGCGCCAGTTCACCGTTGTTCTTGTTGCAAATGGATCGTAAGTTTGGACACTTGCGTAAGGGCATCCAGCAACCAGAACTAGACAATTTCATTACGGCAGCAGCAGTTGATACCATCAAGACAAAGAAGCCAAATTTGACGTTGATTCACTTGGTGGACATGGATTCACACCGTCACCGCTATGGTGTTCGCACACAACAAGCATGGGATGCTTTGGCCCGTTTGGACCAACACGTTGGTGATTTGATTCAAGCGACGAAGGATGCTGGCATTTTTGAAGACACGGACTTCATGGTTTTGGGTGACCACTACCAAATGAACGTGGCAAAGATGATTCACTTGAACATGTTGTTTGCTGATCGTGGTTGGCTTCGTGCAACGCACAATGGTCGTGTAGCTCGTAACTGGCAAGTGCTTGCTAAGCACACAGACGGTGCAACGTACGTGTACTTGAAGGATGCGAGTCTTTTGCAACAAGTGCAAAAGATGGTTAGTGAAGTCGAAGGTGTTAAGGCGGTTTACGATCACAGCGAACTCGTTGAGTTTGGGGCCGATCCGGAAGCATCTTTGATGGTGGAAGCAGAAAAGGGCTACTACTTCACCGACGAAACGCGTCGACCAGCAGTGGTTGAAGAAGTGACAAACGAGATGCTGGAACGTGGTGAAGTTGACCGTTACAAGGGAACTCACGGCTACCACCCAGACAATGAGGATTACACGACGACTCTTATTTTGAACGGACCTGACATTAAGGCTGGTCAAGAATTGGCGTTGGATATTGATTTAACGTCAGAGGGACCAACGATGGCTAAGTTGCTTGGCTTACAATTTAATACGCCAACTGCTGGTCATGTGATCGACGAGGCGTTTAAGGAGTAAGAATGAAGAAGCTTTTTAATAAAACTGAGTGGAGCTGGATTTTTTATGATTGGGCGAACTCAGCGTACGGCATCATCGTTGTAACGGCAGTGCTACCAATTTGGTTGACGTCAGTTGCAGCGAATGGTGGCATTTCAGCGACCCACGCAACCGCTTATTGGGGGTATGCCAATTCAGTTGCAACGCTTGCGGCAGCCGTTTTAGCGCCAATTTTGGGTGCTTTGGCTGATTTCCAAGGCATGAAGGGACGTTTGTTTTATATATTTACGGCATTGGGGATTGTCGGCACACTCGGCTTAGCAGCCGTGCCAGCTGACAATCTTTTCTTATTGTTAGCAGTCTTTGTGTTATCATTTGTTGGGTACTCATCTGCTAATGTTTTTTATGACAGTTACATCACAGATATCACGACACCAGATCGGATGGATCGTGTTAGTTCTGCTGGTTATGGATTTGGGTACTTGGGAGGTCTTGTGCCGCTCATTATCTATATGATTGGACGTGGCTTCCTATCAGCGCACGGCGTTGTTATTTTTGCGTTTGTGTTGTCAGCTATTTGGTGGTTCGTGTTTACCGTGCCATTCGTTAAGAATGTGCGCCAGGTTTATGCTTTGCCAGCAAATGACCACCCGGTTCGAGCAGCCGTTCGACGTTTGGGTGAAACCATTCGTGATTTGCGCCATTATCCTGTTTTGTCAGGATTCCTTTTGGCTTATTTCTTCTACATTGACGGGGTGAACACCATTTTCACAATGGCGTCTTCATTCGCGTTGGCAATTGGCATTCCAAGCAGTCAACTAATTGTTGTCTTGTTGGCGGTGCAACTAATTGCCTTTCCATTTTCAATTGTGTACGGCTGGTTAGCCGATCGCTTTGGTAATCGTAATATTTTGATTATGGGGATGCTGATTTATATCGGTATTACATTATTTGCAATTTTTATTAATCACCCTAATCAATTTTGGTTGCTAGCGTTTGGTGTCGGCTCATCACAAGGTGGGATGCAAGCCTTGTCACGTTCGCACTTAGGACAAATTATTCCTAAAGAACGTAGTAGTGAGTTTTTTGGGTTCTTTAATATCTTTGGAAAGTTTTCAGCGATTATTGGACCAGCTATTTTCGGAATTGTGTCACAGGTGACGGGACGCGTGCAATTTGCCGCTGGCGCACTGTCAGTTCTGTTCGTGATTGGCTTGATTATTTTTGTGCGTTTGCCAAAGAACATTACAACTAACAATTAATTTGAGAGGATTTTGAGATGAAAATTGCGATTGTAACGGATTCAACGGCTTATCTAAGTCGAGATGAAGTGGTTGCGCTAGACATTAAGGTGATGCCAATTCCGGTTATTATCGACGGCACAGTCTACCGCGAAGGGGTTGATTTGACCACTTCTGAATTTTATGAAAAGTTGGCTACGTCAGAGACGTTCCCTTCAACGTCACAACCGGCTGTTGGGGAATGGATTACATTGTTTGAGTCGTTGAAGGCGGATGGTTACGATGGTGCAATCGTCGTTAACTTGGCTTCAACGATCTCAGGAACCGTTAACACGGTTGCTGGCTTGGCTGATGCTGTAGATGACTTTACGGTTTACGGCTATGATTCAAAGATTACCGTACGTTTGATGGGTCACTTGGTTATGAAGGCAGCGCAAATGGCGCAAGCTGGAGCTGAGCCTGCTGACATCATTGCGACGATGGACGAGTTGCAACAAACGATGGACGAATACTTCATTGTGGATGATTTGCAAAACTTGGTACGCGGTGGTCGTTTGTCAAACGCATCAGCGATCATCGGAACAATGTTTAAGGTCAAGCCTATTTTGACATTTGATAATGAGTCAAACTACATTGTGCCATTCGAAAAGGTGCGCTCAATGAAGAAGGCCATGGCGCGTGCGGAAGAGTTGTTCGATCAAGAGCGTGCAAACTCTAAGTATCCATTGCGTGCAATGGTTATTCACGCGAATGCTGAAGAAGCAGGAGCTGCTTGGCGTGAAGATTTGCAACAACGCCACCCAGATATGCCAATTGAATTGACGTACTTTGGCCCAGTTATCGGAACTCACTTGGGTGCAGGTGCCTTGGCTTTGGCTTGGATTCGCGAACCGGATTCACTATAAACAATATTTTTTGAGGGCAGTTGTCATTGGTGGCAGCTGCCTTTAGCATCTAGTACACAATACTAGATAACATGTTGTGCCACTTGAGTATCTTGAATTATCGGCATGATAATGAGATAATATAGGCACATTAAATTATTTACAAAAAACGGGGAATTAAAAACATGGCCCAAGTTAAAATTGTCACTGACTCAACAGCAATGTTGACGCCTGAAGAAGTTGCACAATACGATGTTAAGGTAGTTCCTTTGGGAATTATGATTGATGGCACGGTCTACCAAGATGGTGTGACATTGTCACCGGTTGAATTCATGGATAAGATGGCGGCAGCCGAGAATTTGCCACAAACATCACAACCTTCATTGGGTGTGTTTACAGAAGTCTACGAGTCATTGGTTGGCGATGATGTTCAAATCATTTCAATTCATTTGACGAAGGGCTTGTCAGGTACTGCTGATGCAGCCCGACAAGCAGCGATGATGGTTGAAGGTGACATTACTGTCCTTGATTCAGACTTTATCGATCGCGCGCTTGGCTTCCAAGTACTAGCGGCTGCTAAGATGGCTGCTGAGGGGGCCTCAAAGGAAGATATTCTTGCAGAAATCAAGCGGGTGCACGACAATACACAATTGTATTTGACGGTGTCAAACCTTGATAACCTAGTTGCGGGTGGTCGCTTGTCAAAGACGGCCGGCTTCATCGCTGGTGTTTTGAACATCAAGATCGGTGCGCACATCGAACAAGGTAATATCAATGTTGAAGTTAAGGGGCGTGGCGCTAAGTCAACGCGAGCCTACTTGAAGAGCATTGTTGAGCAAATGCAAGCTGCACCAAACGGTATCGAAGCAATTGGTATTTCTCACGCTGGTATTCCAGTTGAGGCACAAGAATTGGCTGATAAGGTTAATGAAATCTTCCCAGACATTAAGATTGTTGTGCAACAAACGTCACCAACTGTGTCAACGCACACCGGCGCTGGCGCAATTGGTTTCAGTTACCAAGTGAAGTAGTAAAAAATTAGCGTTTCGTCCCCGGGCGGAACGCTTTTTCTATGGTAAAATAGTAAGTCGAAGCTTTGTTAAGGAGGTGAGCAGTGTGCAACGCAAATTTAAAACGATGGTCGCAACACTTTTAGTGGCGACTGGTTTTGGAACTTTGAGTGCCAGCGTGCCAGCTTATGCTGCTAACAAGCAAACGGTTAAATTGGTCGCCGTTGGTGATTCCTTAACGGAGGGTGTGGGTGATACCACTAAGCAACAAGGATACACAAAGCGAACAGCAAAATTATTGACTGACAAGTACGATGTGAAAGTTAAGACCGCCAATTATGGTAAGGCGGGTGATCGTTCGGATCAAATTTTGAAGCGCGTTAAAAAGAATAAAAAGGCTGTATCAGATATTAAATCCGCAGATGTGTTGGTGATGACGGTTGGCGGTAACGACTTACAACAAACCCTGTTTAAAGCGATTTTCGCGAAGTCTGAACGGGACGTTACGGACAAGGTGACGGCCAGTATGCCAGATTACACCGAAAATTTAACGAAACTCATCAACTATCTTGAAAAGAAGAATCCTGATGCGCCGATATTCTTGTTTGGCAATTACAACACGTTATATGTTTATTTGGCTAACCGTTCGGACTTGAACGATGATGTCAAAATTTATAATGGCATCAATGCCAATCTTGCATCGGCTGATGATCGTGTTTATTATGTGTCAACGTTTAATACGCTGACGTACGGTCAATATCAAACATCAGCAGCTCGTCAAAAGCTGGCTGCTGAGGCTGAAAAGGCCAACCGTGGCTCACTCAATAATGAGATGGTTACGGATACGCTGAATGGTAAAAGCGATAAAGAGTTGAATGATTACATTACGACGCTTGATCACTATCACCCTAACGATAAGGGGTATGACAAAATGAGTGCGCTGCTAGTAAAGCGCATGGCAAAGCACACTGAAGATTGGTTGGAGAAGTAACATGGAACCACGTAAAGTGACACGTTTTGGCGTGGTAATGCCATCTCGTGAACGTGTTCAAGGCATCATTACCGGAATCGGAATCACGTTGGTCGCATTGGTCGCGCTTGTGATTGTGTTGATTCTATTACCTCAGGATCGCACTGAAGTAACGGATACTAAGCCGCAAATTGGCCAAGCGTCATTTACGGTTGCGGTAGATCGCAAAGAACTCAATGCGATTGTTGAACAGTATTTGAATAACGACCCGGCTTTGAAGGACAAATTCCGTTTTGAGATGACAAAGTCAGGTATGATGGTGTATGGTACGTACAAGCTCCTAGGCCAGAACGTTGATTTTGGGATGAAGATGGTGCCTGAAGTTACCAAGAACGGTGGTATTCTGCTCCACGCGAAGTCAGTGGCAGTTGGTCAACTACCATTGCCTGTGAAGTATGTTATGGGTTATCTTGGTAACATGGTCGATTTGCCAAAGTGGTTAACCATCGACACATCAGAACAAACGATTTTGATTGATCTCGGAAAAACGCCGAAAGTGCAGGGAATGCGCGTGAAAGCGGTGACGATTGATCCGGCTAAGGACAAGTTTTTATTCCGTGGAGGATATAGCAAATAATGCGACGCCCATTTTTTTCGTGGTTGATGACCCAACGCAATCCAATGACTTTTGACGAAGTTCAGACGTTTGCGAATGCGGCCTTCTACGACCAACAATTTCCTAAGCAAGCGGAAGATTTTGATGAATTATCACGTTACTTAGAAGAAAACGCGTCTTACCTACACAGCATGTCAGTTTTTGACGAAGCGTGGACGCGTTACTTAGCATCAGAAGATTAAGACGGTTTCGGCCGTCATACATAAGCACCCGAAAGGAAGAACATTATGGCTCAAATTATTCAATGGTTCCCTGGTCACATGGCTAAAGCCTTCCGCCTAATGCGCGAAAATTTAAAGTATGTTGATATTGTGTTTGAATTGGTTGATGCTCGCATCCCAGTTTCATCACGTAACCCAGAACTAGATGAGGTCTTGGGTCAAAAGCCTCGTTTGTTGGTTATGACAAAGACTGACTTGGCTGATCCAGAACGTACGAAGGCTTGGAAGAAGTACTTCGAAGCTCAGGGGATGGAAGTTGTGGCGTTGGATACGCGTGGCCACAAGACGCCCCAAATTATGACGAAGGCTGCCCGCAAGGTGTTAGCTGACAAGTGGGCTGCCCTAGAAGAAAAGGGTGTTAAGGACAAGCCAATCCGTGCGTTGGTTGCTGGTATTCCAAACGTTGGTAAGTCAACGCTTTTGAATCACTTGGTGACGAAGAATGTTGCCATCACCGGTGACCGTCCAGGTGTGACGAAAAAGTTGCAATGGTTGAAGACGCCAACGAACTTGGAGCTATTGGACACGCCTGGTGTGCTTTGGCCGAAGTTTGAGGACCAACGTGTTGGTGAGCACTTGGCGATGACTGGTGCCATTAAGGATCAATTGATTAACCAAGATGACATTGCCTTGGCAACGTTGAAGTTTATGCGCGAGTATAACCCAGCTGCCATTATTGCCCGTTACCACTTGCCAGAAGATGCCTGGGAGAACAATACAGACGTTGAGTTGTTGTTGCTTATCACGCAAAAGCTTGGATTTAAGGATGACTACGATCGTGCATCAGAGCGTTTGTTGATTGATTTGCGTCGCGGCAAGCTGGGTGAATACACGGTTGAAATGCCTGAGGACAACATCGGAGTTGTACAAGATGACCAAGCCTGAGACAATCGCAGCCATTAAGGTGGCGTTGCAAGGCGATGTCGCACCAGAACAGTTGACTATTTGGCGCGCGGATGAGCGTGCTGGTGTCCAGAAACTGTTAGTGAGTTACGATAAGCGATTGGCTAAACAAGCGGCACAAGCGCAGGCTTTTTCAGAACGCCTAACATTTGAGCGAGATGCCTGGCAGAATGGCCTTGTTTTGGCGGGTGTTGATGAAGTCGGCCGTGGTCCTTTAGCTGGTCCCGTGGTTGCAGCAGCTGCCGTCATTGATGACTCGTTTGACCTGATTGCAGTGCATGATTCAAAGCAACTGTCTGAAAAGGCGCGTTTGGCACTTGATCAAGACATCAAGGATAAAGTGGTTGCGTATGCCTTTGGGGTTGTTGATGCTGAACAAATCGACGAAATCAACATCTATGAGGCGTCACGTGTGGCGATGAAGCAGGCAATCGAAAACTTGTCGGTACAAGTTGATGGCTTACTGATTGATGCGATGACGGTTGATTTGCCACTGCCCCAAGAAAAGTTAATCAAAGGGGATGACCGCAGTATTTCAATCGGGGCGGCTTCTATTCTTGCGAAGAATTTTCGTGATGAATTGATGGCAGCTTATGCGATTGATTATCCGGGCTACGGCTTTGAACATAACGCTGGCTACGGAACCGCTGAACATTTGGCTGGTTTGGAAATGAATGGCGTGACACCTATTCACCGCAAAACATTTGCGCCAGTTAAAAATTATTTGGATTAAAATTGGAAAAATCACGTTGTTTCAGCTCTTTCTTACTAGGAGGATGCTATGAAACAACGTGATTTTTTATTATGGTTATTGCTGGTCCCTGGTGTTGGAATTGTTGGCAGAACACATATTTGGCAATATATGCTTGCACATGGCGTAAATGAACTTTCGATAAACGAGGTACACCAATTAGCAGGTGTTCCGGCGCAGCAACGTGCGAGCAGTCGTGCTTTTTGCCAATCGGAAGTAGCCAGGGAACAATTTGAAAAGCTTAAAATGATGGATTATGTCACGATTGCTGACGATGATTATCCAACCTGGTTAGCGGAAATTAATTGTCCGCCAGTGGTGTTGTTTTACAAAGGGAATCTTTTGTTTGCGCGTTATCCAGGCGTCGCGATTGTCGGCACTCGCGAAATGTCGACGTATGGGGAACAAATTGTTAAAGGGTTTGTGCCGACATTCGTTGAAGCAGGGATTATAACGATATCTGGTTTAGCAAGCGGTATTGATGAAGCCGTTCATCGCGAAACGTTAGCTCATCACGGCGCGACGGTCGGTGTTATTGGGACAGGACTTGATGTTGCGTATCCGCGTCGCCGGGATAGTTTACAAAGCCAGGTGGCTGACGCTGGCGTTGTTGTGTCGGAATATTTGCCGTGGGTCGGACCGGCTAAACATCAATTTCCGGAACGTAATCGCATTATTGCCGGACTGTGTGCGGCATGCTTAGTAGTGGAAGCCAAAAATCGTTCGGGTTCTTTAATCACGGCTAATCAGGCGTTGGCTGCAAATCGGGATATTTATGCAGTGCCAGGTCGAATCGATACGACACTTTCTAGTGGGACAAATGCCTTAATCTCTGCCGGCGCAATACCTGCATTATCCCCGGCAGATATCATCCGAAATTCCTTCTGAATTTGTTAAATGGTGCACATACGAAACGGTTGTTATTTGTCAAAGTCTAGACTGGTAGTGTATAGTACATTATTGTTAAAGCATAATACTTACTATATATAGTAGAAAACAGAAAAATCTAAAAGAAAGAGGTCCACGCACATGGCAGAAACAACTGAAAAGAAGCCAGCAAAGAAGCGTGCGACGGCTTCAAAGACCAAGTCTAAGGCTAAGCCAAAGAAGAACCTAGTTATCGTTGAGTCACCATCAAAGGCCAAGACGATTGAAAAGTACTTGGGAAGTTCTTATAAGGTCGTTGCAAGTATTGGTCACATCCGCGACTTGCCCAAGTCAACGATGGGTGTCGATATTGAAAATAATTATGAACCTAAATACATCAACATCCGCGGTAAAGGGGATGTGATTAAGGGTTTGAAGAAAGAAGCTAAGGCAGCTAAGCACGTTTACCTCGCATCCGACCCGGATCGTGAAGGAGAAGCAATTGCTTGGCACTTGTCACATATTCTTGACTTGGACTTAGACGCCGGCGAAAACCGTGTTGTCTTCAATGAAATTACCAAGGATGCCGTTAAGGATGCCTTTAAGCAACCACGTAAGATCAACATGGATTTGGTTGATGCGCAACAAGCACGTCGTGTCCTTGATCGTTTGGTAGGTTACTCAATCTCACCAATCTTGTGGAAGAAGGTTAAGAAGGGGTTGTCAGCTGGACGTGTGCAATCAGTCGCATTGGGATTGGTTATTGCGCGTGAGAACGAAATTCAAGCCTTCCAACCAGATGAATACTGGACGTTGGATTCAGAATTCAAGAAGGATAAGACCAAGTTTAAGGCGGTCTTTTACGGCGTTGATGGTAAGAAGACGGAGTTGCCGGATAACGATGCGGTTCAAGAAGTGATGAAGCGCCTTGATCAAAAGGGTGACTTTGATATCACAAAGGTTGAAGCGAAGGAACGTAAGCGTAACCCACAACCAGCCTTCACAACGTCAACGATGCAACAGACGGCGAATACGCAATTGAACTTCCGTACGCGTAAGACGATGATGGCTGCGCAACAGTTGTACGAAGGTATCAACTTGGGCGGTAAAGAAGGTAGTGTTGGACTGATTACGTATATGCGTACTGATTCAACGCGTATTTCTGAAATCGCTAAGGCGGACGCTTCAACGTTCATCCATGAAGAATATGGTGCCGAGTATGCGGCAACAAAGCCAGTCCAAGGTAAGCAACAAGAAGGTGCTCAAGACGCCCACGAAGCCATTCGTCCAACGTCTGTCTTCCGTACGCCAGCTTCAATCAAGGATAAGTTGACGAATGATCAATTTAAGTTGTATCAATTGATTTGGTCACGTTTTGTGGCTAGTCAAATGACTCCGGAAATCTTGGACACGATGGCTGTCACGATTGAACAAAACGGGGTAATGTTCCGTGCTAATGGTTCAAAGACTAAGTTTGCTGGATTTACCAAGGCTTATCCAGCAGCTAAGGAAAAGGACAACAAGTTACCTGAATTAGCAGTTGGCGATTTGGTACAAATGGCAAAGACATCACCTGAACAACACTTTACGCAACCGCCTGCTCGTTATACCGAAGCTGCTTTGGTTAAGGCGCTGGAAGAAAATGGTGTTGGTCGTCCATCAACGTATGCTGCTACAATTGAGACGATTCAAAAGCGTGGTTACGTGCGTATTGATGCGAAGAAGTTCGTGCCAACTGAATTGGGTGAGTTAGTCCAAAACACGGTGCAAGAATTCTTCCCGGATGTCACGAACATCAAGTTTACCGCCCAAGTCGAAACCGATTTGGATAACGTTGAAAACGGTAAGGAAAACTGGGTGAAGGTCATCGATGACTTCTTCAAGCCATTCTCACAAGAGCTTGAAAAGGCTGAAGTGGAGATGGAAAAGATTGTCTTGAAGGACCGCTTGGCTGGCTTTAACTGTGATGTCTGTGGTGCACCGATGCTTGAAAAGATGGGACGCTATGGTAAGTTCTACGCTTGTTCACGCTTCCCTGATTGCCGTAACACGCAAACGATTGTTGAAGAAATCGGTCTTGGTTGCCCTAAGTGTGGTATCGGACAAATTGTTGAACGCAAGACCAAGCGTGGTCGTACGTTCTACGGTTGCTCACGTTACCCAGATTGTGATTTCGTATCATGGGACAAGCCAACTGAAAAGACGCGTGCCGATGGTACAACGCCAAAGGATGACGAAGAAGTTTCAGATAAGGCTGAGAAGCAAGAAACTGAGAAGGCATAAGGATGGCAGATACGGCGAAATTAACCGGGTTGTTTTTGGACTACTTACGTGTTGAACGCCAGTATTCAGATGACACCCAAAAGGCTTACCGGTCAGATATTAACGAGTTTGAACGCTTCTTAATAGAGACTGGCGATCAGGAAACGGTTGATATTACAGCCGTTGATCAATATGATGTGCGTGTTTACTTATCAGCCCTTTATGAAAAAGGGGATGTGAGTCGGACAATTGCCCGCAAAGTGAGCTCGTTACGTGCCTTTTATCAGTTCTTGGAACGCAATGAATTTGTGACCAGTAATCCATTTGCTGGTGTGCAACTGAAAAAAGCAGGACGGCATTTGCCACGGTACTTTTACGAAAAAGAGTTAAACAAGCTGTTTGAAGTGGTGATGGGAGATACAAGTCTCCTGGGATTACGTAATCGGCTGTTGCTGGAAATTTTGTATGGTACCGGGGCGCGTGTTTCCGAAGTTGCAGGTTTAACGTTGGGGATGATTGACCAACAGGCGCGCATCATTACTATCACTGGTAAGGGAAATAAGACGCGTATTGTGCCATACGGTCAGTATGCAGCTGATGCATTGGCGGTTTACTTAACTGATGCGCGACCAGCATTGCTGGCAAAGTCCGACACGGTTCACGACCGGCTATTCGTCAACCAACGAGGTCAAGCATTGACGACGAGCGGGATTGAGTATATTCTTAAGCAGCTCGCCAAAAAGGCGGGACTGACGCAGGTTGTGTCGGCGCACATGTTCCGGCATACGTTTGCCACTGATTTATTGAATAATGGTGCTGATTTACGTACCGTGCAACAATTGCTCGGCCACAGTAGTCTCAGCACGACCCAAATATATACCCACGTTACAACAGATGCCTTGCAGAAAAGTTATCGTGACTTTTTCCCACGTGCAACTGAGTAACTGAATTAGAGGCTTGCGCAAGCGGGCCTCTTTTTTTGCATACAAAATTCATGGTTCTTGAATAGAAATGCATGCTTATATTTGTTATAATTGAAATATTGGAAAACGCTTACAGGAGGCACAGTGGCATGTCAGTCAAGTTAGAGAATGATAATATTACGGTCGTTATTTCAGAAATGGGAGCTGAATTAACGAGTGTTACGAACAAGGAAAGCGGTTTGGAATACATGTGGACGGCCGATCCTAATTTCTGGGGTCGTCACGCACCTAATTTGTTCCCGGTCGTTGGCCGCCTTCGTGGTGATCGTTACAAGTATCGTGATAAGACTTACTTCATGGCGCAACACGGATTTGCCCGTGATAATGAATTCGATTTGGTTGAAAAGACGGCCACGACAGCTCGCTTCCGTTTGGTTGATAATGAAGAGTCATTTTCAATTTACCCATTCCACTTCCAATTTGACGTTTTGTATCGTCTCACTGAGCAAGATACGCTTGGTATTGCGTATGTTGTGACGAACACGGATACGCATGACATCTACTTCTCAGTTGGTGGACACCCAGGCTTCCGTGCACCGCTTGAAGAAGGCGAGAAGTTTACGGACTACTACATCAATGTTGAACCACAACGCAAGTATCAACGTGCCAAGTTGGTTGGCCCATATTTGGACAACAACTTGGAATCAACGTTTGATTCACGCATTCCATTGCGTTTGCGTCGTGATGACTACAAGGACGACGCGATTATTTTGCGTTTGGATCAAAATCCCGTTTCAATTGTTTTGGCAAAGTTGAACGAGTCGCATGGTGTGACGATGCACATTCAAAATGCTAAGTATGTGGGCATTTGGACACCATATGCCAAGGAAGCACCGTTTGTGGCAATCGAGCCATGGTGGGGTATTGCTGACACAGTTGATGCCGACGGTGAGTTGCGTCACAAGTTTGGTATTAATACACTTGCACCAGCCCAAACATTTACGGGTTCATATTCACTAACATTTTTCTAATCAGCAATTTATTTAGTCTTGCTACATGGTGGCAAGGCTTTTTATTATAGTGTTGACACAGGGTGCATAATAAAAAACACGACTACGAATTGTAGCCGTGTTTCAAATGCATAATTGAAGTTAGTTTTTTGATTGGCTGCGCCAGTAACCAAGACCCCAGTGCACCATTGATTCAGTACCGTTTTTAATGCGGACAATGTTCTCGCGGTGACGGTAGAACACAAAAATCGTCAAAGCAAATGCAATGATTGATAGCAGCCAGTCATGCAACCAAAAGGTTGATAGTAGCGTTACCAGTGTGAAACCAATCATTGAAGCCATTGATACCATGCTTGTTAGCAAGATGACCGTTAGGAAAATCGCAAAGGCAATCACGAACATAGTAGGGTTATACATCAACAGCACACCCATTGAGGTTGCGACGGCCTTGCCCCCCTTAAAGCCAATCCACATTGAGAATGTGTGACCAAGAATGGCTCCAAGACCGACCACCATCACTGTCCAAGCGGGCGCTGGACCCCAGATGTAAGCCATTAGGGCACCAACAGAACCCTTGAAGATATCAAGTAATAGCACGGCAATGCCGGCACGGGTACCCAATACACGGAATGTATTGGTTGTGCCGATGTTTCCTGAGCCCAGCTTTAGGATGTTCTTTTTATAGAACAACATGCCAATCCAGTAACCGAATGGCATTGATCCAAAAAAGTAGGCCAGCAAAAAACTTATGACAAAATGAAAAATCGTCAAGATAAATACTCCTTATAAAATAGTATTAAATAGAATAATTGCTATCTGTTTCAAATAACAGAACAGTTAATATATTACCACGATTGAAACACCTGTTACCTTTAAATTTATTTAACACTATTGCAACGAGAGCCTTTGTTGGGCTATTATGAAGAACGGAACGCTTTGAAAAAGAAATTTTTCACGTAAGACGACAGATTAAAAAAAGCAAGAAGGGAAGCGTCCATGGCAAACAAGAATACTTATTCGGATGATTCCATTACAGTCCTTGAAGGATTGGAGGCGGTTCGCAAGCGACCAGGAATGTACATCGGTTCAACTGATGGCAAAGGCTTGCACCACTTGGTTTATGAAATTTTTGACAACGCAGTCGACGAAGCATTGGCTGGGTTTGGTGATGAAATTAATGTGACGATTCACGCGGACAACGCAATCACCGTTGTCGATCACGGTCGTGGTATGCCGGTCGGGATGCACGCTTCAGGAAAGCCAACCCCCGAAGTTATCTTGACGGTGCTTCACGCTGGTGGAAAGTTTGGTCAAGGTGGCTACAAGACGTCTGGTGGTTTGCACGGTGTTGGATCATCAGTTGTTAACGCCTTGTCAACGAGTTTAACGGTTACGATTGTCCGTGACGGTCAAAAGTACCAAGAGCACTTTATTAACGGTGGTCACCCAGATGGTACGTTGAACAAGCTTGGTAAGACGAAGGAATCAAATGGTACGACGGTGACGTTTAAGCCAGATCCTGCGATTTTCTCAACGACAATTTATAACTTTGATGTTTTGGCCGAGCGTTTGCGTGAATCAGCCTTTTTGTTGCGTGATGTTAAGATTACGTTGACTGATGAACGTGCTGGTCAAGAACGTTCAGAAGAATACCACTATCCAGAGGGTATTAAGGCATTTGTTAGTTACTTGAACGAAGATAAAGACACATTAGGCGACATCATGTACTTTGATGGTTTTGCCCAAGGTGTCGAGGTTGAAGTGGCTGCCCAATACAACGACGGTTACTCAGAAACAACTATGTCATTTGTTAACAACGTTCGTACACCAGATGGTGGAACCCACGAAGCTGGTTTGCGTTCAGCATGGACGAAGGCGTTCAATGAGTACGCCCGCAAGGTTAACTTGTTGAAGGATAAGGACAAGAATCTAGAAGGTTCTGACGTTCGTGAAGGCCTTTCAGCAGTTATTTCATTGCGTATTCCTGAAGAATTGTTGCAATTCGAAGGTCAAACCAAGGATAAGTTGGGAACGCCTGAAGCTCGTTCAATCGTTGATAGCGTTGTGTCTGAACAACTTGGCTTCTACTTGATGGAAAATGGTGAATTCTCACAAAGTTTGATTCGTAAGGCCTTGCGTGCCCGTGAGGCCCGTGAAGCTGCCCGTAAGGCTCGTGAAGAAGCCCGTTCAGGTAAGAAGAAGGGGAAGACGGAACGTTTGCTATCAGGTAAGCTAACGCCGGCCCAATCTAAGAACGCCGCACAAAACGAATTGTTCCTGGTTGAGGGTGACTCAGCCGGTGGTTCGGCTAAGCAAGGTCGTGACCGTAAGTTCCAAGCCATCCTACCATTGCGTGGTAAGGTTTTGAACACGGAGAAGGCTAAGCTAGCTGACATCATGAAGAACGAAGAAATCTCAACCATTATCTACACGATTGGTGCTGGAGTTGGTCCTGAGTTTAATGTCGATGACGCCAACTACGATAAGGTTATTATCATGACCGACGCGGACGACGATGGTGCTCACATTCAAACGTTGTTGTTGACGTTCTTCTACAAGTACATGCGCCCATTGATTGACGCTGGTAAGGTTTATATTGCTTTGCCACCGCTATACATGTTGCGTAAGGGGACTGGTAAGAAGCAATCAATCGAGTACGCTTGGACCGATTCACAATTGGCCGAAGCTGAAAAGAAGATTGGTCGTGGCTACACATTGCAACGATTCAAGGGTCTTGGTGAAATGAACGCTGAGCAACTTTGGGCAACGACAATGGATCCCGCGCAACGTACCCTAATTCGTGTCACGATTGACGACGCCATGTTGGCTGAAAAGCGCGTGACGACGTTGATGGGTGATAAGGTTGAACCACGTCGTAAGTGGATTGAGGCTAACGTAGCCTTTACCTTGGCTGAAGAAGGTAACACTTTGCTTGAAGAAGATCCAGAAGTTGCTGAACCAGCAACCGAGGCAGAAGATGATTTTGTTGCGCCAGTCATTGAAACTTGGCAAGACTAGAAGGGATTTGAAACTGAATGGTTGAAGTAGGAAACATTCAAGAGCTCAGCCTAGAAGCGGTGATGGGTGACCGATTTGGTCGTTATTCAAAGTACATCATTCAAGAACGTGCTTTGCCAGACATCCGTGACGGTTTGAAGCCCGTACAACGTCGTATTTTGTATGCGATGAACAAAGATGGTAATACCTATGACAAGCAATTCCGTAAGTCAGCTAAGTCTGTCGGAAACGTCATGGGTAATTTCCACCCGCACGGTGACTCATCAATTTATGAGGCACTTGTGCGTATGTCACAAGATTGGAAGTTGCGTGCACCACTGATTGAAATGCACGGAAACAATGGTTCAATCGATAATGATCCGCCTGCTGCAATGCGTTATACCGAGGCACGTTTGTCAAAGTTGGCTGGAGAAATGCTCCGCGATTTGGATAAAGAGACCGTTGAAATGGTTCTTAACTTCGATGACACGGAGTATGAGCCAACGGTTCTACCGGCTCACTTCCCAAATCTATTGGTGAACGGGGCAACTGGTATTTCAGCCGGTTATGCGACGGATATTCCACCGCACAACTTGGGTGAAGTAATTGATGCGTTGGTTTACTTGCTAGCGCACCCTAAGGCGTCTTTGGATGATTTGATGCAATTCGTTGTGGGACCTGATTTCCCAACGGGTGGTATTATCCAAGGTGCCGATGGTATCCGTTCAGCTTATGAAAACGGTCGTGGTCGCATTATTGTGCGTTCAAAGACTGAGATTAAGCCATTGAAGGGTGGTAAGTCTCAAATTGAGGTTTCAGAGATTCCATACGAAGTGAACAAGGCAGCCTTGGTTAAGAAGATTGATGAAATCCGCCTAAACAAGGACGTTGCCGGCATTACTGAAGTGCGTGATGAATCTGACCGTGAAGGATTATCAATTGCTATCGAATTGAACAAGGACGCCAATGCCGAGGGTATTTTGGCCTACTTGTTCAAGAAGACAGACTTGCAAGTGACGTACAACTTCAACATGGTTGCCATTCACAACCAGCGCCCTGAACGTGTTGGCTTGAAGACAGCGTTGCAAGCCTTCTTGGCACACCAAGTTGAAATTATTACGAAGCGTACGCAATTTGATTTGAAGAAGGCCCAAGCTCGCCAGCACATCGTGACTGGTTTGATTAAGGCCCTTTCAATCCTGGATGAAGTGATTGCCACAATCCGCGGTTCTAAGGATCGTAAGGATGCTAAGCAAAACTTGATTGATAGCTATGACTTCACGGAGCCGCAAGCTGAAGCTATCGTGATGTTGCAATTGTACCGTTTGACGAATACCGACGTGACGCAATTGCAAGCTGAGTTTGAAGACTTGGCGCAAAAGATTGCGAACTATAACGAAATTTTGTCAGACCCTAAGGCGTTGCGTAAGGTCTTGAAGGCTGAACTACAAGCCATCAAGAAGGAATACAACACGCCACGTCGTACGTCAATCGAAGCCGAAGTGCAAGAGTTGAAGATTGACCAAACTGTGACGGTTGCTGACGAAGATGTTGTGATGCTTGTGTCACGTGCTGGTTACGTTAAGCGTGCTTCAGTACGTTCTTACACGGCATCCGGTGACGAGAATGGCCTACGTGATGATGATGAACCAGTCTTTGTTGAAAAGGTGAATACGCTACAACACGCGTTTATCTTCACAAACAAGGGTAATGTGATTTATCGTCCGGTCCACGAATTGCCTGAGTTTAAGTGGAAGGATGCCGGCGAACACTTGTCACAAACCATTACTGGCTTGGCCAATGATGAAGTTGTGATCGATGTGCGTATCATGGCATCTGTCGATGATATGGCTGGTGAATGGGTAGTGGCAACTAGTGACGGCTTGATTAAGCGCACGCCGTTTGCTGATTTGGCGCCACGTAGTACCTACAAGAAGAAGGCAACCATGTTAATCAAGCTTAAGAGCGATGATGCAACGATTGTCGGCTTGGAATTGATTGATGACAAGAAGCTAGTTGGAAAGTCAGTCGTGCTAGCTTCAGAAAATGCGATGGGACTTCGTTATTCACTTGATGAAGTGCCAACAACTGGTAACCGAACGGCTGGTGTTAAGGCGATGAACCTTGAAGTTGGTGACCGCGTCGTTAAGATGGCTGTTGCAACTGATAAGCAAGCGATTGCGGTTGTCTCAAACCGTGGGGCTTTCAAGTGGATGCCAGTTACTGAAATTTCAGCAACGAGTCGCGGACGTAAGGGTGTCGCGATTATGCGTGAGCTGAAGAAGGATCCACATCGTATCGCAGCGATGATGGTCGTTGATGCACATGAGCCAACACCATTAACGGTGATGACGGATCGCGACAAGCAATTCGACATTTCACCAAAGGATCACCCAATGGGTCAACGTTACAGCAATGGTAGCTTTATCATTGACGTCGAAGCGGCTGGTACACCAGTTCGCATGCATGCCTACGTGCAACCATTGGTTTTGAATTAAAAACGTTAAACACACCGTTAGCACTGCGCTGATGGTGTGTTTTTGCATCCAAAGCGATACTTTTTCACCAATTTACGTGCCTACACCATAAAAATGTTGTATAGTTAATACATTGAAATAACAAAAAGAAATTGGAGATTTATCTGATGGCTAAGATGTTGGTTTTCGGACACCAAAACCCTGACACAGACACGATTGCTTCAGCATTCGCTGCGTCATACTTGTTGAACAAGGCATACAACCAAGACACTGAAGCAGTGGCTTTGGGTACGCCTAACGCAGAAACGCAATTCGCATTGAACTACTTTAAGGTTGACGCACCTCGCGTAATCGAGTCAGCTGACACTGAAGAAGTAGTTTTGGTTGACCACAACGAGGCCGCACAATCAGTTGCTAACATTGCTGACGTAACTGTTTACGGTGTATACGATCACCACAAGATTAACTTCTCATCTGCTGCACCTTTGTACTTCATCAACAAGCCTTGGGGTTCTGTAGCAACTGTTTTGTACTACGAATTCCAAACGCTTAACGTTGAAATTCCTGCAGAAATCGCTGGTATGATGGCATCAGCTATCATCTCTGACACGTTGTTGTTGAAGAGCCCAACGACGACGCCAATGGACAAGCCCGCTTTGGAAGCTTTGGCTAAGATTGCTGGTTTGGAAGACTACGAAGCATACGGTTTGGAAATGTTGAAGGCCGGTACTGACTTGTCATCACGTTCAGCTAAGGAATTGATTGACGGCGACGCTAAGTCATTCGAATTGAATGGTTCAACGGTTCGCATCGGTCAAGTTAACACGGTTGACGTTGAAGATGTCTTCTCACGCCGTGATGAAGTGGTTGCAGCCATGGAAGCTGAATTGGCTGAAGAAGGTTACAACACATTTGTCTTTGTTGTTACGAACATCTTGGACTCAGATTCAGATATCTTGGTCTTGGGTGACAACTTGGATAAGGTTGAAGCAGCCTTTGACGTGAAGTTGGCTGATGGTCGTGCTTCATTGCCAGGTGTTGTGTCACGTAAGAAGCAAGTGGTTCCACCACTTACTGACGCGTTCAACGCATAATTAAATACAAACAGAAAAGACGAGCAAGAGTTTTATTTCTTGCTCGTCCTTTTTAGTTGCTGTAGAAAAAGTTATAAACGTTTTGGACGCTGTTTTCATCCCCGACAAAGTAAAGCGTATCACCTTGATGGATTTTGGCATACGGACCAGGTGAGATGACCAGCTTGTCCTCATGCGAAATGCCAACCAAAGTTGTGCCAGTTTGATGCCAAAAATTCAGTTCACTCAATGATTTTTCAAATAACGTGGATGGCTCTGTTAATGCCAACTCAAACGGCGTCAATGGGTTATGTTGTTGGTAGTGTTGTGATTGATCCACAAACCGGTGTAAATCCTTACTCAAAGCATCTAAACCGGCCTGCTGGGCCTTAATTTGCTCTGTGAGCGATAGTTGAAGGTCTTGTAGCCCATTGACCTCTGTTTCGCTCTCAACGAATTTCTGGGCCTTCTGACGAGATAGGACCTTAGCGCCACTGCCATGGGTGGTTTCCACGATGCCTAAGTCACCGAGTACACTAATCGCGCGACGGGCAGTTTCTGATGATACGCCAAATGTCGTTGCTAAGGTTGAGCGGGCGTGAATTTTATCGCCGACCTTGAGTTGGTTAGCGCTAATTTGCTCAGCGATGCGTAATGCAATGACACGATAGCGAGGCTGCTTTAGTCCGGCCATAATATCCCTCCAAATTTAGAATACATAATTAAGATAAGCATATCATATTCGCTGATAATGCGTTGATAAGAAACAATCAATTATTAATTGGTAGACCTACTTGTAAGCCTATCAAATTGGGGTGTGTCCCGTTTTCGGTACACGTTGGTCTACATAAATAAATTTGACGCAAGTGACAACTTCATGTTTACAATAGGGTTGTCACTTATCGAAAGTGAGAGAAATTCGATCAAGTAGGAGGAATATGAAGATATGGCTAAGGTGGAAATTGAACATCTTACCAAGATTTTTGGGAAACGTGTTAAGCCGGCCTTGCAAATGGTCCAGCAGCAAGCTTCTAAAACAGAAATCTTGAAAAAGACAGGTGCGACAGTTGGTGTCTATGACGCGAACTTGTCCATCGAAGAGGGAGAAATTTTTGTCATCATGGGATTATCAGGATCGGGTAAGTCAACGCTTATTCGATTGTTGAATCGCTTGATTGAGCCCACATCAGGGTCAATCAAAATTGATGGTGAAGATATCTCAACGATGTCCAAGGAACAATTATTGGAAGTCCGTCGCAAGAAAATGAGTATGGTGTTCCAAAGCTTCGGCTTGTTTCCACACCGTACGATTTTAGAAAATACGGAGTACGGTCTTGAGGTACAAGGTGTGCCAAAGGAAGAACGTCGTGAACGAGCTGAGAAGGCACTTGATAATGCCAATTTGTTGGCGTTTAAGGACCAATATCCTAATCAACTTTCAGGTGGGATGCAACAACGTGTTGGGTTGGCCCGTGCGTTGGCAAATAACCCTGAAATCCTGCTAATGGATGAGGCTTTCTCAGCACTTGACCCCTTGATTCGTCGTGATATGCAAGATGAATTGTTGGATTTGCAAGCAAATGCGAGTCAAACGATTATCTTTATTTCCCACGATTTGAATGAGGCCCTCCGTATTGGTGACCGTATTGCCATTATGAAGGATGGACAAATTCAACAAGTCGGTACTGGAGAGGAAATTTTGACTGCGCCGGCTAACGATTATGTTCGTGCGTTTATCGAAGATGTCGACCGTTCAAAGGTGTTAACGGCTGAACGTATTATGATTCCACCAATTACAACGAACATTGATGTTGATGGACCAGCAGTGGCCTTGAAGAAGATGCGTACTGAAGAAGTGAGTGGGTTGGTCGCTGTTGATCGTCGTCGTCATTTCCAAGGATTCATCAGCAGTGAGGACGCCTTGCGTGCTCGTCGTGAAAACATTGGGTTGCGTGACGTCATGACAGAGATGCCAACAGTTGCCCGTGATATGTTGGTGGCTGATATCATGCCATTGATTTATGATGCACCGACGCCACTGGCGGTAGTAGACAATGGCCGTTTGCTTGGCGTTATCATTCGTGGTCGCGTCCTAGAAGCGTTGTCTGAAACGGAGGTGCAATAGTTACCGATGAATACAGTATTAATAAGTAAATTACCGATTGCCAACTGGGTCGAAACGGCCGTTAACTGGCTAACGACCACTTTGAGTGGGTTCTTTAATGTCATTCAAGATGGCGGGACCCACTTGATGAACGGTATTACCAATGGTTTAACAGCAATGCCAAGCTGGATGGTCATTATCGGCCTGACGGTGTTTGCGATCCTAGTATGCGGTAAGAAGTGGGGCTTCCCATTGTTTACTTTCCTAGGGTTGCTACTGATTGCCAACCAAAATTTGTGGTCAGATTTGATGAGTACCTTTACATTGGTCTTGGTCTCTAGTCTGGTCTCAATCATTATTGGGGTGCCTTTGGGTATCTGGATGGCCAAGAAGGAAACGGTTGCTAAGATTGTCCAACCGGTTTTGGACTTTATGCAGACGATGCCTGGTTTCGTATATTTGATTCCAGCGGTTGCTTTCTTTGGTATTGGTGTCGTCCCTGGTGTCTTCGCGTCTGTTATCTTTGCGTTGCCACCAACTGTTCGTATGTCGAACTTAGGGATTCGCCAAGTGCCAAAGGATTTGGTTGAGGCGGCAGATTCTTATGGATCAACGCCGAAGCAAAAGTTGTTTAAGCTTGAGCTGCCACTGGCAACCAATACGATCTTGGCCGGTGTAAATCAAACGATTATGTTGGCCTTGTCAATGGTTGTGATTGCCTCAATGATTGGTGCGCCAGGACTTGGTCGTGGTGTCTTGTCAGCGGTGCAAAACGCGGATGTTGGTAAGGGATTTGTGAATGGACTGGCCTTGGTTATCTTGGCCATCATCATTGATCGCTTTACACAAAAATTGAACGTCAAGCCGGCTGATAAGCAACCAACTTCAAAGCACCACTGGAAGATGTGGACAGCGATTGTCGTGGCTGTTGCGATGGTTGGTTCAGGGGTTGTGAATACCTTTGCCAACAGTAAGAAGGCAGAGGACACATTGAACCTTGTTTATGTGCAATGGGACTCAGAAGTTGCTTCAAGTAATGTGTTGGCTGAAGCAATGCGTCAACACGGTTATAGCGTTAACCTGACACCACTTGATAACTCAATCATGTGGCAATCAGTTGCGAATGGACAAGCGGATGCATCAGTGTCGGCTTGGTTACCAAACACGCACGCGGCGCAATACAAAAAGTACAAGTCACAAATTGATATGCTTGGGCCTAACTTGACTGGTGCTAAGACTGGGTTGGTTGTGCCAGCGTATATGGACGTCGATAGCATTAGTGATTTAACCACACAAGCTAATAAAACGGTGACAGGTATCGAACCCGGAGCTGGGGTCACGAACGCTACTGAAAAGGCCATGGCTGATTATGGTTTGACCAACAATGGTTGGAAGTTGACGCCGTCATCATCAGGTGCCATGACTGTGGCACTTGGTAAGGCGATTAAGGATAAGCAAGATATCGTGGTGACTGGTTGGACGCCACACTGGATGTTCCAAAAGTACGACTTGAAGTATTTGGCTGATCCAAAGGGTTCATTTGGAAAATCTGAATCAATCAATACGTTCACGCGTAAGGGACTTAAGGAAGATAAACCCAAGGCCTACCGTGTGTTGGATAAGTTTAAGTGGGATGAGCAAGACATGGAATCAGTCATGTTAGCTATCCAAAACGGCAAGTCACCGCAGGCAGCAGCCAAGGAATGGATTGCTGATCACCAAAAGCAGGTTGATAGCTGGTTTAAGTAAATAGCGTCGATAAGAGCGTCCGAGAGAAATCTCGGGCGTTTTTTAATTTTGTTTTTGAAAAAGGTTTGATTATTTTGTGAAGTTTGTTACTATTAGTTTGTGCAATACCTAATTATCGGACAATAATAAACCGTAATTAGAAACATGTGGGTGTTTCTAAAGCGCAACAAAGGGGTCGCGACCTATTGTGAAGTTGTTGTTTAATGACTGGTTTGCAAATGCACAAGGGAAAGCAAAATAAGGGGAATCGTAACATGAAAATTGCAATTATTGGTAGTACACACGCTGGCACGTTCTCAGCCACACAAATCAAGAAGCTGCACCCAGATGCCGACATCACGGTCTACGAACAACATACGACAGTTTCGTTTTTGTCATGCGGTATCGCGCTATGGCTAGGAAACCACGTGTCAGACGAACAACGTATGTTTTATGAATCGCCAGAATCGATGACGGAACAAGGCATTACGATGAAGATGCAACACCAAGTGGTCGAAGCGAATTTGAATGTTAAGCAAATTCGTGCGAAGAACTTACTGACGGATGAAATCACAACTGAAACGTTTGACAAGATTGTGATTACAACTGGGTCTAAGCCGTTGGTTCCAAATATTCCAGGCATCCATAGTAATCGTGTTTACTTCGCTAAGTCATGGGAAGATGCTAACCGTATTAAAAATGTTGCGGACGGCTTGAAGCGTGTTGTGGTGATTGGTGCTGGATATATCGGTGCTGAAATTGCAGAACAATTTTCAGTGACGGGTAAGGAAGTCACGCTGGTTGATGGTTTGGATCGTGTCTTGCCGAAAAACTTTAGTCCGGTGATGACCGATCGTCTAGAGGCGGCATTTGTTGCACACGACGTAACCTTAGCATTAGGCCAGCGCGTAGCAGCCTTTGAAGATTTGCCAGACGGTGGTATTCGTGTCGTGACTGACAAGGGGGCCTACGAAGCAGATATCGCTGTGCTTGGCATTGGGTTCTTACCAAATACGGATTTGTTCCAAGGACAAGTTGAGATGTTACCAAACGGAGCGATTAAGACCAACAAATATATGGAAACAAGCGTGCCTGATGTTTACGCCGCTGGGGATGCTACCACGGTCTTTTATAATCCAACTGAGGCAGTGGATTACATTCCATTGGCAACGAATGCCATTCGACAAGGCATGTTAGTTGCGCGTAATATTGATGGCCATCACTTGGCGTACAAAGGCACACAAGGCACGTCAGCAGTTGAACTTTACGGCTTTGCAATGGCAGGTACGGGTTTGAATAAAGCGAGTGCCGAAGCCCGTGGGATTGATGTTGAAGAAACGGTGTATGAGGAAGATTACCGTCCTGACTTTATGCTTTCAACGACCAAGGTCTTATCAACATTGACCTGGGATAAAACGACGCGCCGCGTGCTAGGAGCAGCCTTTATGTCAGAGCATGATATTTCACAGGCAGCCAACGTTGTGTCATTAGCCATTCAAAACAAAATGACAATTGATGACCTAGCGATGGCCGATTTCTTCTTCCAACCTAACTTTACGCAACCGGTTAATTTCGTTGGTGCGACAGCACTGAAGGCCGTGAACGAAAATTAATTCTAAAAAAGCGTTGACATTAAAATGAGAAAACGCTAATATAATGCTCATAAAGAAAAAACGACAGTTAAAAACAAAGTGATCAGGAAAGTAATGATTGATTCAAAGCCTAGAGAGTATCGGGTCGGTGTGACGGTACGTGCGAATTGATGATGAAAATGGCCTGTGATTGGGTGGCATGAGCAGCAAGTCTGTAAATACCACACGGATTGGTCTCCGTTACCAGACACGCGTATCGACACAGCATCATCTCGCTCCCTGTCTGCACGTTGTAAGTTCATGTCGGGTGACTGGCATGATGAAGGTAGAATGGTATCACGGTAAGTCCGTTTCTATATCGAGCCCTAATTTTGGGGCGACGTATAGGAATGGGCTTTTTTGTTTTTAGCTACGGTTTATGGAGGATATGAAAATGGGACTTTCAAAGAAGCAGGTTGTATTGGGAACGGTTGTTGCAGTGGCGGGTTTGGCAGTATTTGCTAGTCAACCACATGCTGTGTCAGCGGCCTCAAAGGACAAGACGGTAACGGTTGGATTGGTGGGTGACTCTGACCGTCAATTGTGGGAGTACGTTAAGAAGGATGCTGCTAAGAAGTATGGCATCGATATTAAGCTTAAGTTGTTTACGGATTACATCAAGCCAAACCAAGCGTTGGTCGACAAGTCAATTGATTTGAACGCCTTCCAAACGATTAATTACTTCGACGTTCAGAACAAAAATTTCAAGGGCAAGTTGGTCAGCGTTGGTAAGACCTACGTGACACCAATTCGCATCTATTCTGACAATCACAAGAAGTTGGCCGATTTGCCTAAGGGCGGTACGATTGTTGTGCCAAATGATCCGTCAAACGAAAAGCGCGCGTTGGATGTGCTGGAAGCTGCCGGCTTGATTAAGTACAACCATGATGTGAAGTTGCCAAGTGCACAGGATATTACTGAGAACAAGAAGGATTTCAAAATTAAGGAAGTGGCATCTGATCAAGCAGCTTCAGCTTTGAAGAGTGCTGACGCGGCGGTTGTTAACACCAACTATGCTTTGGATGCCAAGTTGGACATCGATAAGGCGTTGTACGTCGAGCCAGTTAACAAGGCCAACAAGGGCTACATCAACATTATTGCGGCACGCAAGGGAACGCAAAACAAGAAGATTTACAAGCAAGTGGTTAAGGCTTACCAAACGGAATCAACAAAGAAGCACATGAAGCAACTATACGGTTCAGCTGAAATTGCAGCTTGGAATATTAAGTTGAAGTAATCAATCGACATTAGGGGGAAGTCATAATGGCAGAACAAACAGCAATTTTTGCAGGGGGATGTTTTTGGTGCATGGTACAGCCGTTTGAAACCTTACCAGGTATCAAGCTAGTCCGCTCAGGATATACGGGTGGGTTTAAAGCTAATCCAACGTATGAAGAAGTTAAAGCTCATGAAACCGGACATACTGAAGCTGTCAAAATCTGGTTTGATGATGAAATTGTGTCATACGAAGATCTGGTCACACTTTATTGGCAGACGGCTGATCCAACAGACGCAATGGGGCAATTCCAAGACCGGGGTGATAACTATCGCCCAGTTATTTTTGTGAATTCAGATGAACAACGGGCAATTGCTGAGGCATCAAAAGAACAATTACAAGCGTCGGGAATCTTTGGGGAGTCACCGATTGTGACGACGATTGAAGACGCAACGACATTCTGGGAGGCCGAAGAGTATCACCAGGAGTTTTACAAGAAGCATGCGGACGTGTATGCCGAAGAAAAGCAAGCACGAGATGCGTACAAAGAATCTTATTGGGGTGTTAAGTAACAAACGTGGCCAGGACCGAATTGGTTCTGGCTTTTTGTATGCGTAAAAATCGACCATTTTGTGACCGTGCCCCTATTTTGGCTGACGAGGTGTATTAATTTTTGTATACTAATTAATGACAAAAAGAAAGAGAGATGGCAAAAAGATGCATTACACATTTTTTGTCAATCCGGCAGCACGTTCGGGAAAATCCATGGTTGTCTGGGGAGAGGTTGAGCAATTCTTAAAAAACACTGGGGTGGATTTTGATAGTCGACTATCAACTGCACCAGGGGAATTGCGTAAGTGGGCATATCAATATGCTAAATATGAAGACGCGTCAGATCGACAATTGGTTGTTGTCGGTGGTGACGGATCACTAAATGAAGTTATCAATGGCTTGCTTGCCTTTGACACGAAAAGAAGTATCCCGCTGGCCTATATTCCCGCGGGTTCAGGAAATGATTTTGCGCGCGCACATGGTATTACTGGTACACCAGTTGAAATGATGCAAGCAATTTTAACGAAAGTTGCAGCTAACGAGCCAAAGTCAATTGACATTGGTGAGTACATGGATGCGGTTAAGCGTGAACGACGTTTCTTCTTGAATAACGTGGGAATTGGGTTTGACGCAACGACGGTTGAAATTGCGAATAACTCACGTATCAAGAATGTTCTTAATAAGTTAAAGCTCGGCAAGGCGACTTACGGTGTGGCTCTGATTGAGGCGCTGTCACGACAAGATCGTTTTCCAGTTGAAATTATTGCGAATGGTCGTAAGTTTTACACGCCACGTGGTTACCTGTTGACGGTATCGAATCACCCGTACTTCGGTGGTGGTGTAAAGATTATGCCAGATGCCGATCCAACTGATGGCAAGATTGATTTAATCATGATTGAGCGTCCACAATTCTTCATTAAGATTTTGTGGTTGCTTGGTCAGTTGGTCCGCGGTCGTCATTATCGTTATTCAGAGGTGCACCGCTTTACGGCGTCATCAATTCGCGTACGCACATCACGCCTAGAATTTGGCCATGCGGATGGGGAAGAGCTTGGGTCACGTGCCTATGATTTGATGGTAACAACCCGTCCATATCCATTCTGGCTATAATATTTTTCTAAAGCATCGGTCTTTGACCGGTGCTTTTTGGTATACTGAGTTTAAATAACCAGTAGAAGCGAGGCACAACATGTATAAGCACCTAATTTTCGACTTGGACGACACATTGCTTGATTTCCGCAAGGGCGAGCAAGTGGGATTGATGAATATTTTTCGGGATCACGGTCTAGAAAACCAAGTTGACGACGCCTTCGCAACGTATCAAACAATCAACCGCGGACTATGGGCGGCATATGAACGTGGTGAAATTAATAAGGATCAAATCCATAACACACGATTCGATAAGCTGTTTGCTGAATTCGACCGTGCAGTAGACGGTATCGCGCTGGAAAAAGAATATCGTCATTATCTAAATGAAAATTATTTTGTGCTAGACGGTGCCGAAGATTTGCTTAAGAATTTGGTGGCTCAAGGCTACAAGTTGATTGCCGGTACGAATGGTGAACAACGCACGCAAGAACTACGTCTAGAACATACCGGATTTGGTCGTTACTTTGACGATGTGTTCATCTCGGATGCTATCGGTCACGCCAAGCCATCAACTGAATTCTTTGATGCTATCTTTGGGCACCGTCAAGATATGGTGCGTGAAGAGTCAATCATGATTGGGGATGGTTTGGCGTCAGATATTCAAGGTGGTAATCGTTATAATTTGGACACGCTTTGGGTAAATCTTCACCAACAAGTAAATGAAACGCCATATCAAGCAACTTATGAAGTAAATGAGTTGCCAACAATTATGCAAATTGTGAGCAAATAAGTAATTACGAACAACATCAACAAAAAATAAGCTGATGCTTTTCTTTTTTGTTGCATATGTAAGTCAAATGTCAGCGGTACACTTAAGTAAAATAAGGGTAGGGGGATATCGTTATGTCAAAGGCGAATGCAGTTGTTATTTATGCATCAAAATATGGAACCACCGAAGCATACGCCAAGGATTTTGCGACGGCGTTAGATTTATCGGTCTGTGATTATCATAAATGTCCGGCACTGGCAGCTGAGCCAGGGATTGAAAAGGTTTATGTGTTTGCGCCGATTTACCGACGTACAGTGGCGGGACTGCCAGAAATTGCGCATGTCTTCGATCCAGATATTATTGAACGGGTCTTCGTTGTGGGAATGACAGATCCAGAAGATAAGGAAACAATTCAATTTTTGGAAGATCAAGTCCATGATTACATGCCACGTGCGAGTGTTTCACTGCTGGGCGGTAAGATCGATATTGATAAGGTCTCAACATCGGATAAAATGTTGCTCAAGGTAATGTACGCTTTTGAAAAGCGCAAGGCCATGGGTGAACGAACGGCAACAGAACAACGATTGGTAGAAATGGTTGAGTCACGCCAAACGGATATGACTGATATGACACCAATTGAACACTTGTTAGAAAACTTGCAAAAGAACTAAAAAAACACCTTCGTAACTGCATTAAGCAAGTTACGAAGGTGTTTTTGTTTTTAGATCAAAATGAACATTGGCAAGATTAGTGGGCGGCGCTTCGTCTTGTCATACAAGAAGCGTTGTAGTTGAGATACAACAGCGTTACGAATGCTGTGCTCACTTGCGTTTGGCTCGCGCATTGCAGTTAAGATTGCGTGGAAGATTTCCTTACGACCTTCATTGATCAATTCTTCAGATTCGCGCATGTAGATGAATCCACGTGACAAGATATCAGGACCAGCCGTGATCTCTTGATTCTTCAAATCGATCGTTGCAACAACGACAACCAAACCATCTTGTGACAACATTTGACGGTCACGCAAAACTGCAGAACCGACATCCCCAATTCCGTTACCGTCAACATACGTATCTTCGGCAGGGAAGTGGTCAGCCAAACGAGCTGAATCAGCCGTCAAAGCAAGAACATCACCGTTATCAAGCACGAATGTGTTGTCCTTAGGAACACCAACATCGTGAGCCAAACCTTCGTGCACCTTCAACATACGGTATTCACCGTGGACAGGCATGAAGTACTTTGGCTTGATCAATGACAACATCAACTTTTGCTCTTCTTGGCCACCGTGACCAGAAGTGTGGATGTTGTTCACCTTACCGTAGATAACGTTAGCGCCAGCTTCTTCAAGTTCGTTAATCACGCGGTTAACAGATTGTGTGTTACCGGGAATTGGTGAACTTGAGAAGATAACTGTGTCATCAGGTTGGATTGAAATTTGCTTGTGCGTACCATTCGCGATACGGGCAAGGGCTGCCATCGGCTCACCTTGAGAACCTGTTGAAAGAATCAACACTTCGTTAGGTGGGAGGCGGTTGATTTCGTGTGCATCAACCAACATCTCTTTTGGAATGTTCAAGTAGCCAAGTGCCAAACCGTTGGTAACGGCACTTTCCATTGAACGGCCGAAGACGGCAATCTTACGACCGTGGGCAAGGGCAGCTTCAGTTGCCATTTGCACACGTGACATGTTTGAGGCGAACGTGGCGAAAATAATACGACCATCGATTTCATCAAACAACTTGTCAATCGTCTTACCAACCCAACGCTCTGACTTTGAGAATTCATCTCGTTCAGCGTTTGTTGAGTCAGACATCAAAAGCAAGACACCTTCAGAACCGATGCGGGCCATCTTTTGTAGGTTAGGTGGCTGCTTAGTCGTTGGTGTCAGGTCGAACTTGAAGTCACCTGTTTCGACGATTGTACCTGAAGGGGTGTGAACAGCCACACCGAACGTATCAGGGATTGAGTGAGTTGTGCGGAAGAACTCAACACTCATGTTGTCAAACTTAAGAACAGTATCTTCATCGATTTCGTGAAGTTCGGTACTGTTTAACAAGCCGTGTTCATCCAACTTGTTCTTAATCAATGCCAAGGCGAGAGGTCCGCCATATACAGGAACGTTAACTGCGTTCAAGAAGAAGTGGATAGCACCGATGTGGTCTTCGTGACCGTGGGTGATAACCAACGCCTTAATCTTGTCGCGGTTTTCCTTTAGGTAGGTATAGTCAGGAATAACATAGTCAATTCCTAGCAATTCGTCTTCAGGGAACTTAACACCAGCATCCACAACGATGATTTCATCGCCATATTGAATACCGTATGTGTTCTTACCAATCTCCCCAAGTCCACCCAATGCGTATACGGCTGTCTCGTCTGGACGTACATCCAGATTCATTACCATAGATTAGAACTCCGTCAACTTAAAGTTAGGGCTTTGTTGCTCGTAAGCCAAAGCCTTTTCTGACAATTGCTCAATCAACTCAACGTTGTAATCCGTGTTTGTTTCAACAGCCAAACGAGCAGCTGGTTGATCAACAGCGTCAATGTAGAGTGATTGCGTGTTTTCACGCTTTGGGTTTTGCTTCATAGTAGGTTGGTAGTAAACCTTAAAAATCATAATCGGTTAATCTCCTTTTTAATTACTGTCTTGTACCGAACAATCTTATATGTAAGTTTATCAGAAATGCGGATTAAATACCATATTCACACCGGATGTATGAGATATGACGTCGATAAGCAACCGGTCGTTTTTTTGCCGTGTTTCGGTTACACTTGAGTTAATGAAACGGAGGTTTGCAGTGATGACAAAAAGCATCTGGCAACGATTAAAAGACAATGTGCGTGGTGTTAAAGGAAAATTCAAACGCGCATATGTGCCAACAACGACGCCTGAAGAAGTTGCTTTGGCCAATAGTTTGAAAGCAACGCTACCAGCCGATTTGGCAACGTATATTTACGTTGGTGGGTTATGGGACGTTAATTTGAATCGCGGTATCGCTGGTTATGTAACGCTGGCTGTAAATGAACCAGCCGAACAGGTCGCGAACCTAACAACAGGCATCTCATCCGCATACGAAGCAGAACTCCAAGCGATGATTGCTGGTTTGTCAGCAGTTGAATTGACTAAGCGCCAGGCTGGTCATTTTGTGCTGGTGACATCTTTAGAGGATTTCGTGCGTAATTACAACGATTTTTCATTAGCCGCGCAATATACGGATTTGCCTGAACGCGCAACGTCAACAGATCGCCTGTACCATGACTTTGTGCTATTGTCAGCGACATTCCGCTCATTGCGCGTGACGTCGCCAGCTCAAAAGGACAGCAAGCAAAGTGACTTCATTGCGCACAAACTATCACGCATCATTACGGCCTACCGTGACTCACGAGGTAAGTAATATGTTGTTTGTATGGATTGGATTGATTGTGTTACTCGGTGTCGTTGCAGTCACGATTTATCGTCGTTACGGACGTCGTTTGACGGAACGCCAAATTATCGCCTCACAACAAGTCGTGAACGCAGCGATGGCGGTTGCCTTGAAGGATTTATCAAATGAACTGTTGATTTTCCCAATGAACCGACCAACTTCGACGTTGGTGGCCAATATTTGGGGACATGAAGTGATGGCATTTGAGTTTGAAATCCCATTTAAGGAGCGCCAAGAAGTCGTGGTCGTTCGACAAGCGTTGAATAACGCCTTGCGAGAATACACAGAAGATCAGAATTTAGTGAGCGCTTCTGACACGGATATGGCATTGGTCGTCACAGATGTGTGGTACGACAACCGTAAGCCAATGCTTCACGTTGATGTGGCCCACGTTATTAATGATGAAACGGCTGCTTACTTGCGCGATTTGCGTAAATTGAACCAACCGGTTTAAGTTTGGTATACTTGTTATTAAGAAACAAAATGGTAGGAGAAGAGCTATGTATTTGATGAAGGATATCGTGCGCGATGGCGATCCCGTTTTGCGCCAACAAGCTGCAAAGGTGACGTTCCCACTTTCAGATGAAGTGAAGGAAGCCACGAAGAACATGATGGAATACCTAATCATCAGCCAAGATGAAGAGGAAAACGAAAAGTACGGTCTTCGCCCAGGTGTTGGACTTGCTGCTCCACAAGTTGGTATTTCACAACAATTTTCATCAATTTTGATTCCTGATGAAGATGTTGATGACTCAGATATTGATGAAGATGCTGAGCCAACGTACTTCTTTAAGGGCACAATCTACAACCCAGTTATTACGCGTCAATCAGTTAAGCAAACAGCTTTGTCAATGGGTGAAGGTTGCTTGTCAGTTGACGAAGACGTACCTGGTTATGTTGAGCGTTCATACCGTATTACGGTTAAGTATCAAGACGAAAATGGCGACTTCCAAGAGTTGAAGTTGGAAGGTTACCCAGCCATCGTTTTCCAACACGAAATCGATCACTTGCACGGGACGCTATACTACGATCACATCAGCAAGACGACACCATGGTCAGAATCTGATGGCACGCGTTACATCGGGTAATCCGAATGGTCAGTGGTGATAAGAATTTTAACTATCCAATGTTGGATGGGTGGACAACAGACGACATCATTAAGGTAAGCGCACTGTACTCGGCTGTTTCTGCAGCATACGAGGGTGGCGTGGATCGTGAAGCGCTTTTAGCAGCTTACAAGGATTTCAAAACAGTTGTGCCAAGTAAAGCTGAAGAGAAGCAACTTGATCGTGAGTTCGGGGTGGAATCAGACTACAGTATCTACCGGACGATCCAGACAGCCCAACAAGCGTCTACTAAGCGCCTTAAAATGGAGGGCTAGCAGTTGAACGAGACACAATTAAAGAAGCTGGATACAGCTGTTCTTGGTTGGCTAGATACTGTCCACGATAATGTTTTGGAGCGTGTCTCTCAACGGATGCAGGTCGAAACAAAGCAAGGACATCGCGATTTAGTGACGAATGTTGACCGAGAAACTGAACAATTCTATGTGGATGCGATTCGACGATTTGATCCACATGCCAAGATTCTTGGTGAAGAAGGGTTTGGGGATGCAGTTAACAGTCTGGACGGCCGTGTTTGGTTTGTTGATCCTATCGATGGCACAATGAATTTTGTGAAGCAACATGCTGAATTTGCAACCATGCTGGCGGTCTATGAAGACGGTAAGCCGGTAATGGCGTGGATTATGGACGTTGTCAATCACGACATTGTACACGGTGGTCCAGAATATGGGGTCTACCACAATGATGAAAAACTAAATCAGCCTGTTAACACGTCGTTAGCAGATGGTTTGGTTATTTTGTCAGGAGCACGCCTCTTATATGAACAATACGGTTTCCCTGAAATTGCGAAGCAAGCAATTGGGTACCGTGTCTATGGTTCTGCAGGTATTTCATACTTACATGTTTTGACTGGTCGAGCAGTTGCTTACGCCAGTGTTATGAAGCCTTGGGACTACGCTGCTGGGACGTTACTTGGTGAAGCATTAGGGTTTAAAGTCGGAAAAATTGACGACCAACCTGTGAATATGTTATTATCAGGAGCAGTTCTAGTGGCAACACAACAAGCATATAACGATATCATGTCAATTGAACGTGACCTATAAGCCGGGCCGCGTGTTCAGCGGCTCGTATTTGTTAGTTGTTACACCGATTAGAGTAATAAAAGTGACGTATAGTCAAGGAGAATAGGATTTTGGCAAAGCGCGAAAACATCCGTAACATTGCAATCATCGCCCACGTCGACCACGGTAAGACGACGTTGGTTAATGAATTGCTTAAGCAATCAGACACGCTTGATATGCGTACTGAACTTGGCGATCGTGCCATGGATACGAACGATCTTGAAAAGGAACGTGGTATCACGATTTTGGCTAAGAACACAGCCGTTAAGGTTGGGGACAAGCAAATCAACATCTTGGACACGCCAGGACACGCGGACTTCGGTGGTGAAGTTGAGCGTATCATGGGTATGGTTGACGGTGTTTTGTTGGTTGTTGATGCCTTTGAAGGTACGATGCCACAAACTCGTTTCGTTTTGAAGAAGGCCTTCGAGCAAAACTTGACGCCAATCGTTGTTGTTAACAAGGTTGACCGTCCAGGTGCTCGTCCTACTGAAGTTGTTGACGAAGTGCTTGATTTGTTTATCGAATTGGGTGCTGACGAAGACCAATTGGAATTCCCAGTTATCTTCGCTTCAGCTATGAACGGAACGTCATCATTGGATGCTGACTTGGCAACGCAAGAGCACACAATGAAGCCAATCTTCGACACTGTATTCGAAACGATTCCAGCGCCAGAAGATAACTCAGACGAGCCTTTGCAATTCCAAGTTTCATTGTTGGATTACAACGACTTCGTTGGACGTATCGGTATCGGGCGTGTCTTCCGTGGTAAGATCAAGGTTGGTGACAACGTTACTGTTATGAAGCTTGATGGTACGACGCAAAACTTCCGTGTTACGAAGTTGTTTGGTTTCATCGGTTTGGACCGTGTTGAAATCAACGAAGCTATTGCTGGTGACTTGATTGCCGTTTCAGGTATGGAAGAAATTTCAGTTGGTGAAACTGTTGTTGAACCATCACACTTGGACGCATTGCCAGTTTTGCGTATTGATGAGCCTACTTTGCAAATGACGTTCCGTACGAACGATTCACCATTTGCTGGTCGCGAAGGTAAGTTCGTGACGGCCCGTCAATTGGAAGATCGTTTGCGCCGCGAATTGCACACTGACGTTTCATTGCGTGTTGATGACACTGATGAAGCTGGTGCATGGTTGGTATCAGGACGTGGTGAGTTGCACTTGTCAATCTTGATCGAAACTTTGCGTCGTGAAGGATTCGAATTGCAAGTTTCACGTCCACAAGTTATCTTCAAGGAAGTTGACGGCGTTGAATCAGAGCCATTCGAAGCTGTTCAAATCGACACGCCTGACGAGTACTCAGGATCAGTTATCGATTCATTGAACCAACGTAAGGGTGAGATGCGTAACATGGAGCCAACTGGTACTGGTACGACTCGCATGGAGTGGTTGGTACCTTCACGTGGATTGATCGGTTACTCAACTGAATTCATGTCATTGACTCGTGGATACGGTATCTACAACCACACGTTTGAGACGTACGCACCAGTTGTTAAGAACTGGAACCCAGGTCGTCGTAACGGTACTTTGGTTTCAATTAACCAAGGTCAAGCAACGACGTACGCTATCATGGGTGTTGAAGATCGTGGAATCATGTTTATTCACCCTGGTGATGACATCTACGAAGGAATGGTTGTTGGTATGAACAGCCGTGACAACGACATCTCAGTTAACGTTACGAAGGCAAAGAACCAAACGAACGTTCGTTCATCAAACAAGGACCAAACTGCCTCAATCAAGACGCCGCGTGATATGACGCTTGAAGAGTCATTGGAGTTCTTGGACGATGATGAGTACGCCGAAGTAACGCCAGAACACGTACGTATCCGTAAGCAAATTTTGGTTACGGCCGAGCGTGAGAAGGCTGCTAAGCGTAAGAAGATTGCTCAACAAGGCTAATCTTTTTAAATTAGACAAATAGAACGCCCTTTAGCATCATGCTGAAGGGCGTTTTTTGTGATTTCGTGAAGTTGGAAATGTTCAGGGGTGAAGTGTGCTAAAATATAACAAGTTATCCACTTTAATGAAGGAGCCCTGAGCGATGCAAGCTGTGAAAAAGCGACGTGGTTTTCGGTTGTTAAGAACAATCCGGGAGACCCCCAAACGCGTCAAAGAAAAATTTAAATATCTCGATTTGGTCTTGCTACTATTAATCATCGGCGTTTTAGTCTTCGGTGTGACAATGGTGTATTCAGCTAGTTCAAATATGAATTCAGGATCTTCTACATCTTTCTTATTTAAGCAAGCCCTGTTCAGCGTTATTAGCGTGGCTGCGATGCTTTTGATATTTAGTGTCAACATTAATTGGTCGTCGATTAGGGTTAATTACCTGATCTCGGGATTCCTAGTTGCGACGGACTTCGCCTTGGCCATAGCGTTGGTCGCTGGACCGGTTACCTCGGGTGCAAAAGGCTGGATTTATATTGGCACATTCGGAATTCAACCGGTTGAATACTTTAAAGTCGCCATGATTTTATGGTTTGCCAAACGCTTTGCCCGTAATGTTGTTAATCCGTATAAGGTTGGTGCGGGTGTAAAAGAACGCCTCCATTACTATAAGGATTTCATTGCACCAGGAGTTGGTATCTTGCTAACTGGTTTGATGCCCGATCTTGGTGGTGCGTTGATTTTGTTTGCGCTATTTGCCATTATATTTTTGACCTCTGGTATTCGACCAACGGGGTTAATTACAATGGTTGGGATTGTCATTGATGTGCTGATTTTGGTGCCGGTGCTGTTGCCAGTGCTTGAAAAGTTACCATTGATGCACTATCAGTTGTTGCGTTTTGAGTCGTACATCGATCCTTGGAAGACAGAAGATGCCGGTCACCAGTTGATTAATTCTTACTACGCCATTTCAAACGGCGGTTTCTGGGGTCGCGGCTTAGGAAATAGTATTCAAAAAGCGGGTTATCTGCCTGAACCGAATACCGATTTTATTATGGCGATTGTCGGTGAAGAGTTAGGTGCTGCTTGGATTTTAATTATCCTTGCTGTATTTGGCTTTATCATTTGGCGTTTGGTCATCTACGCGGTGAAGACACGTAACATGCAAATTCGCTTAACGTTGTACGGTATTGCTGCCTACATTGGTATCCAAATTTTGGTTAACCTTGGTGGTGTCGTGGGCGTCGTGCCAATTACTGGTGTGACGTTCCCATTGATTTCATATGGTGGATCATCATTGATGTCATGGGGAATTACGTTTGGAATCGCCTTTAACATGATCGGTGTGTTGAAAAAGAATGAAAGTTTACGGGGGCGTGAATAAATGGCTTTTGAAGTAACGCCACGTCGAAGTGTCGTGGTTTATTTGAAAAATGTTCGCCAAGCGCGCCAATTGCGTCGTTTTGGCGTTGTCAGTTATATTTCAGAGAAAATGAAGTATGCTGTTATTTATATGAATGAAGAGGATGTTGCATCAAAGTCAGCGTTGATTGAACGCTTGGGCTTCGTGGCATCTGTTGATGTTTCGCACTGGCCTGAGGTTGATACAACCATTGGTAGCCAAGGTGAGGCATTTGAATTTTCGGTTGATCCATCAGAATTGACGGATGAGCCGGCTGAAGAAGAGGAATTGTAATGCGTATTGTGAGTGGAGAATTTGGTGGTCGCCCATTGAAGGCGGTCCCAGGTGATGCAACCCGACCAACTACAGATAAGGTAAAAGAAGCAATCTTTAGCATGATTGGTCCTTATTTCGATGGTGGCCGTTCATTAGATTTGTATGCTGGTTCGGGCGGGTTAAGTATCGAAGGTGTTTCTCGCGGTTTGGACGAAGCAGTGTTGGTTGACCGCCAATTTGCGGCGATCAAGACCATTAACGAAAATATCGCGATTACAAAAGCACCAGAGAAATTCACGGTGATTAAGAGTACGGCAGATGCAGCCATTCAACGTTTGATGGGGTCACAACCATTTGACGTCTTGTACTTTGATCCGCCATACGCCAAGCAAACAATTACCGCTGACCTTGAAAAACTTGTTGCGGCAAACTTGATTGTGCCAGATGCGTTGATTGTGGCCGAAACTGATCAAAATGCAAACCTACCAGAAGATATGCCTAATTTTGAGTTCTTAAAGGAAAAGGATTACGGCATTACGGTGGTCAAGTTATATCAATATAAGGGGGAAGCATAATGCGTCGCGTATTATTTCCGGGTAGTTTTGATCCATTTACAAATGGACATCTAGATGTTGTTAAGCGTGCTGCAACGCTCTTTGACGAGGTTGTCATTGGTGTTGGCACTAACAAGATGAAAAAGTATCTCTTCTCACCTGAAGAAAAGATTGCCTTGATTGAGGCATCTGTGGCTGATTTGCCAAATGTTTCAGTACGTGAAATGGCTGGCTTGACGATTGAGTATATGAAAGAAATCAATGCTGATACGTTGGTACGTGGTTTGCGTAACGAAACTGATTACCTATACGAACGTGACATTGCTGAAATGAATCATTTCTTGGGCAAGGTTGAGACGGTCTTTTTGATGGCACGCCCAGAGCACCAAAACATCTCAAGCTCTATTTTGAAAGAAGTTGTTAGTTTTGGCGCCGATGTTCATGAATTGGTACCTGGACCAGTTGCTAATGCGCTTGCTGAGAAGTTTGCGGAGAAGTAGCATATGGCTGAAAAACAAAAGAAATCCCATAAATGGCTGAAAATTTCTGGCATTATCGCGGCTGTGTTGGTGTTATTGGCACTGGTCAGTCCATTGCCACTATATGCTGAAACGCCTGGCGAGGCTGACAATCTGTCTGGTTATATCAAGGTAGACGGCAAAAAGCCTAAAGTTGACGGTGAGTATATGATTACAGCCGTTTACATGTCGCAAGTCAATGGAATCGGCGCTATTATGGCGTGGCTCGATCCAACAGCATCATTAATGACATCCTACGAAGCTAATGGTGGTGGCTCACAAGCAGATAATGTGGCCATTAACAAGGTTTACATGGATTCTGCGGTGAATGAAGCTAAAGTAACAGCGTTTAAGGCAGCTGGGGTTCCGTATAAGCGCACGTTTAACGGTATCTATGTCATGGCAGTGCAAGACAACTCTAACTTTAAAAAGCACCTGCACGTTGGTGATTTGATTACCTCAGTCGATGGTAAGTCATTTGAATCTGCAAAGGGATTTCAAAATTACATCCGCAAAAATAAAGTGGGTTCAAAACTGACGATTAACTACGAACATAATGGTAAGACAAAAGAAGCAACCGGTAAGACGGTCGCTTTGGCCGGGACTAAGAAAGTACCTGGTATCGGTATCGCGCTGACAGACGCTGTCGATGTGACGTCTGATCGAAATGTTACGGCGGATATGGGGGACATCGGTGGCCCATCCGGTGGGTTGATGTTTTCACTAGAAATGTATGATGCGTTGTCTAATGAAAACTTGGCTGCTGGGCGTAAAATCGCTGGTACTGGTACGATTGATAAGGACGGTAACGTCGGTGAAATCGGTGGTATTGATAAAAAGGTGATTGTGGCCTACGAATCGGGTGCTAAAATCTTCTTTGCGCCATATATCAATCCAACAAAGGCTAATTTGGCAATGGAATCTGATGGGATGACAAATTACCAACTAGCAGTTAAAACGGCTAAGAAATACGCGCCTGGTATGAAGGTTGTGCCGGTTAAGACGTTTGACGATGCAGTTAAGTATCTACGTACACATTAATATGAAAAACAAAACCAGCTGATAAGGCTGGTTTTTTTCTGCCCGTCTGACAGGATATTAGTGTGTGAAAGATTGCATTTGTGGTATATTAAGCCATATAAGACAAGGGGGATAATGATATGTCTGAGGAACGAACACTGGTTTTGATTAAGCCAGATGGTGTTGCACGTGGTTTGATGGGGGAAGTCTTTTCACGCTTGGAGCGCAAGGGATACAAGATTACGTCATTGTTGATGACAGAAGCAACTGAAGATCAATTGCGTCGTCACTATGCCGAAAAGGTAAATGCACCTTATTTCCCAGAAATTCTCGAATACATGACAAGTGGTCCATTAGTTGCAATGGTCGTGACGGGAACAAACATCGTGAAGAACTTCCGTGCAATGGCCGGTGTGACTAATCCAAGCGAGGCAGCACCTGGTACAATTCGTGGTGATTATGGTCGCGACTGGGAAGATGGTGCGGTTCGTAACATCGTGCACAGTTCTGACAGTGTTGAAAATGCCGAACGCGAAATTAGCATTTGGTTTGAAAATCACTAAAAATTTTGACAAACTTGCATAAAATCTGTACAGTAATACGAGTTGTTACGTACAGATAGCACAAATTTTTTTGTGCCGAACATAGAGGCGAACATCATTTCGGATAGGGATGATGGACGCCTTTTATTTGTTTAAGGAGGGAATTTATGCAGGCAAAAGAATGGCATGTATTACGAGCGGTAATCGCCGCTGGTATCATGAGTTTTAGTGGGGTGTTGATTGAAACGTCGATGAATGTTACGTTTCCAACCTTGATGAACGAATTTCAGACTAACGCAAATGGTGTGCAATGGGTGACGACGGGCTATTTGCTAGCCATCGCCGTGGTGGTGCCACTTTCAGCATTTTTAATTCGAAATTATTCACCGCGTCGACTATTTATCATTGCTAACCTACTGTTTTTGGCAGGTGTCATTTTAGATGGCTTTGCGCCTAATTTGTTGGTGCTGCTAGCTGGCCGTGTTTTCCAAGGAATTGGAACGGGAATTGCATTGCCATTGATGTTTGACATCATTTTGACAAAGTCACCGCTTGATCGTCGTGGCGTGATGATGGGGATTGGGACCATGACCACTTCGATTGCACCTGCCATTGGCCCAACATACGGTGGTGTCTTGTTAAATAGTTTGGGGTGGCGTTCAATTTTCTGGTTCTTGATTGTTTTGCTACTGGCTTCGTTGGTAATGGGTTTGACCAGTATGCCAGTTGAAACAGTTAAGCGAACGGAAAATTTTGCTTTTGGCGCATTTGTTTTCCTGGGTCTAGGATTAGGATTGCTGCTAATGGCCGTTGAACGACTATCATTAGTGTTCCTAATTGCTGCGATTGTCTCGCTGGTAGTATTCGGGTTCCTAAACAAGCGTCGCCAACTATTGAACCTAGCTATTTTGCGTCACTCACGTTTTGACCGCTTGATGGTTAGTTTCCTGGTTTATCAAGCGATTCTTCTAGGTCTATCATTTATCTTGCCTAACTACCTGCAACTTGGGTTGGGACGTACGGCAACCGCTGCTGGCTTGTTTATGTTCCCAGGAGCGGTTATTGGTTCTGTGTTGGCCCCAGTATCAGGACGTGTATTGGATGAATTTGGTGCAGTTAAGCCAATCTTGTTTGGCCTCAGCGTTGCAACGTTAGCAATGGTTTTGATGGCCGTGTTCTTTAAAGATTTGTCGTTCTGGACGTTGATGTTGACGCACATGTTGTTGATGGTTGGGATTGGTTTCTCATACGCGAACTTGATGACTATCACGTTATCTAGTTTGGCACCTAGTGAGAATGCTGATGGTAATAGTGTTTTGAACACGTTGCAACAATTTGTCGGTGCTAGTGCAACGACAATTGTTGCGCAAATCTTCGCCTCTGCTGTTGCCAATCATCCAAGCGCTGGTGTTGTGACGGGTTCGCAGACTGGCATTTATGTCTTGATGGGTTTGATGGTAATTTCGCTTATCATCTTCATCGGTATGAATTTGAATAAAAACTAGATTGAAAGTTTTACTGAACACTAGCTTGAGCTCGTAACGTGGTTACGGGCTTTTTTGTGCACTGTCCCGTCTGTGAGATAACCGTTGTTCAATACTCCGTCAGTGTCCATGTGAGGCCTGTGGCATGATTATCGAGAATGTTTTACACGGAGGAATCAAAAATGGTTGAGGCAAAGCGAAACAAACTATACTTTCAAGGGCAAAGAATCAGCCCCTTAAAAGATACGGATGCGCGTGAGTATGAATTGTTAATGCGCCAAGATGTGGATGGCGTACCATGCTTTCCATACAGTGATTTCTTGGAAATTATGACAAATCATGATCGACACAAAGCTTATATGGAAGATGTCTATGTCTTTTTGAAGGCTGTGTTAGCTAAAAATCCTACTGATATTTTCTCATTTAATTTGGAGTATCAAGAATTGTTTTATGAAGAAACTTTCGATGTTCTAGATCGATTTGACGATTCAGAAAGAGCACGTCTAAAGATGGAACTAACGGAGCGGTTGCCACTGCAACGTTGCAATTTCTATGATGAATTTTTTACCCAAAGCACAGATTGCCAAACTATCGAAGCTGGGTTATGCCATTGTTTTGGATGATTTCTTAATTGGCATGAATACGTTAGCGGGACTCTTTGATGTGCAAGAATACGTGTCACGGATCAAGGTGTCTGTATTGCAGTTAAAAAAGCACATGTCGTTAGTAACAATCTTGGATATTCTTCGTGTCACAATTGGTGGCTTAGATTCTTTGGATTTAGAAGTGGTAATTGAAGGCGTTGAAGATCAAGATTTAATTGCAACGCTACCAGCAGGTTGGCGACAACAATCTTTCTATTACTCAAACCCTGAGAATTTAATTTCCATTGAATACTAGAAAGGAACATAAAAATGGCAGGAATGATTGATTATGTATTTGGCGAATACATTTTAGCCAAGATTTGTTGTATCCCTGCATTCATTGGGGCGATATTTAGTATTCAATATGGGTTGAAACGACGCTTTGTAAAACGCTCATGGCTGTTTGTTTTGTTGTATACCATAAATTTTGTGGGGTGGGTTTTATTTGCGAATTTGGTTTACCAAACGTTGGAGCCGAATAAAATCGAAACCTGCATCATGTTAGTCATTATGTTCTACTTCATATTGATTGATAAAAATCGTTACACGCTCATTCCAATAGGTATTTTGGTTGGATTATTTAATATATTCCTGATTATCGACTCGGATGTGTTTCATATCGGGCTATTGGTGCTTGGCATGACCGTCTTTATGGCAACATGCCTGATGTTGATTGAACGACGCGCACGTATTGTGGATACGTTTTTTGAATATGAACTATTGGTTGTGTTGTTTGCATTTGCGGCTTGGATTGATATTGCAGCCTTTCGTTGGTATATGCCATGGACTTATGGTGCGTTATTAATTCTGAAATTTGCAATCATTATGAACATTGTGCATTTTGGGAATATGTATATTCGACGCGTGGTCAAACTGTTCACCGTTATCAAAATGAAGCGCTCGTGGACGCGCTAACAGGAATGAGCAATCGACGGGCGCTAGATCGAGTCCTTGAAGAAGTCGTGCCATATTTTCACACCAAGCGTTTGCCCTTAACGGTGGTGATGTATGACATCGATTCTTTTAAATTAATTAACGATACCCATGGTCACGCCATGGGGGATTATGTGCTAACGCGTGTGGCGCACATCGTGAATGATACGTTGATTGCATCCAATGCAAATGGTCAGGTGTTCCGTTACGGTGGTGAGGAGTTTGCAATTGTGTTCCGAAACGTCAAGATAGAAGACATTTTACCAAAACTGGAAACTGTCATGATGGCGGTTCGAAATTCAAATTTTGTATTTGAATCGCAAAAGGCTAACGTCACGATTTCAATGGGTGTTGCTGAACTATCTAAAGAAAACGACACGGCAGAAGCAGTGATGAAAAAAGCTGATGACAATTTATATGATGCAAAACGCGAGGGCAAGAATCGTATTGTGCTTGCGTAAGGAGGATAGATATGAAAAAGTTTATGACCAAACTTATTTTAACGACAGTATTGGTATTAGGCTTGGGTAGTGAACATAGGGCCTATGCCGCAATAGATTTCGACAGCATCCCCCTAAGCGCAATTTCCTACGGTGAGTATAATTACCACGAGTGGGGCGCCGTGATGGATGGGGATAACATTGCACTGGTCGTCGACATGAACGCAAATGGTAAAAACCCTGGCTATGATTTTCAAGGGTATGGCTATATCTTCAAGTTAGCTGACCAGCAAGTATCAGTTGATATTAATGATGCCAGTCAAGTGCCACATGAGTTGGGGGCATCAGCTGATGTGACGTTCAAGGTATCAAATTATGGTACGAATACAACCAACTATGTGACGGGTAAAATTTATGTGCGAGAGGCACCGTTAGATACGACGACGCAAGTTCTAAATCTAGAAATTTCGCTATCATCAATGGTGGCTGATCCATCATTAGTTACAGATATCAACATTACAAACCCAAACCTAGGTGACCAAAGTCTGATTGTGTCAGGCGCCTCAACAGTGCCGCTAGTTTCAGCGGGTATTGGTGCGGTAATTGCCGCTGGTCTGTCAGTGACGCTTTACCGTAATCGTCGGAGAAATGTAGCATGATGTTTTGGTGCGTTGTCGTTGCAGTCAGTGTTTGGTTATACGCATTGAGCGTATTAAAGCGTATTGCGTGGCGAGCTGGGTTTATTGTTGTCGGCGTAGTTGGCGTCTTCTTTTTAATCATCTTGCTGTGCAATGATCAACTCACGCATTGGCTTATGCAGATAAGCACTTGGGGAACAGGCTTGATCGGATCATTAACAGGCGCTTACGAGACCGTTCCTTCATTGGGAATCGTGCATATTATTAGTGGTCACAGCGCGGTGAATTTATTCGTGACGTTTGAATGCTCAGCATATATTGAGTTGGCTGCCTATTTCTCGTTAGCGCTATTCTTTCCGTTTTTTAACTCTAATCGACAGCGCTGGCAGTTAATCATCCTTGGAATGCTGTTTATTTATTTATCGAACGTCATCCGCTTATCTGTCACAGCTTTGATCGTGCGTTATTGTGGGCCGGATTCATTAGTCTGGGCGCATGTCATTATGGGACGTTTAATATTTTACGCTCTTAGTATCACGTTATATTTTTACGTCTTTACCCGTTCGCAAGTCTTAAATACATTGACTGGAAAATTTGGATTTGATCGAGGAGCAAAGGTATGACGGGATTATTATCAGCAACAATTAATCATTTTTTGTTTATTGGCGTTTGGTTGTTGATTCCATTATTTATCGAAGTTTTACCAATTTGTTGGACGTACCTGCGATTTGTCAGTCAATGGGCAATCGAGAAAATACGGCCGTCACAACAAGCAACAATTAAATTTTGGCCAATAATTTCCGTCGTTGTGCCAGTTTATAATTCAGCTGACACACTTGTCGCTTGTATTGATTCAATTATGACAGGGACTTATCCAGTAGATAAGATCAAGGTTACCCTCGTTAACAATAAGAGTACGGATAATAGTTTTGAAGTTTTTCAGCAATTACAAGAAAAGTACCCGTCAGCAAAGATGGTTTGGATGGAAGCAGCCCAAGGTAAGTCACACGCTCTAAATATGGCTTTGTACAACACGACTGGCAATTATTTTATTCATATTGATAGTGATGGCGTGTTAGATAAAAATGCGCTTCGAAACATGGTGTACCAATTTGAGATGGAGCCTGACACCGTCGCCTTAACCGGTGCTATTCTGACGCAACCGTCACTGATAGCTCACCGTGGCGTAAAGCGACTTGAACAATTGTTGGAGTACCATGAATATGCCTCAGCGTTTTTGGTCAGTCGTAATGCGGAAGCGCGATCGAATACCATGTTCACCATGTCGGGGGCCTTTTCTGGCTTTCGACGGTCCAAAATTGCCGAAACGTTTATGTTTAGCAGTGATACAGTGGGGGAAGATACCCACATGACTTTTCAAATGCGGCAAAAGGGACAAGTTAAATTGGCGAAAAATGCCATTTTCTACGTTGAACCAATCGAAGACTTTAACGCCCTGTACCGTCAGCGACAACGTTGGCAATTGGGAGAGATGGAAGTGGTGCACATGTTTGAACCAAAACATTTGTTATCTTTCAAACACCTTACGACAAACTTTATGGTTCGCCGTCTGTTAATTGACCACACATTGCTATTTCCACGGCTTATCTGGTTATTCGCACCTATGGTCTTAGTCGTAAATGGGTTTTCGCCTGCAATGTTGGCGTTGATTTATATTGCGATGTACCTGATGTATGTTTTCGCCGGAGCAATCTATTTTTTGCTTGCTCAGGTGTACCTAAGGCCGTTACCTGAAGCGTTCGCTTGTTACGTTAAGACCTGGTACGTCACGTTATTACTGCCGGCCTATAAGTTTCTGTTGTCATGGGTGCTATTGCTAGCCTTGGTAAATCGATCAAAGTCGCGCAAGTGGCAAGGCCGTGGGATTCGTGATGAACTATCCGCCATCAGAGAGACTATTCGGCGCGATACGAAACACATAATCAAAAGTGAGGAATCAAAATGAATCATCGCATTAAGGACGTAATCGATACTTGCGTCATGGGCCTGTTTATTATTTTGTTTGGGCTGACACTCTATTTTGCGGGTGCTTCAGTTAACTTACAGCGCGATGGCGTGACGTTTGCTGGCGTCGTCGGGGTACTGGTCTTAGTTGGCAGCTATCTCATCACACAGACGACATTGCTGCCATGGTGTTACACGCACCGAATGGCTTTGTTAAGTGGTGGGTTTATCATTGCCATAATGTGGCAGTTTACTTTTGTGACACTCTTTCATCCTGCCATCGGTTTTGATGCAGGCGCCATACATGAAGCGTTACAACATCCGGAAGACATTGATTTAATTGGGTATTTTAGTCAAAATACCAACAACTTGCCATTATTGCTTGTGTATGACTGGTTAGGTAACATCAGCCACACGACCAGCTGGTTATTTTTTGATTACGTTAGTCTGATTTGTGTCGATGTTGCGTTGCTTGTCAACCTGGTGACGATGTTCATTGTGCGTCGTGAGAATGTCGGGCGACTTCTCTGGATTGAGACATTATTTATGCTTGTTTTCCCATGGATTGTTGTGCCATACTCAGATACGGCGGTTCTGCCATTGGTTGCACTGTTATTTTTGCTGATGGCTTGCCTGCAAAAAGCGCAAGCATGGTGGCAAACGCTCATTTTGTCTGCGTTATTAGCGGCTTGCGCAGTGGCCACTTATTTCATCAAGCCCTCGGCCATTATTCCGTTAATTGCGATGTGTCTTGTGTTGATTAGATCAGTTATCACATCAGACAAGGTCGCGTTAGGGAAGCGTCTGAAAACTGCTTGTTTAGTGATTGTGACAATTACAGTTAGCGGTCTAGGCACCTATACTGTTGGTCAGCAGGTGATTGATGCGCAAACTGTTATTAGAATCAACAAAGGTCTTACCATTCCACCGATTCACTTCATGAGCATGGGAGTTTTTGGGGATGGTGGCTATAACGAGGCAGACGCTCTTAAGATGGCTGAATTACCAAAACGTTCTGATAAAGTTGATTACTCAAGGCAACAACTGATTAAAAGATTACGCGAGAAGGGTGTCATTGGCTATTTGGCTTTCTTAGTGAAAAAGCAAGGCAATAATACCGCAGATGGTACGTTTGCTTGGTTAAAAGAAGGTCATTTCTTTAAAAATGGTCGTCCAAATGAGCCTAAGTGGTTGAGCAATTGGGTGACCACAGACGGTAAACACTTAGAGGATTTGCAATTTATCACCCAAATGTGGTGGCTGCTAATATTGGTGACCATTGCAATAGGACTACGGAAGCAAGATGATTGGTCTCGTTTATGTTGGTTAGCCATTTTAGGTGGTTTTATGTACCTCTTGTTATTTGAAGGTGGTCGTAGTCGATATCTCATACAGTTTTTGCCAGCATTTTTGATTTTAGCAGCATATCAAGCTGGTTATGTTTGGCAACTGTTCAACCAGTTTGGAAAACGATGCTGGTGGATATTCTTCGGAAAGGAGTATGCGCATGATTGAGGCACATTATCGATTGAAATTTTATATTAATGCCTATCACTTCATTCGATGGAACGGTCGCGATGGCGAGACACATCCGCACACTTGGGAAATCGTGAGTGATTTTGCATGTGATATGGACGAGAAAGTCCCATTTTATGAGTACGAAACAAAAATCAACACGTTTCTATCAACGTACGATGGACAGGTACTGAATGACATTGCCCCTTTTGATAAGATTAATCCGTCTTTGGAAAACTTTGCGACGGAGCTGTTTGATCGTTTACAAACGCATCCTGAATTGATTGGGTCGGCTGTTAAATTAGAAGAGTTGGCAGTGAGTGAAGGCCCAACTCGAACGTATGTCTTAACAAATCGAGACTGAGGCAAGTTATGAAAAATGCATTGGTACTTTTTACGTCCATTGTCGGTGTTATCTTGGTGTTTTCACTGACAATTGAAACAATCTATGTTGGTGGTGGCTTTTCAAATAACACCCATGCACAAAAGGTGTCTTCGGTATCTAAACAGTCATGGACTAGAAAAGAATTTGAAAATTTGCAAACACTTGATTGGGATGATGAAACAGACCAACAGTATGACTATCTATTATCAAGACATGGCAAAGCAGATCGACAATCAGATAAATCAATCGATTTTGGTCATGATGAAAAGATTACCCAACGGACGTTAACCTGGGAACAAAAACATTGCAAGGCTGTGTTAGGCTTTTATCGCTATCAGGAAAACGGTGATTGGGTTTTGCATGATAAAACGTGGATTCAGAAATAACTTATCAGCAAGTTAACGAGAAATCGTTGACTTGCTCTTTTTTATTTTTTGACGAATAGAAAATGATACATTTTTTAAAAGCATTATAACAACATACAATGTACTGAGTTTGAGAGCTAGGGGGCTTTGTATGTATACGTTCATTTATGCCATATTATATTTTCTGGCAAATATTACTATCATTCTACCGTACGAAATGGTGTTACAAAATTACACAAATTCTGAATCCGGAACATATTTTCTAATGCTATTACTTGTGTATGGGGTTAGGTCTGTGGCCGTTTGGCTATTGCCGGATCAAATTGCGACCGGTCCGTTTATGAACTTAAGAAGTAGTGTTTCTACTGCTTGTATCGGATTTATGTTTATGCCATTTATTAAGTCAGATACGAAGGTGTTGGCTATACTTGTTGCCGTTTTATTAGGTTATTCATCGGCAACTATTTGGCCTCTTTTTCTAACGTACAAGTCTGAAAAGTTGTTTCGCCCGGTAAAGCCAGCAACTTTATTAATTGATTTGCTGGTTATCATTGTTACTCTTGTTATACTGCAAATTGCATTTCCGATGGACGTTAGCAGTATTCTGCTGGGCCTGCTATACTTCGCAGCGTTGTTTGTTGTGCCAAAGACTGCTGTCAATAATTTGGCTACAGACGGTAAGGCCATAGGTCTGGTTCTGGCTATCGTGTTGTTAGACTTCATCGCCCGTGTTAGCCTTGCATCACCAATGTTAAATAATAGCCAAGCGGTATTTGAAGAAAAGTTGGTCATCGGGATGCTACTGACTTTGTCTATCGTTGTCAGTTTCTTGGCCGTATTAGAGTTTGGGCGGCTTAAGCATTCTGAATTGTTTTTTGCAACCGTGTTAAGGGGCCTTATAATGGCGTATATACTGCTATTTATGCCGCTGATACTTGCGTCATTGATTGGCTCAGAAAATGCAACTTTCGTCACGTACGGTTTGTATATTTTTGGTTTTGAGTTTGGCGGAATAATGCAGACTAAGCTGACGCATAAAAAACGCCAATTCATTTTGGGGACCGGCTTCGTGATTGGCTTTTTCCCGAACCCCGTGATGAAATTATTGGCCATTTTACTTTTGGCAACATTCGTCGGTAGTATTAATCAGGATCTTAACCGATTTCACATTCAAAACGGGCGTCGTCTTTCCTTTAAAGGTATTACTCATAAGTATAAAATCTCGAATTTGGGTAACCAATTATTTTATATCATTTTCATTGCAGGTACGTGTGCCCTGACGGTTTGGGAAACTGATTACCCGATAAAATTCTTCCAAGGAACACTTTCGGAGCAAACCGCGCAATTCTTTTCAATAGCGATGAACGTCGTCACAGGACTAGTGGCTAGCTGGTTATTGTTCAAGGCTACAAAGAAAAAACTAGAATAGCATCCAAATGAAAAGGGGGACATGTGACCACGTAGGCCATGTGCCCCTTTTTTATTGTGTACTGTTCATAATAAAAAACACATGCCATTTCTAGGCATATAAGGAGGCGTGGAGTGTGCAAGTATGCAATCAGATTTTAGTTTACATAATATTTTTAAGTGAAAATTGAACCCTTGATTTATCAAGGGTTACAGCTAGTCAATGGGGGTTGACAAACTCGCTTGCATATTGTGCATTCAAGCGTATAATTATAAGAGCTGGAAATGGTCATTTTTAGAGTTGGGGGTGATGACAATCGCAACACGTATTCCAGAACAGTTAGTCGAAGAAATTCGACAACGTGTTAATATCGTTGATGTCATTTCGCCATATGTACAACTGAAGAAACAGGGACGTAATCTGTTTGGGCTTTGCCCGTTCCACGATGAACGTACACCGTCTTTCTCAGTTAATGAAGATAAACAAATTTACCACTGCTTCTCTTGCGGTCGTGGTGGTAACGTCTTTAGCTTTATCATGGATATCGATAATGCAACTTTCCCACAAGCTGTGGCAAAGGTTGCCCCATTTGCGGGTGTTGACTTAGATGCATCTTATACATCTGATGAAGCAACGGAAGTGGTTGATCCACAAATCAAGGCGCTGCGTGAGCTATACGCAGATGCGACAAAGTTGTACCACCACTTGCTTGTTAATACTGAGGCAGGTGAGGGTGCCCTTGATTACCTACATGATCGAGGCTTGGATGATGGGACAATTGATGCATTTATGCTCGGGTTTGCACCTGAAAACGATGTATTGATTAACTATTTCCAAGAACAACAAGTAGATTATCAATTACTACGATCATCAGAACTATTCATCGAATGGGATGATGGAACGTTGCACGATCGTTTTACGAATCGTGTCCTTTTCACGATTCGTGATAGTGCTGGGCACCCGATTGCGTTCTCTGGCCGTCGGCTGTCAAACGATGATTCGCAAGCGAAGTATATGAATTCGCCGGAGAGTCCTTTATTTAACAAGTCGCAAGAGTTGTTTAATTTGGACCTTGCCAAGGGTGCGATTCGTAAGCAGAAGCACGCCGTTGTGTTTGAAGGGTTCATGGACGTCATTGCAGCGTTCCAAGCCGGTGTTCAAAACGGTGTTGCCTCAATGGGAACATCTTTGACACCAGAACAAGTTCAAGTTCTGTCACGTATGGCTGACAATGTTTCGATCAGTTATGATTCTGACGCTGCTGGTCAAAAGGCGACGAAGCGAGCTTTGGACCTTGTTGCGCAAAATGGTCACATCTCGGCTAATGTTATCCACATTCCGGATAACCAAGACCCGGATGAATTCTTGCGTTCGAATGATGTGAGTGCATTTCTAAATGTGTTGTCACACAACACTGAAGATCCCGTTGCATTTAACATTCGTTACTTGAAGACGGATCGTAACCTCAATAATCAAACAGAATTATTTGCTTATGTGAGTGATGTACTGGCAGTTATTGCGACAGTCCCAGAACCAGTTATGCGCGAGACTTATTTGCGCGAAATTTCTGAGGAATTCAACATTGGGATGGAAGCCTTGCAAGATCAGCTTCGCCCATTGTTGTTGCAACAACAGGCAAATCGTTCAAATCCAAGGTCGAACACCAATCGTCAATCAGGGTATCGCCGACCAGAACCAAATTATCCGGTCGCGCCAAATGGTGATTGGCAGGCAGATGCACCGGCACCTATTCCGGCGCCAACGCCACGTACAATTTCACGTGTGGAAAAAGCTGAACGCATGTTGTTGGCATGGATGCTACGTGATAACGATGTTTGGCTACAGGTAACGGGTACGCCAGACTTTACCTTTGTTGACGTACCATATGAGACGCTATTAATGTTGGCTACCGGCTACCGTGAGACACACGGTAATGAGCCGATTGTTGATATGGCAGGCTTCATGGACTTTGTTCAAAAGCCGGAATTGACCCGTATTTTGGCAACGCTCGATGACTTTGATGACGAATTATTCGCTGATCGTAGTCAAGTTGGCATGTATATTCAATTTATTAGCCATGATGCACCATTATCTGATAGAATTAATAGGTTACAGCGTCAGATTAAAGAAGCTAATCAAATGCACAATGACGCGCTGGTTGCCCAACTTAGTGTTGAGTACATGGCCGCGTTACGTGAACAACAGACCCACAAGTAATTAAGGAGGCCGCTATGGCAGAAAAGCAAGCACCAATTTCAGCAAAGTTCGATCAAGCTGAATTTGATAAGGCAGTTAAGAACATCATCAAGGAGTTCAAGGCCGACAAGGAAATTAAAGAAAATGCTCTCCAAGATGCTTTGGTAAAGCCAATGCGTTTGAACGCTGATCAAATCGATGAACTATACGAGAAGATTGAATCAGCTGGTATCTCTGTCGTTGATGAAAACGGCGAGCCAACCGCACGTGCGCTTGAAAACAAGAAGACCAAGTTGTCAGAAAAGGAATTGAAGCAAGCTGCTGATGCACCCACTGGCATGAAGATTAATGACCCTGTTCGTATGTACCTAAAGGAAATCGGACGTGTGTCATTGTTGACTGGTGATGAAGAAGTTGCTTTGGCCGAGCGTATTGAGCAAGGTGATGAAACTGCTAAGCAAGAATTGGCTGAAGCTAACTTGCGTTTGGTTGTTTCTATCGCTAAGCGTTACGTTGGTCGTGGTATGCAATTCTTGGACTTGATTCAAGAAGGAAACATGGGATTGATGAAGGCTGTTGAGAAGTTTGACTACCGTAAGGGATTCAAGTTCTCAACTTATGCAACTTGGTGGATTCGTCAAGCGATTACTCGTGCAATCGCCGACCAAGCTCGTACAATCCGTATTCCTGTGCACATGGTTGAAACGATCAACAAGTTGATTCGTATTCAACGTAACTTGTTGCAAGATTTGGGTCGCGAACCTACGCCTGAAGAAATCGGTGCCGAAATGGACATCGTGACCGACAAGGTTCGTGATATTTTGAAGATTGCACAAGAGCCAGTTTCATTGGAAACACCAATTGGTGAAGAGGATGATTCACACTTGGGAGACTTCATTGAAGATAATGAAGCTATTTCACCTGCTGATTCAGCTGCTTACCAAATGCTTAAGGAACAATTGGAATCAGTTTTGGACACGTTGACTGACCGTGAAGAGAACGTTTTGCGTTTGCGTTTCGGTTTGGAAGATGGTCGTACGCGTACTTTGGAAGAAGTTGGTAAGGTATTTGGGGTTACTCGTGAGCGTATCCGTCAAATCGAAGCCAAGGCACTTCGTAAGTTGCGCCACCCATCACGTTCAAAGCAATTGCGTGATTTCTTGGATTAATTAAGGCGAAATGAAAAGGGCGAGGGCATTGCACCTCGCCCTTTCTTTTTTGTCAGAGCATGGAGCAGACAATGAAAAAAATACTCTTTGGATTGGCGGCGTTGATATTAACGTTCACGGTCATGCACGGTGTTTCCGCAGATGATAATCCGCCATACACGGTGACGCCTGCAATTCCCAAAACGCAATTAGATAGTCAAAATAAGAATTACCTTGATCTGTTGCTTAACCCAAACCAGGTCGAATCGGTGTCATTTGACATTAAGAACAATTCAAATGACGCGTTGTCTTTGAACGTCGAGACTGGTTCAGCGTCAACTTCACCACTGGGACAGGTACTGTATAACGACAAAAACGTCATCGGTAATGTTGGACCACAAATGGAAAACCTGATTCATTTAGACCAACAAACGATTCAAGTGGCGCCAAAGGCAGACGCAAAAGTAACAGGTACCATTTCGATGCCGAATACGCCGGTTGACGGGGTTATTGCAGGTGGTGTGACTTTCTCGTTACCAGCTTCGAAAAACGCAGATGCTGTTGAAACAACGGTCGCTGTGTTGGCACGAAACACACGTAATCTCCCGGCGACGACAGCTGAACTTCACGCGGTTTCATACGAAAAGGTCAACAAGCAAACTGGTTTTGCAATCGCAGTCGCCAATACTTCAGGATCGTTTATCAACGGCGCAACGTTTACGACAAAAATTATCAATGTGGCAACAAAGAAGACGGTGATAGAAGAGACGCAACGTAATGCGCAGCTAGCGCCTAACTCGACCATGACATATTGGGTTAAAAATAATGTTAAAAACTTGCCTGGTGGTAAATATCGTGTTCAGGTGGTCGCAAATTGGAGCGGTATGAACCAAACTTGGCAAAAGCAAATCAGATTACCTAAAACGACTGCATCGGTAACACAAAAGCCCCAAAAGGTGCCGTTTATAGAAGCGTTACTGTACGCGTTTAGTTTGTTGGCTATCGTGGCGATTGTTTTGGCCGTCATGTGGTTTAAAAACATGCGATTCTTAGTTAAATAAGACATCTTTATTCAAAACTATACGGTAAGATATTCCTACTAAGGCGTAGTTACGTGCATTTTACAGGAAAAATTATTATAATTACGTATAATAAGTGAAAATAGGGGTTATATTGGTTATGAAATTGCGACATGCAGTTTATGCGGTCGGGTTAGCGCTCGCTTTGATTGGCGTATCAAAGCCAGTTTCAGCTGACACGTTACCCGCATATGATATTACAGCGGATATTCCGGCGTCTCAAATCGACAAGAATAACTTGTCATCAATTGATTTGAAATTGGCGCCTGGTCAAAAAGAATAAGTGACGTTCTATATCAAGAACAATACCGATTCAGAAATGACCTTGCGTCTGACTGGCGGTACGGCAACGACGCGTGATAACGGTAAGGTTAATTACGTTACGGGTAGCCAAAATGTGACAGGACAAGTGCCATACAAGGTTGGCGATACAATCGACATTCAAAGCAGCGTCACAATTCCTGCCCAAGGACAAACGTCAGTTCAAGGAACAATTACGATGCCTGATCAATCATTCGTGGGACAACTAGTGGGTGGTGTCTCATTTGTACGATCAACGACATCAAATACGGCATCTGAGATTCCGGTTATCCTACAAAACGACACAGCGCCAGTTAAGCCAGTTCTAAAAGTAGGCAAGGCAAGTCTAAGTGATTTGTCGTCTGATCGTGTATTAGGCGTGACATTGAGCAATAAGGCGAACACGTTGGTTAAGGATGCAACTGTTACAACGAGCGTGACAGATAAGAATGATAAGGTGGTTTACGAAAAAGACGGTAATGTTGATATCGCGCCACAATCAAGTTTTACATTCGACATTAAGAAGAACATTAAGTCAATTAAGGTTGGCACATACAAGGTTCATGTTACTGTCGCCTCAGGTGATGTTAAAACAACCGAAACACGCACGTTAAAGGTCACTGCCGCACAAGTTGCGCAATTGGCCGGCCAACAAGTTAGTGCAGCTGATGATTGGAAGAATCCAGCCAATTGGTGGAAGCTATTGATCTGGCCAATCGTCGTCTTTGTGGTTGTGTTCTTGGCAGGTCGTTACCTATTGCCAAAGCGCCGTCGCAAGCACAATGGACCGCGTGAAGATTTGAAGCGTAAGGATGATTAATAGATTATCTAAAAAGGGATTAGTCACTGGCTAATCCCTTTTTTATTTCACAAGCTTGTGAAGAAAAATCAACAACATAATATTCAGAATGGCTATAAATAGGCTTTTTAAATCTACAAAAACACATTTTTTCACAAAATAGATTGCTCAAAATGCTTGCATTACATCTTTAAAGGCTTACAATAATAAAGCATTCATTAATAACGATTTTATTTTTTAGGAGAAGAACAGTGAATTTTGTATTTCTAGGTTTGTCATTGTTTGCTGGTTTCATGCTTGCGAACCAAAACCCAATTAACGCTGATATGAAGAAGGTGGTGGGCTCACCATTTATCTCAGCAGCAATCTCATTTTTGGTTGGTTCTGTCTTTTTGGCAATTGTTAGTGCTGTTAAGTCGCATCAAGTATTTCCAACAATGACTTTCATTCAATCAAATCCAGCATGGATTTGGTTGGGTGGTGTGCTGGGTGCCATTTATTTGACATCAAACGTTTTGCTATTCCCACGCTTGGGCGCAATCCAAACAGTTGTTTTGCCAATCCTTGGTCAAATTTTGATGGGTACGCTTATTGATACATTTGGCTGGTTTGGATCACAACCAATTCCTTTGACGGCGCTACGTGTCATCGGTGTGATTGTTTTGATTGCTGGTGTGGTCGTCGCGGTTGTTTTGCCAAACGTTTTGAACAAGGATGTTGAAGCAATGGATAAGGCGATCCAAGCGAAGGAAACACACACTGAATTGCTAGGTTGGCGTGTATGGGCTATTATTGCGGGTGCATTCTCAGCTATGCAACAAGCCATCAACGGTCGCTTAGGTGCCTTGCTACATGCACCTGCCCAAGGATCATTCATTTCATTCTTTGTTGGCTTTATTTTGATCACGATTGTTGCATTGATTGTGGACAAGCGTTTGCCAAAGATGTCAGAATTGAAGCAATCTAAGAGCTGGAACTGGCTCGGCGGTATTCTTGGTGGTTTGTTCGTCTTCGCCAGCGTTTTGTCAGTGCCTCAAATTGGTGCGGGATTGACGATTACGATGGGATTGATTGGTCAAATCGTTGGATCTATGTTGGTTCAACAATTCGGCTGGTGGCGTTCAGCCAAGATTAGCGTGTCACGTATTCAAATCTTGGGAGTTGTTGTGATGGCCGCTGGTGTGGTCTTCATCAAGTTCCTATAATCAAAACATTTTTAACCAGAGCCACATTGTTGGTTCTGGTTTTTTTGTTTACAAATCAGCAGTGACGAGGCGGACAGAGTTTGATACACTAAGCACATTATGTTTTTCAGAGAGGGGTAACTATGCAAGAAAGAGAATCAAAATTAGCGAAGTTTAGTTTTCCATTGCTTGCTTCAAATTTTGCATCAGTTTTTGGTGATGGTGTTTACCGATTTGGTTTGAATTGGTTCTTGGTTTCAAGTTACGGTAACGCACAAGTATTGGGATGGTTGACCGGATTTGGGTTCCTGGTTTATCTATTGAATGATGTGTATGTTGGATCAGTATTGGACCGGTTTAATCGTAAATGGGTATTGCTGGGGGCCGATTTATTCGGAGCGATTGGGACGTTGACGTTGTCGATGGTGATTAATCCCGCACATCCGCAACTTTGGTTGTTGTTTGCTTTGACGTTTATCTTAAATGTCGACGTCTCATTCGCGTATCCGGCCGCTCGTGCGATTTTACCAGACGTTATTAAGACGAGTGCGTTAGCCCGATTTAACGCTTGGGCATCCGCTGCTTTCTCAACGGGACAAGCCTTCGGACCGCTAGTTGGTGGACTACTATTGCACTTGAAATGGATTGACCTACAATCATTTCTACAAATCTTTGGCGTGATGTTGTTAATTACAGTCGGATTGAATCTAGCAATTAAGTATCAACCAACGCCAAAACACGAGAGCGTCCAGTCAGAATCGTTTTGGCAAAGCTTGATTGGCGGTTATCGTTATGTCGTCTCTCAGCCACGGTTGTTCGAGTCGATGTTGCTAACGATGTGGAGTAATTTCTTTTTTGAGGGCTTTATCATCGCGATGCCATTCTTGATTCAACACAGTTATCACGGAACTGCGACTGATTATTCGACTGCTTTAACGCTGGCTGCGGTAGCTGGAATCGTAGCTGGTTTGCTATTCGCCCGCTTGCCACATCTAAATTCATTGAAAACGCTATACTGGGACTTTTACGTGTTGGGAGTCGCATTCATATTAGGCACGTTTGTTCAAACGTTGTGGGTATTCATCGTGCTAGTCATCTTAAACGGCTTTGCGCGTGCGTCATTTGTCATTAAGATCAATACAGTGCGGCAACAAGATAGTGCACCAGAATACTTGGGACGTGTTTTCGGTATTTCATTTTTTGCGACGGATTTATTCGCGCCAATTATCACAATTGCATTTGGGTATGGTGTTTCCGAAATGGGGGAGTGGACCGTGTTTCTCCTAGGTGCGATGATGTTAGCCGGCATGTTTGCTATTAAGGCCATTAGTCGTAAACACGCTTTGAAGCTGGCACAACCATAGCCTCATAAAGTAAAAGGGCAGTAATGCCTTTTTATTTTGCAGACTTAATTAAACGAACGCTCATTTAGTTATGACGAAAAGTTGGAATTACCGGTCAGAAGCCAGCAAAGTCGTGGTACACTAGAAGTAATATTAAACACAGGAGTTACCGTGATGACGACAGTTTTAGTTGTTGATGATGAACCTTCTTTGGTGACATTGCTGACATACAATCTGAAAAAATCAGGTTTTGATGTTGTCAGTGCGACCGATGGTCCAAGCGCCATTGCAACACTGGCTGAACAACCAATTGATATTATGCTGTTGGATGTGATGCTGCCGGGCAAAAGTGGTGTTGAAGTCACTCGCGAATTACGCGCCGAAAAGAACCGTATTCCCATTATCATGTTGACTGCTTTGGATGAGGAAGTTGACAAAATTTTAGGGTTGGAGATTGGTGCTGATGATTACGTGACGAAACCATTTAGTCCGCGTGAAGTGATTGCACGTGTACGAGCCGTGTTACGTCGCTTTGACGTCACGACACCCGAGAGTAAAAACGAGAATAAGACGAAGCAATTCGGCAATATCATGATCGACTTTGACAGGATGGTTGTGCAACGTGACGGTGAGGTTATTAAACTGACCCCGAAGGAATATGAATTGTTAGCTTATATGGCTGAACGTGAGGGACGTGTTTTGAGTCGTGAAACGATTCTGCACGGTGTTTGGGGCTATGAGTATACTGGTCCAGATACGCGTATGGTTGACATGCACCTTTCACACTTGCGCGATAAGATTGAGAATGATCCAAAGCATCCTGTCCATCTGAAGACGGTTCGTGGTTTTGGCTACCGTTTCGACAATCAACCGACAGCTGAATAAGGAGGACAAACATGCAATCAGAGTTAATGCATAACGCGAAACGTTTTGTCGTTTTCTGGGCCTTGTTCTTCGTACTCATCTGGGGACTTTTCCTGGTAGCTGCGTTAACAGGTGATGAAACGCGAATGCCAAAAGCGCATTTGTTATTGTTGTTATCGATGATTTTGGCTGGCGTTGCAACATTGGTGTTGGACTTGCAACAACAACGTCGTGATCAACACATGGCGATTTTTATTGATAAATTGCGGGATTTACAAACAGATAATACGCGCGCGGGGCACATCTTGATGCGTCCGGACGATTCATTAGCACCGTTGGCTGAAGCGATTAATGATGTGCAGCGATTAAATCGTAACCGCATTAAATTGCTACAACAACAAGGAAGTACATTGGCTGCTCTGATGGCTAACATGCCACTTGGCGCCTTGCGTATTACACCTGAACGAACGATTATTCAGACTAATCCACAAGCTCAAACATTACTGGGGCTGACGCAGAACGTTGTGGGACGACAGTATGATGATGTTATTAAAAATCACCGCCTATTATCGTTGTTCGAACAATCATTAAAGCGACAAACGCATGTTCGTGAGCTGGTGAAGTTGGATGCCCGCATCGTCGACGTTTCGTTGGTTTACTATGAAACGCGCGAACGTCACCACGAATTATTGGTTTTGCTTTACGATATGACTGAGGTTACGCAGATGCAGGATATGCAAAGTGCCTTTATCGCAAATGCTTCACATGAATTGCGTACACCGTTAACGGCCATTGCCGGCTTTACGGAAACGTTGCTAGGCGGGGCACAGGACGATCCAGACGCACGTCAGGAGTTCTTGACCATTATCCAATCGGAAACTAACCGTTTATTGGAGTTGACCGAGGATATTTTGACGATTGCTAAAGTGCCTGAACGTCAGGAAAATGCAACGCCAATCAAATTGTCTGATATGGTTAATGACATCTTTAAGTCACAAGCCGAGAGTGCCGAAAAGCAACATTTAACCCTACAGAATGAGGTTGCGCCATCCTTTACGGTAACGCAAGACGCAACCGTGCTTCGCCAAATTTTGACGAACTTGATTGTTAACGCTGTTAAGTACAATCGTCAGGATGGATTGGTTAAAGTGTCCGCCATGGTCACGGCTTCTGAATTTGTGGTTGCCGTTAAGGACACTGGCCTCGGAATTCCAAGTGAGCAACAAAATCGCATTTTCGAACGCTTTTATCGAATTGACAAGTCACGTAATCAAGCAATCCCAGGCACCGGTCTTGGTCTTGCCATTGTCAATGACTTAGTCAATCAAGCTAAGGGAACAATTGATTTGGATAGCCAGGTTGGTGTTGGGACAACCATTACAGTGACACTACCCCTACAATAAGTTATATTTAAAGAATTGAATTGAATTGAATTGAAGAAAGAGGATTGTACTATGTCTAATTCACGTCCAGTTGTTATCGGAGTTACTGGTGGTTCAGGTTCAGGTAAGACAACGGTTAGCCGTGAAATCATCGAGCGCTTGAAGGGTGAATCTGTGGTTATGATCCCACAAGACGCTTATTACAAGGATCAAAGTGAAAAGAGTATGACGCAACGCGTTGCGACGAACTACGATCACCCGGATTCATTAGATAACGATTTGTTGATTGCCCAATTGAAGCAATTGTTGCAACGCGAATCAATCGAACAACCAACGTATGACTATGCTGCCCACACGCGTTCTGATAAGACAGTCACAGTTGAAGCATCAGACGTTATCATCGTGGAAGGTGTTTTGCTATTCACTGAACCTGAATTGCGTGACATGTTAGACATTAAGGTTTACGTTGACACAGATGACGATTTGCGTTTCATCCGTCGCATGCAACGTGACATCGTTGAACGCGGTCGTACGACAGAATCAGTTGTAAACCAATACTTGGCAACGGTTAAGCCAATGTATCACCAATTCGTTGAACCAACGAAGCGATACGCTGACATTATTTTGCCTGAAGGTGGCGCAAACGTTGTTGGTATTGGCATGTTGGAAGCGCAAATCCGCGCCATTCTAGATTTGCACAAGTAAAAAAGAAAGTGTGATACAACATGGAAGAACGTATTTGGAATCGTATTGTAAAGTATACTGAGTTGCAGGGAACCTCTGGTCAAGAACACGCTGTTCGTAAGGCCTTTCGTGAGGATTTGACGCCACTTGTTGATGAAGTTGTTCAAAACGGCCTGGGTGGTATCTATGGTATTCGTCATAACGATGATGCAGATGCCCCACGTATTATGATTGGTGCGCATATGGATGAAGTGGGTTTCATCGTGACGCAAATTACACCGCGTGGTATGTTGGTAGTCGACCCAGTTGGTGGTTGGAACCCATACACGGTCTCAGCACAACGTTTTACACTCTTTACTCGCGATAACCAATACCCAGTTGTGTCTTCAGCGGTATCACCGCACTTTTTGCGTGAAGGTGGTGTGAATGGTGCACCGAAGATTCAAGACATTTTGTTTGATGGTGGGTTTACTTCAGCCGATGAAGCAGCCTCATTCGGTGTTCACCCAGGTGATTTCATTGTGCCAGCTGTTAAAACAGAAATGTTGGCAAACGGCAAGCGTGTTGTGTCAAAGAGTTGGGACAACCGTTTTGGCTTGGTCACGATTTTGAATGCCCTTGAGAATTTGCAAGGTGTTTCGTTGCCTAATACGTTGATGATGGGGGCAAATGTCCAAGAAGAAGTTGGTTTGCGAGGGGTCGGCCCAGCGGTTAACCAATTGCGACCTGATATCTTCTTTGCGCTTGACTCATCTGCAGCCGATGACACCCAATCAGAACAAGGTCAAGGTCAAATGGACCACGGCGCCTTGTTGCGTGTTTATGATCCAGGTGTCATCATGCCATTACGCTTGAAGGAATTTGTGTTGGATACTGCACATGATGCGGGTATTCCGTTGCAATACTTCGTGGCTAAGGGTGGCACTGATGCGCACGGTGCACAATCACAATTGTCTGGTGTGCCATCGGTTGCATTGGGTGTTGCTTCACGTTATATTCACACACACCAGACGGTTTGGTCAGTTTCAGACTTTGAAGCTGCTCAAGCACTGGTTGAGACCCTTGCACAAAAGCTTGATAAGACAACTGTAAATGACATTATTTACGGTGATTAATAAATAAAAAAGAAACGGAGACTGACAAGATGTTGATTACCAGCTACAACCCAGCCGGAATGGGTGATGTTTTGGTTGTGTTGACTGCCCCAGCAGCAGAGCACACCGCAACGCAAAAGGGAGATGTTGTACGCCTTGCTGATAAGGACAACGCCCTTTTGGGATTGAATTTTTTGAACGCTTCACAAATCCTTGATTTGTCAGATGTTAACGGTCAAGTTGTTTTGACAGAAGAACAAGTTGCCAAGTTGAATGAAGTACTTGCAGCCGCAGGATTCGAAGATGTATTGGTAGCTGATACGACGCCTAAGTTTGTTGTCGGATATGTTGAGTCAGCAGAGCCACACCCAGATTCAGATCACTTGCAAGTGACAACGACGGTAGTGGACAATGATGAACGCGTGCAAATCGTTTCAGGTTCACCAAACATGCGCCAAGGCATTAAGGTTGTTGTTGCTAAGGTTGGGGCGATGATGCCTTCAGGTTTGATTATCTGGCCCGGTGCTTTGCGTGGCGTTGCCTCAAACGGTATGATTACGTCTGGTCGTGAGTTGCGTTTGCCAAATGCACCACAAGTACCAGGTGCCTTGATTTTGCCAGATGACTTTGCGGAAGTTGGTACACCATTCGACGCAAACTCAGCCGAAGCACAAGCGTTGTTCCAATAAGACGGGGGTAACAGCATGGCTGATCGTCGTCCCATCGTCTTTTATGAACGTCTTATGGAAAACTACGATGAGCAAGTCGCGCACTTGTTGTTGGCTAAGACGGCCTATGTCATGTGGGCGGATTCGTCTGAGGGCGCCGTTGATGTACTTGCCGAGCCGGCAGCTGAACCTGAAGAGGTTGAAATGCCAGTCGTATCACAACCAGCTGAACTAGTTATCGTGGAAACGTTGCAACCGCAAGTGGAAACAGTGACGGTTCCTGATAAGTCGGTGACAACGGTTGTGGCCAGCGAAGCACCAGCAGTCCCTCATGAAAAGCATGCCAACACGCATGTTAAAACGGGGCTAGGTTTGAGTTTGGACGATATTTTATCTGAAGAAGCAAGCGTGGCTGCCAAGAGCGAAACATCGTATTTTTAAGACTAACTGACATTGAAGCCTTAACCGTGTTTATTCATGGTTAAGGCTTCTTTCTTTTTCCGCTGAGTTTTTGTCTGTGGACGGTTTTACGTGTATAATAGATGATACTTACAAACAGATTGGACGAATGAAAATGGACAAAGATACGTTGTACTACTTTATTGGAATTAAGGGCTCAGGTATGAGTGCGCTGGCTTTGATTCTTCACGATCAAGGCCTACAAGTCGCAGGTTCTGACATTGACGAATATACTTTCACGCAAAAGCCCTTGGCTGCAGCAGGTATTCCAATGTATTCATTCGACGCCGCAAACATCAAGCCAGGTATGACGATTATTCGTGGAAACGCCTTTACTGATGATCAAGTAGAAGTTGCCGCAGCTTTGGCAATGGGTGATCAAGTAAATGTTGTGACGTACCCTGACATGGTTGAAAGCCTAATTAAGCAATACACGTCAATCGGTGTTGCTGGTGCCCACGGTAAGACGTCAACGACTGGTTTGTTGGCCCACGTGTTGGCTGGTATCGCACCAACGTCATACTTGATTGGAGATGGTACAGGTAAGGGAGTTCCTGACGCCCGCTTCTTTATTTTTGAAGCTGACGAATACCGTCGCCACTTTAAGGATTACACACCTGACTACGCCATCATGACCAACATCGACTTTGATCACCCTGATTACTACACGGGTGTTGATGACGTTCGCAGTGCTTTCGAAGAATTCGGAAACAACGTCAAGAAGGGTATTTTTGCTTGGGGTGACGATCCACAACTTCGCCAAATGAAGGTGGATGTGCCGGTTTACTTCTACGGTACGAACCCTGAAACGGATGATTTCTACGCGACTGATATTAAGCGTTCAACGACTGGTTCTAGCTTTGATGTCTACTACCACGATGAATTTTTGGGTAACTTTGAGGTGCCTTTGTTCGGTCAACACGGTGTGCTAAACTCTTTGGCTGTTATCGCTGTTGCATACTTTGAAAAGATTGATGGCGATCTTGTGCGCAAGGAGTTGTTGTCTTTTAAGGGTGTTAAGCGCCGCTTTACTGAAAAGCAAATTGGCCCCGTAACCATCATTGATGACTACGCACACCACCCATCAGAAATCACGGCAACCTTGGATGCAGCGCGTCAAAAGTACCCTGGACGTGAATTGGTGGCTGTCTTCCAACCACACACGTTCTCACGTACCATCGCATACCAAGATGATTTTGCAAAGTCACTTGAATTGGCTGACAAGGTGTATTTGACAGAAATCTTTGCTTCAGCACGTGAAGCTGCTGGTGATATTTCATCATCAGATTTGGGTGCTAAGATTTCAAAGTTTGGTGGCATTGTATCACCAACTGACGTCGCACCATTGTTGGACCACGAAGAAGGTGTCTTTATCTTCATGGGTGCTGGTGATTTGCAAAACACGGAGTTTGCGTTTGAGAAGATTCTAGCGAACACGCAATCAAACCTACAGTAAAAAAACGATTAAAAACCTTAACTGAACCATAGAGTTTCAGTTAAGGTTTTTGTTATAATATACACATTGGGGTAGTTAACCAAAACATTGTCTTCGGACAACGAAAGAGGTATTAATAATATGGATAATTTTGGATTTGAACAACAAGAGCCACGTCTGGTTAACCCAGATATGCAAGGCTTGAACAGTTTCTTTAAGAAGGTCTACACATACATGGCCTTGGCATTGTTGGTAACTGCAGTTACGGCATACTTGGGCATTACAATGTTTGCGCGCCAAATCGCAACGATCTTCAGCAGCCCAATTTCATCAATCATCATGATTGGCGTTGTGTTTGGCTTCGTTTACTTGTTTGGTAAGCGTGTTTATCAAAGCCCAGCGCAAGCATTTGGTATGTTGATGGGATTCGCCGTGTTGAACGGATTGATGTTCACGGTCATCGGTATGGTAACGCCAATTGGAACGTTAGCAACGGCATTCTTGACGACGGCATTCTTGTTTGCTGGTATGGCTTTGTACGGTGTCACGACTAAGAAGTCAATGGCGTCAATGTCATCTATCTTGTTTGGTTCATTGATTGCCTTGATTATCGGAGGCATCATCAACTTGTTCTTCTTCAACAGCATTGTGTACATGTTCTTGTCAGTTGTTGGTGTGATTGTCTTTGCATTGTTTACGGCATACGACATGAACCGTTTGAAGGCAATGTACATGCAATTTGCTGGTGATGCAGACATGGAACAAGGAATGGCCGTTTCAGGTGCGTTGTCACTATACATGGACTTCATTAACTTGTTCATCTACATGATTCAATTGTTCACTGCATTCGGTGGATCACGCGATTAAACCCATAAATATTAAAGCGTCTCGTTACTTGCGAGGCGCTTTTCTGTTACACTAAAGATATGACTACGGTGGGTGACACGTCACCCGGAAATGAGATAAACATGGCAAAACCAACATTACTATTGATTGATGGTAACTCACTGGCTTTTCGTGCATTTTATGCGCTGATTAACCAAGTTGACCGTTTTGTAAATCACGAAGGACTACACACGAACGCGCTAGTAGGCTTTAACAACCTGTTGGACGGGATTGTTGATCCATTTAAGCCTGATTTGGCATTGGTTGCTTGGGATGCTGGTAAGACGACGTTCCGTACAGGAAAGTTTGACAACTATAAGGGAAACCGAGACAAGACGCCACAAGAATTGGTCGAACAATTCGAACCACTGCGTAAGATGGTTGAATTGCACGGAATCAAGTCATACGAGCTACCTGGCTATGAGGCTGATGATATTATCGGAACCACTGCTCGTATGGGAGAAGCCGCCGGTTACGCGGTAACAATTGTGACGGGAGACCGTGATATGACGCAATTGGTGACCGACGATGTGTCTGTTTGGGTGACTAAGAAGGGTATCACCGAAATGGATCACTACACACCAGCGATGGTTGCAGAAGTCTACGACGGTTTGACTGCAGCGCAAATCGTTGAAGTTAAGGGACTCCAAGGCGATACGAGTGATAATTATCCCGGTGTTGCTGGCATCGGTCCTAAGACAGCAATCAAGTTGATGAAGGAATACCACACCATTCCTGAGATGTATGAGCGCATTGATGAAATGAAAGCTTCTAAGCAAAAGGAAAAGTTGGTTGCTGGTAAGGAAGATGCGTTGTTGTCACGTGACTTGGCAACGATTCGCACGAATGCACCGGTTGATTACACGTTGACTGATTTGGCTTATCAAGGGCCAGATTACGACGCCATTATTCCGTTCTATCAACATTTAGATTTCAAGGCACAATTGGTGAAGTTGGCTAATCAAGGACACACCATCCCTGCGCCACTGCACAATGAGGCTGATGAAAACGGTGAACCAGTTCATGATTTGAGCAATACGCCTTTGGAAGTTCGTGAGTTGACCGCCACAAACTTGACGCACATTGAACAGCTTGGTGATGAGGTTAGTTTTTATCTTGAACTAGATGGTGATAATTACCACACAGCCGCACCAGTCGGGTTTGCAATTGGTAATAATGAGCACGGATACTTTGTGAGTCGTGACATTGAGTTGCTGGTACAAGGCACTCCCGTTAACAAGATGCTACAAGACCCAGCGATTAAGAAAAATGTCTTTAACGCCAAGGAGACTATCGTGGCGTTGCGTCGTCTTGGTGTGACATTCCCAGCGGTTGACTTCGATTTGTTGTTGGTTGCGTACTTGCTAGACACGAACGACAATAACAACGATTTAGGCGCATTAGCCCACGAAAACGGCTACTATGCGGTTCGTACTGACGAAGAGGTTTACGGCAAGGGGGCCAAGTTTGCCATTCCTGAAGCCGATGAAGATCTTTTTGAGCACCTTGGTCGCAAGGCGATGGCTATTCAATACTTGAAGACGCCACTGATCAAGAAACTAGCCGACCACGAACAAACGAATTTGTACGAAGAAATCGAATTGCCGTTGACGTATGTGCTAGCTGACATGGAGGCAACCGGTATTACAGTGGATGCCAACACGTTGCTCGAAATGCGCAGCAAGTTGACGGAGCGTTTATCAGAACTTGAACAAACGATTTATCAACAAGCGGGCCACGAATTCAACATTCAATCTCCTAAGCAATTAGGGGTTATCTTGTTCGAGGAAATGGGTTACACGCCAATTAAGAAGACTAAGACTGGTTACTCAACCAGTGTTGAAGTTTTGGAGCAAATGGGGGATGTCCCTCTGGTTGCGTCAATTTTGGAATACCGCCAGATTGCGAAGATTCAATCAACGTACGTCGAAGGATTGTTGCGTGTGATTCACGGTTCTGATTCAAAGGTGCACACGCGTTACTTGCAAACATTGACGCAGACTGGTCGTTTGTCATCAGTTGAGCCAAACTTGCAAAACATCCCAGTACGCATTGAAGAAGGTCGCCGCATTCGCAAGGCCTTCATTCCACGACAAGAAGACTGGATGATTTTCAGTGCTGACTACTCACAAATTGAGTTGCGTGTTTTGGCACACATAACTGGTGACAAACACTTGCAAGAAGCATTTATTAATGGCGAGGACATTCACGCGGCCACAGCACGCCGTATCTTTGGTCTAGCGCCAGAAGAAACGGTTGATGGCAACATCCGTCGTCAAGCAAAGGCCGTGAACTTCGGTATTGTGTATGGTATCTCTGACTTTGGTTTGGCCAAGAACATTGGTGTGTCACGAAAGCAAGCCAAGCAAATCATCGACACGTACTTTGAACAATACCCAGGTGTTAAGCAATGGTCAGAAGACATTATTGCGTCAGCGCGTGAAAAGGGCTATGTGGAAACGATTGCGCACCGTCGTCGTTACTTGCCTGATATTAAGGCGAAGAACTTTAACGCCCGTAGCTTTGCGGAGCGTACGGCGATGAATTCACCAATTCAAGGTTCAGCCGCTGACATCATCAAAATTGCGATGATTAACATGCAACAAGCGATTGCGGATGCAGGTTTGCAAGCGAAGATGCTACTTCAGGTACACGACGAATTGATTTTTGAGGCACCAGCCAGCGAAATTGAAGCGTTGCATGAACTTGTGCCACGCATCATGGATTCAGCTGTTAAGTTGGATGTGCCACTATCAGTTGCCAGTCACGAAGGCAAGAGCTGGTACGACGCAAAGTAATAGATATTTTGAAGACCCAACAATTCATTTTGCTGGGTCTTTTATGTCGATAAGATTGTATTTTATATCTAACCGTCGCCTGTTAAAAATGGTAAACTAAATAAGATAAATGACACATGACCGTCTGTAAAATATACGGTCGGAAAGGCGGGGAATCATGCCAGAGCTTCCTGAAGTTGAAACGGTTCGTCGTGGCCTTACACGACTAGTAGTAGGACGTAAAGTACTGGGTACAGAGGTACGCTGGGAAAAGACAATCGGCGGTATGGCACCAGAAGAATTCGATGCCGAATTAGTTGGCCGTACAATCGATAAAGTGGATCGTCGTGGTAAATATCTGCTATTCCGTTTTTCTGGTGGCTTAACCATGGTGTCGCATTTGCGTATGGAAGGTGCCTACTATACCGTGCCAGCGGGTACCGAGCCTGGTAAGCACGACCTAGTGACATTCCATCTTGATGAGGGAATTGATTTGTTTTACCGAGATACACGTAAGTTCGGTCGTATGAACCTTGTACCAGATGCTGAAGCGCTACAAGTTGCTGGATTGGCTAAAATTGGTCCAGAACCAACTGAGCAGGATTTATCGTTGGCTTATATGATTAGTGAATTTGGCAAGTCACGTATGCACGTCAAGCCATTTTTGCTTGATCAAAGCCATATTGCGGGGTTAGGTAATATTTACGTCGATGAAACGCTGTGGCAATCACAGATTCACCCGTTAACAGCCGCGAACAAGCTAACCGAAGACGAACTAGCCCGCTTGCGTGAGAATATCATTCATGAAATTGCTCGTGCCACTGAACACCACGGTACAACCGTGCACAGTTTTACGACGGCCTTCGGTGAAGCAGGTGAGTTCCAAAATGAGTTGCAAGTTTATGGACGTGTTGGTGAACCGTGTCTTCGTTGTGGACACCCACTTGAGAAGATGAAAGTTGCACAACGCGGGACAACTTATTGCCCTGTTTGCCAAGTAGAAAAGGATTAAAAACATGTTTAAATTGGGATTAACTGGGGGTATTGCTACCGGTAAGTCAACCGTATCTAATCACTTTAAAGAACTGGGGATTCCGGTGCTTGATGCTGACGTCGTCGCTCGCGAAGTTGTTGAACCAGGTCAACCGGCCTTAGCGGATATTGTGGCGGAATTTGGGGATGAGATGCTGTTACCTGACGGATCGCTTAACCGCAAAGCGTTGGGAGCTGTTGTCTTTGGTAACCCAGAGAAATTAGCAAAACTAAACCAATTTACACACCCCCGTGTCCAAGCAAGTATGCGGGCACAGGCTGATGCGTATGCAAAGGCGGGCGTACCGTTAATTGTTTTGGACATTCCGTTGTTGTTAGAAGGCAATAACGCAGCCGGAGCTGATGCAGTTATGGTTGTTACGGTTCCAGCTGATGTACAACAAGAACGTCTGATGGCTCGCAACCAATTATCGGCTGAAGACGCCCGCAAGCGCATGAATTCTCAAATGCCAATGGCTGAGAAAGAACAATTAGCCGACTATGTCATCGACAATTCCGGGACGATCGCTGAAACCTACGAACAAGTCGATGCCGTGTTGGCGCAATTACCACACTAAATTAACAAGGAGGCCGACATGGCTGAGTTTTCAATTCGTCAGCATTATCGGCTGATGTATGACGAACCAATTAACCTTGGGGCTGTTCAGTCACTAACTAAGGTTTACTTGCCCATTATTGGGCGTGATGCATTTACGCTGTATTTAGCATGGGCGATGATGGGTGAAACACCTGACGCTCAGAATCTACACGTCGACTTACTCGATCAATTAGCAATCAGCCAACACGATTTTCTGTCAGCACGTCAAAACCTAGAAGGCATGGGCCTGATTAAGACCTATCGCCAAGACACGAGTTTCGGATCGCAATGGGTGTATCGTCTTTTCCCACCAATGACCATGAAGGCCTTTTTGGCGGATACGATGTTGTCTAGTTTGCTTGCGCATTATTTGGGCGATGAACTTTTCCAACAATTGGTAGACGATATTAAGCCAAAGGACGCAACGATTCCAGGTGTGAACGTCTCGACGACCTTCTTTGACATGATGGGTAATGTGTCATTTGAAAAGTTACCAGAAGCACCATTGAGCAATGATGACGCGAAGAGTGACCTGCAAAAGGAACTTCACCAGTCAGCTAAACCAGTTGACGTCGCTTTGCTAATTGACATGCTACGCACATTTGGCGTCTCTGCGTCAGCTATTCGCAAGCATGAAGCGGATTTGACCATCGTTAAAAACTTGTATGGCCTGGGCGATGTTGATTTGGTCCGCGTCATTCAAGCGACTATTACACCTGACAATGGCATTGACATGGATGCTATTCGATCGACTCTTAAGAAGAGTTATCAATCTGAACAACGTCATCCGACTGAAGCAGTTGCCAACAAACCGGTAGAAACCCAGACGACACAGAATACAGACGTTAAAAGTCCAGCTGAAGCCATTATTCAATCGGCTAAGAACACGGCACCACTTGTATTCTTGAAAAACTTGCGTGAAGTGAGTGGCGGGTTTGTAACGGATGTAGAAATTAAGGCGTTAGAAGACATTGCACAGCTAGATAAAGTCGCCCCAGAAGTGTTGAATGTCATGCTTTATGAATTAACAGTTGTTGAAAAAAAGGCGACCCTTAACAAGGCTTTGTTGCAAACGATTGTTAACGATTGGGCGCAAGCAAAGGTCACAACCGCCGTCGGTGCGCTTGAATACTTGCAACGTCGTGCCAAGTCGCGTCAAACAAAGCAGGAAAAACAAGTTGCTGGCCGATCGAATGGTCGTCAGTGGCAACGCCCAACGCAGGTTAAGGAAACGCGTCCCGACTGGGAAAACCAGACAGCTTCAACTGTTTCTGAAGAGGCGGCCCAGGCTGCGAAGGATCAACTGGCGCAACTCCGCGCTCGTCGACAACAGACTAACAAGGAGAATTAACTATGGCTGAGGAAACATTTCGTCTGAATCGACAAACTGATTCGGATAATCCCATGGATGTTGGGCAAGCGCTCGATCAATTCATGAATAAGAAGAACTTACATGCGCGTTATGCAGCAATTCAAAAAGAGGTTTTTGCTGAACACGGCATCAAAGCATTCTTCGATCAAAACAAAGATGTGCTAACCCGTGACATTGTAAACCGCGATTTTGCAGTCTTGTATGAATTCTACACACAAGTTAAAAATGCCGCGGCTGGCAAGCCAGTCGTTCACCGTGGTTATAAGCCAATGCTGGAAGTTGCCGAAAATCGCATTGTGATTGTTTATCAACCAGACGAAGCCACCTTGGCTGCGCAACGTTTGCAGATGCAAGCTAACCTGGTGCAATCAATCGGGATGCCAAAGTTAATCGAACGTGCACGTCTAGACGACTTTTCTGAGGATGACCGCGATCGTTTAGCTGCTTTAACAGCGGTTATTAACTTTGTCAGCGAGTATATTGCTGACCCCAAGGCTTATCACCGTGGCTTGTATATTCATGGTTCATACGGCATTGGTAAGACCCATTTGATGGGTGCGATGGCTAATGAGCTGGCGCAAGAAGGCATTCCGGTAACGTTGGTACACTTCCCAAGCTTTGCTGTCGAAATGCGTGGGTCAATCGATTCAAAGGAAAACCCACAAGATAAGATTAATGCCATTAAGCGTGTGCCCATTTTGGTGCTTGATGATATCGGGGCTGAGTCAATTACGGCTTGGATTCGTGATGATATTTTGGGTGTTATCCTCGAATATCGTATGCAAAATGAGTTACCAACGTTCTTCACGTCAAACTTCTCAATGGACCAGCTAGAAAAGGAGCATTTCACGGTTACCAAGAGTGGCGCTGAGCCAGTTAAGGCGGAACGTCTAATGCAACGTATTCATTTCTTGGCCAAAGAAATTCAAATGGCTGGCGACAATCGTCGGGTATTTGATTAATGAAGCAGTACACAGAAAAGAAACGTTGGTGGCCTTGGCTTGTATTGATTTTACTGGTCGTAGCAAGCGTGGTTGTTTTGCGCCACAATGCCAGTTGGTATCGTACGCCACTGGGCCAAGTGACGCAGGTTAAGGTGCTACAAACTAACCGATTGACTGATCAGTATAATAATGATGTGAAAGAGACCACGCAGTCTTTACGTGTCAAATTGTTGAACACCAGCCAAGCCGGTAAAACCATCACGGTGAAGAACACATCAGACGCCGCAATGGCGATTGAACAACCATTTAAGGTTGGTAATCAAATTTTCTTGAATCGCGCGGATCATCAAACTTGGACTGTGCAAACCATGAAACGGGATACCGTTTGGGTGCCGATTATGATTGCGGTCCTTGGTATTTTGATTATTTCGATGGGGCATGCTGGCCGTCTGACTGTCATTTCTCTGGCTGTGAATGTTGTGCTCTTTATTGGCACGGTTTCATTAGATTTACACACGACCAACGGTAATATTCTTGGTTTATTCATGCTATTTAGTGTGTTAGCCTCGGCAATTACGCTTGGCTTAGTGATGGGATTCCGCCAACGACAAACCTGGGTCGTGTTCGCCACTGTTCTGACAGCGACGGCATTGGCGATGATAATTGCGTCGATTGTCTTTAAGATGACTAACAATCACGGGTTACACTTTGAACTCATGTCGTTTATTACGCAGCTACCACAGCCATTGTTCATGGCAATGACCTTGGTTGGTGTTTTGGGCGCCGTCATGGACGAAGCAACTGATATGATTGCGACATTGTTTAGTTTGGAACGTGAGCGTCCTAATATTACGATTCGTGAAATTATTCAATCTGGTCGTCACGTTGGCCAAGAAATTTTCGGTGCCTTAAGTAATACATTGTTCTTGATTTTCATTGCTGAGCAAATTCCAATGGCCGTTTTGTACTTGCGTAACGGTAATGATTGGGGATTTACGTACATGATGAATATGTCACTAGGACTCGTTCAAACATTGATTAGTGCCATTGGGATTGTGCTAACGGTTCCGGCCGGCATCATGTGGGTGTTGCTGGTTCGTAAGTTCACCCGCGTTAAGACGGAGGTGCCAAGATGACAGTAACCATGATTTTAGCCATTATTTTACTTGTCTTAATGGTCGCGATTGGTGGCGGTAAAGGCATTGGTGCTTTTGCCAGTTTGTGGGTTAATTTCGGTATTATGATTGTCATGATTATGCTGATTAACTTCCAATTCAACGCCATGGCTGTTTTGCTTGTGGGTGGTGCCTTTTTGTTAACAATCACCATCCTGAGTGCTGGTGCTGATGAAGAAACAACGTCAATCGCCTTGATTGCAAGTTTTATTGTCATGATTGCTTTGATTTTGCTAATTCTGCCGGCAGAGCATCTGGCAATGGCGCAAGGGTTCGCTGAAGAAAACTCAGAAGAACTCGAAGGATTATCATTAGGCATTAATGTTAATTTCGTCACACTAGGGATTGTGGCTGCTTTGCTTGCCACACTTGGGGCAATTGCCGAAGCAGCGATTGCGATTGCCGCTGGCGTAGGTGAATTGCGTCATGATCAACCGGATATGAAGACCAGCCAGTTAATTGGTGCCGGTCAAAAGCTAGGTCAACAAATTATCGGAACGGCTGTTAATACCGTCTTGTTTGGCTTTATGGCCGACTTTTTGAGCTTGGCGATTTGGTTTGGCAAGTTGCATTACACGATTGGCGAAATCATGAATGCGAAATTATTCACGTCGTCAATGCTATCCTTGTTGTATGCCATTTTAGGTGTCATTTTGGTGCTGCCAATCACATTAGCAATTTTTGTTTATCAACATAACCGGAAATCTAATACACCTTCAGAGTCCAAATAGCCGTCAGAATGGCAAAAGACTAGGAATTATTAGAAAACCATGTTATGCTAATTTTAATATGTCATGACTTCAGGGGAGTGACCGTATCCTGTAGAAAGTAAGATGAGGTATCGCACATGAGTAGTGTCCTTGTTATTGAAGATGAAGTAAATTTGGCGCGTTTTGTTGAACTAGAGTTGCAACACGAAGGTTATGAAACGCACGTAGAAGACAACGGTCGTGGTGGATTACAAGCTGCATTGGACAACGATTACGATTTGATTTTGTTGGACTTGATGTTGCCAGAACTAAGTGGGTTGGAAGTGGCACGTCGTTTGCGCGAAGTTAAGAACACACCAATCATCATGATGACGGCTCGTGATTCGGTTATTGATCGTGTTTCAGGGCTAGATTACGGGGCTGATGATTACGTGGTAAAGCCATTTGCCATTGAAGAATTGTTGGCCCGTGTCCGTGCTTTGTTGCGTCGTATTAATATCGAAACCGAAGAGCACAGCACGCACCAAAGTGTTGTCCGTTACCGTGACTTGACGGTTGAAAAGGAAAACCGAATTGCCCGCCGTGGTAATGAAATCATTAATTTGACGAAGCGTGAGTACGAATTGTTGTTGATCTTGATGGAAAACATTAACGTTGTCCAATCTCGTGAGGAACTATTGAAGAAGGTTTGGGGTTACGACTCACAAATCGAAACCAATGTTGTCGATGTTTATATTCGTTACTTACGTAATAAGATTGATCAACCAGACTCACGCGCATCATACATCCAAACCGTTCGCGGTACTGGATACGTTATGCGTCAGTAATTTTGGGGGCGACTAATGGACAATGCATCCATTATCACTGAAACACCGCAACGCAAGGGACTCTCACTTAAATGGAAGTGGGCACTTGGTTCCGCAGCCGGTGTTTTTTTGATATTTATAATCTTTGCTTGGTTTGTTGTGCAGGCTTTTTCATCACAAATGCTGAAAACCGAGCGTCAACAAGTGGCGACATCACTACAGGTCGTCACAACGCGTCTGCAAAATCTAGATGAAAAGAAGTTATCACCAGCTGATGTTGATGCCATGTTGCGACCAAAGTCAAATGACCTGAACAAGGTTGTTAACGACCCGGTTATGCAACAAATCACGCGTCAGGATTACACTGTGATGGTTTATAACACAAATGGTCGCCAGGTTTATCCGATTGGTGGTGCTGGTGTGCCATTCCAACGCGTTTCCGATCTGAGTGTGAAAACGGAACGTGTTAATGGGAGTTCTGTGTTGGTCGGTCGTCAGGAATTGCGCAACTCGAATAACCACCTGATTGGTTATGTCGTGATTGAAAATCATCTGACGTCTTATCATAAAACTTTTAACCGTGTGTACCTGATCATCATGATTTTGATTGGTCTGGGCTTGTTCTTGTTGGCATTGTGGGGCTACTGGCTATCAGATTACCTACTTCGTCCAGTCAACAACATCAAAAAGGTTGTTGACGAAATGCAAGCCGACCCACAATCACAAGCTCGTGTCCAACATGAAGACCGTCGTCCTGATGAATTAACGGACTTGTCAGATTTGTTGAACGACATGCTGGATCGTATGCAACGTTTCATTTTGCAACAACACCAATTCGTTGAAGATGTTTCGCACGAATTGCGTACGCCAGTGGCTATTGTTAAGGGCCACATGGAGTTATTGAATCGTTGGGGTAAGGATGATCCTAAGATCTTGGCTGAGTCAATTGAGGCATCATTACAAGAAATGCGTCGTATGGAAGGCTTAGTTTCTGAAATGCTTGATTTGACGCGTGCTGATCAAGTCGAATTGACATTCCGTGATGGTGATACGGACGTAAAGGACATGATTAATGCCATTTACACGAACTTCAAGATGATTCACCCAGACTTCACATTTGGCTTGGATGATGACTTGAAGGGACCAACGATTGTTAATATGAATCGTGATCACTTGGAGCAAATTTTAATTATCTTGTCGGATAACGCTGTGAAGTACAGCCAAGACCGTAAGGAGATTCATTTTGCTGCGTCACGTTCAGGTAACTTCGTACAACTGGCCGTGCAAGACTTTGGTGAAGGTATTTCACCAGAAGATGCTGCGCGTGTCTTCGACCGCTTCTATCGCGTCGATAAGGCACGTTCTCGTAAGCAAGGTGGTAATGGTCTCGGTTTGAGTATTGCCCAAAAGCTAGTCGAGGGTTATGGCGGTAAGATTGAACTAGAATCCGCCATTGGACAAGGATCAATCTTCCGAATTACATTGCCTATTAAGCCAGAAAAATAGTACACTAAAAGTTGTGGCCAATTCAGTTGGCCACAACTTTTTTAATATATAAAACGAGAGATAAAGATTATGATTTTAAAACACGTTATTTTGCACATTTTGGATAAAGATGCAGGCAATCTAATTGCATCTCAAGCTGAAATTGATTTGACCCAACCAGGACTCCATGATTATCTAGAGAAGATTATTATGAAGTTTCAAACCGGCGACTTTAAGCCTGGCACGTTAACAGGTGAAGATTACTTGGCTCAGACCATCGACGACAATAATGGGTTATCGTTTGCTGAAAAGACAACCCAACTAGCCGAAAAACTGTTTGACACAATCGCTGCTAGTGAGGCGGTGCCAGCAGGCGATTTGTTGAGCTTTGAGTTTGCAGAGGGAACAGATGATTTCTTTGGATTGATCAAGCTAAACTTTGCACCACGCTATGCACACATTGTGGATTATCGCGATGATCAATTGGTGAACAACTTGGTCTTGAATCAAGCTGTGTTGCCAGGTGCAAATCAAAAGGCTGATGAGGGAATCATTGTTAATTTGATGACTGGCGCTTATATGCTAGTCGAGAAGCAATATTTAATTGATGGACACCGCATCAATTACTTCTCAGAGCGTTTCTTGGAGATTAAGCCAGAAGAGTCTACCAAGGATAATATCAAGACAATTAAGCGCGCGGTTAAGACCGTTGCTGATAAATTTGACGTGCCTGAACACGAAGCGATGGCAGCAACACAAAGTGCCATTTTTGAGTCAGTCTCAGATGGTGGTCAAATCAATACTGCTGATATCGCAGAAGCTGTTTTCAAAGGTAATATTTCAGCCAAACAGGCGTATAACGAAGTGATTGCGGACAAGGAGCTTGATACTGAAATCGACGTGCCTAACGTTGAGCGTGTCGAGAAGAAATACCGGCTCCAACGTTTTAAGTTGGACTCTGGTATCGAGATTGCGATTCCGATGGATATTTACCAAGACCGCAGCAAGGTTGAATTTGTGAATAACCCAGATGGCACGATGTCACTTGTGATTAAAGACATCGAGTCAATCGTCAATAAGTTTAATTCTTAACCATGGATACGAAAAAAGACGAGTTCGCTTTATACGAACTCGTCTTTTTCTTTGAATTAATTTTCTTCTTCGTCCAACTCAGCAGAACGTTGCAAAAGAGCTTGCAACTCGTTCTTACGACGATCGCGTGGAATAAACAATCCCAACATATCTTCATTAATACCAGCCATAACATGGACAACCTCGCCAGCTTCGTTGGTCTCAACTGTTAGAGGTGACTTCAAAGACTTGTTTGGACTTGCAATGACATCATTGATTGTCCAATCGTCAATTGACATACCGCGTGGATTCTTGAAAATGGTTGCTTCAGGATCCTCAGCTGCGCAAATTGCACGCATCGTTGGCACTGAAACAGGGAGGGATGATGAGTCCTTCAACTGTACTAGCTCGTAGTCTAAGTTGTTACGTTCGAAAAAGCTCTCGACTGACTTCAACGCATTCAACGCTGAAGTGCGGTGAGAAAATGAATAAACCGTGACAGCCATGAAATTCCCTCAATTCAATCTTTTACTAATGTTTCTATTTTCACACATATAAAAAACAGTCAAGTCTTTATAAGGCTTTTGATGTCATCTTAATGTTTCATTGGTGACAATGTGAGAATTGGGTTTTAATCAGGTTAGAAAACGGTTTGATTTAGGCCATTGAATTGCCACGTGCCTTAAACAAGCGTAAACTAGTTGCATGTATATTTATGATATTTTCGTAAATTAAATATGAATTTTTCAAGGGGTTATTCTTATGGATAAGAAGAAAATCGGTCTTGGCGCGTTAATCATGATGATGTTTACCACCATTTTTGGTTTCGCCAATGGGCCTGTGGCCTTTGAGCGTATGGGTTATGCAGCAATTATTTGGTATGTTTTGGGTGCCTTGTTGTTCTTCCTACCAACTTCAATGATGTATGCCGAATTCGGTGCATCATTTAAGGACGCTAAGGGTGGTATTTACTCATGGATGGAGCGTTCATTGGGTAAGAAGGTTGCTTTTATTGCAACTTTCATCGGATTGGCATCATGGGTGATTTGGATGATTTCCGTTTCACAAAAGGTGTGGATTCCGCTCTCAACTTTGATTTTCGGTAAAGATATGACAACAACATGGTCATTGTTCGGTTTGAACGGTGGTCAAACGGTTGGTGTTTTGGCCGTTTTGTTCATCTTGGTTGTTGCATACTTTGTAACCCGTGGTGTTAAGTCAATCTCACGAATTTCTGCTTTGGGTGGTATGTTCGTTATGGCGTTGAACGTCATTCTATTGTTGGCTTCAATCGCGGTGTTGATTGGTCACGGTGGTCACTTCGCTGAGCCATTGAAGTTGCGATCATTCTTTATCTCAGGTAGCCCTGATTATCAAACGATTGGTCAAATGATTTCATTCGCGTTGTATGCTATCTTTGCTTACGCTGGTTTGGAACAAATGGGCGGTATCATGGAAGACGTTGATAACGCTGAAAAGACGTATCCAAAGGCCGCTTTGATTGCCACAACCATTATTGGTTTGGGCTACGCTATCTCAATTTTGCTTTGGGGTGCGTCAACCAACTGGACATCATTGTCAGCTGATAAGTCAGCTAACCTTGGAAACATCACGTATGTGTTGATGAACAACCTTGGGGTGCAATTGGGTGATGCCTTCGGTATGACTCACAGCGCCGGCTTGATTTTGGGTTCAATTTTCGCCCGATTCGCTGGTATTTCAATGTTCTTCGCTTATGTTGGATCATTCTTTGTTTTGACATATGCACCATTGAAGTCATTCATTTTGGGATCACCAAAGGAAGTTTGGCCAAAGAAGTTCATTGCTTTGAATGAACATGACGTGCCTGCTGTTGCCGTTTGGTCACAAGCCATCTTGGTCTCAGTTTTGGTTATCTTGATTTCATTTGGTGGTAAGAGTGCTGAGCAACTATACCTTGTTTTGACGAACATGGGTAATGTATCATCAACGTTGCCTTACGTCTTCTTGGTTGCTGCGTTCCCATTGTTTAAGCGTTTGAACGACGTTGAGCGTCCATTCGTCTTCTACAAGAACCCAACAATTACTTGGATTATCACAATCCTTGTTGAAGCTTTGACGATTGTTTCAATCTTGTTGACGATTATCTCTCCATTCCAAACGGGAGATTGGTTCAGCGGTATTTGGACGGTTGTCGGTCCGATTTTCTTCGGTGTGCTAGCGTGGGTATTGTTCACGTTGGGTGAGAAGAAGCACGGTAAGTTATAATAATGATTTAAAAAACGTGTCTGCAAAGGCACGTTTTTTCTTGCTCAAATTCAAACGCGGGAGTAACCTATATTACAACTAAGGAGGCAAGTAATATGCCAAAGATGAATATCGATATGATTAAGGGGCGTACGCCTGAAGAAATCAAGCAAATTTTGGACATTTCATATGAAGTGATGCTCGCTGCATTTGGCGCACCAGATGGTGATCGTTACCAAATCGTGACGCAACACGAGCCTTACGAGATGCAAATTTTGGACACTGGTCTAGGAATCGAACGCACGGATAAGGTGCTTGTTTTCAGTTTGGTGACTCGTCCGCGCACAACGGAACAAAAGGTTAACTTCTATAACAACCTAGTTTCGGAGTTGCACGATAAGACCGGTCTTCGCAAAGAAGATGTGATGATTAACCTAGTTGTTAATACCGATGAGGACTGGAGCTTTGGTTACGGTGAAGCACAGTTCTTGACTGGTAAGTTGTAATCAGAAAGGAGTAAACCTGATGTTGCCAGATGAAGAAGACTATCAACCTATTGATGAGTTGACGAGTGACGAGCATAGTTGGTATGCCGTTCGTATGGTCGGCGAAGATGTCGATACGTTATTAACGGCTGCAACAACCGAATCTGACGCGGAAGGCATTGCTCATCGAACAGCAACGCAATACCCTGATTTTTCATTTTCCGTTGTCCCAGTGACCGGTATTTTTATGGACAATACTCGTTATGACAAGATGACTGATCTCCAATGGTACGGCGTCATGCCAGCAAGTCGCAAAGATAACTACATTACGCAGATATTCGCTGATTTCAAGGATTTGAATACATTTTTAAGCGATAACCGCGCAGAAAAGTATCGTTTTGTCAGTTTAATGATGAAATAAAGGGTTGACGTTACAACGTTTTACCTGTATTATTAACTATGTTGTTGAGGCAACGTAGTTAAATATGCGGATGTAGTACAATGGCTAGTGCTCCAGCCTTCCAAGCTGGGAATGCGGGTTCGATTCCCGTCGTCCGCTTACTAAAACAACCATCAAGTTTTTGATGGTTGTTTTTTTTGTAAAGTAAGTTCGCAAAGAATAACCGTGTGCTATAATAGATACGTTAAAAAAAGAGATAGATAAGGATGTTATTTCCATGAAGATTAAAGGCTTAACGCCAATTTTGTTGATTCTGTTGGTCATTTTGTTTGTGACGGGGCACGGTTACTTCCTTGAAGGCCCATTGACTAATTTCATGCACATGTCTGAAAACTGGATTGGTGGTGCCAATGCAGTTGGTTGGTCAATCATCATCTTGACGTTCGTTGTGCGTTTGGTTTTGTTGCCATTTATGGTGCACCAACAACGCGCTGCAACGATTCAACAAGAAAAGATGCGTTTGTTGCAACCACAAATGACAAAGATTCAAGAAGCGCAAAAGAACGCCCAAACGCAAGAAGAGAAGATGCTTGCTTCTCAAGCGATGATGGCTGTCTACCGTGAGAACGGTGTGTCATTGCTAGGTGGCATGAACTTTACGGTTTTGATCATTCAATGGCCTGTGTTCATGGGGTTGTACGCAGCCATTAAGAACTCACCAGATTTGGTCAACGCCAGCTTCTTCGGTATCAAGTTGGCGCACCAATCACCTGTATTGGCCATTGCAACAGCGGTTGTTTATGGTTTGCAAGCTTACTTGTCAATGGTAGGTGTACCAGCTGAGCAAAAGAAGCAAATGCAATCAATGATGATGATTATGCCAATCATGATGTTGTTCATGACTTGGGTAACCAACGGCGGTATCGCATTGTACTTCTTCGTTGGTGCCTTGGTGATGATCATTCAAACGTTGATCATCATCGTATGGCGTCCACGTTTGCGTCAACACGTTGCGGACACATTCGAAGTTAAGGATGTTGTTGACGATGCCTTGTCTGGTAAGTTGCAATCAGAACCAACTGGTCCATTTGCACAAGCGATGAAGGCTGCGCAAGCACAACAAGATGCACAAGCACGTAAGGATATTACAGATGACGCCAGTGAAAACGCACGCCCTGAATCAAAGGGTGGTCGTAACGCGGGTAAGCAAAAGCGTTAATTAGGTTTAAAAACCAGTGACCATTTTTGGTTCACTGGTTTTTTTCATGTCTCGAAAATAGAATTTTCATGTTTTATTATGTGCATTAATGTACAATATATGTACGGAGGGTGGAACGCATGACAATTAATCATACAAAAGACTCAACCCGTTATCCTGATTTGCGTGGGAAAACAGCGGTTGTAACTGGTAGTTCTTCTGGTATTGGTGAAGCGATTGCACGTCACATGGGATCTGAAGCGATGAACGTGGTGATTAACTATATCAACGCTGACGAAAAGGTGATTGATGGTTTGATTTATCTGATTGAACAATCAGGCGGACGCGCAGTGGGGATTCGCGCTGATGTCGGTACAGAAGCCGGCGTGCAAGCGATTTACGACAAGGCGATTGAAGCCTTTGGCGATATCGATGTTTGGGTTAACAATGCTGGCTTTGAAATTCAATCAGCGACGCACGAAACATCTTATGAAGATTGGCAACGTGTCCTTCACGTTGACTTGGATGGTGTCTTTTTGGGAACCAAGATTGCGGTGCAGCACTTCTTGAAGCACAACAAAAAGGGAAACATTCTAAACACCTCATCAATCCACGACATTATTCCTTGGCCTACATATGCTTCATACGCAACGGCCAAGGCTGGTGTCTTGATGTTTACGAAGACAACGGCGCTTGAGTATGCTGAACGTGGCATTCGTATCAACGCCATTTCACCAGGGGCTTTGGAAACGCCAATTAACGCACAACGTTTTGCTGATCCAGCGGTTCGTGCCGACACAGAGGGCATGATCCCAATGAAGAAGGTCGGTGACCCAGTTGATGTCGCTAACGCAGCTGTGTGGCTGATTTCTAACGAAGCCTCATACATTACAGGTACGACATTGTATATCGACGGTGGAATCACGCTTTACAACGAGTTCCAAGGCGGTCGCGGTTAAATATTGGTACTATCAGACATGTTCAATTTGGACATGTCTTTTTTTAATGACTGGCATACTGTAATTTGTGATATGATTTACATATTAAGCTTTTAGGACTGGGGGCAATTCGTATGGCAGAAAACATTATGCCAGAACGTCTAATTGAAAAAGTGCGACTACGTGACTTCGCAATTTTTACAGTTGGAACGGCTATGTATGCGTGGGGGCTGGTTAACGTGAATATTCCCAATCACCTGGCCGAAGGTGGTGTAACAGGTATTACGTTGATCTTTAAAGCGTTGCTAAATATTAATCCTGCGTTATCAACGCTATTTTTGAACATTCCATTGCTCTTAATCGGATTGCGTATGCTCGGAAAGCGCGCATTGATTTACACGTTATACGGGATTTTCAGTCTGTCATTTTGGTTGTGGCTATGGCAACTAATACCATTCGATTTAGACTTGCAGCATGATTTGCTGATTTCGGCTTTGCTAGCAGGATTGTTTGGGGGATTAGGTTCGGGGTTAATTTATCGCTATGGTGGGACAACTGGTGGAACGGACGTCATTGCCCGTATCTTAGAACAGAAGTTAAACATCCCCATGGGACGCACGCTATTCGCACTGGATGTCGTGGTTTTGACGGCTTCATTGGTTTACATTGACGTCGTTCAAATGATGTACACCGTTATCGCAGCCTTCGTGTTTGCACAAATGGTTAACTTCACCCAAAAGGGATCTTATGCAGCTCGTGCATTTTTAATCTTCACATCAAAGCCGGAAGAGATTTCGCATGCGATTATGCAAGATTTGGAACGTGGAACGTCGTTGCTTCACGCTGAAGGTGGCTTTACGCACAATGAACAACGCGTTGTCTACGCAGTAGTGGATCCGTCAGAAATGAACGTCGTGCGAAAGATTATTGATGATATTGATCCACGTGCATTCGTGACAGTCATGGATACACAAGAAACATTAGGTGAGGGATTCTCGTTCGCTCGTCCGAAGAAATCATTCTTTAAGTTTTAAAATAAAAGCTGGTATTAACGATTTAACGACGTTAATACCAGCTTTTTTAATTTACTTTTGTGGCTAAAATGCCTATATAACGCGGTTTCACAGCGCACACCCAAAATAATTAGCACTCTAACAAAGAGAGTGCTAGAAAATGCTTGCAATGGCTTTGTAATAGTTGTACAATTAGATTACAAGGTTGAGGGATGGCCGTGGGGGCCTCCCCATTACAACCGAGTTTAACAATTGAATATTGGGGGATTGTAAATAAAATGGCAAACTTTAATGATTTTAACAACATGGATGATATCTTTAACCAAATGATGGGACGCATGGGTGGTTTCAACTCAGAGAATTCTCGTTATTTGATCAACGGGCGTGAGGTAACGCCTGAAGAATTCGCAGAATACCGTCGTACTGGTCAACTACCTAACAGTGCTAACCAAGACTTACCAGAAGTCGAGCCAAACGGACAAGCACCAAAGAAGGATGGCATTCTAGCAAAGCTTGGCCGTAACTTGACGCAAGAGGCCCGTGAAGGTTTGTTGGATCCAGTTATCGGTCGTAACAAGGAAATTCAAGAAACGGCTGAAATCTTGAGCCGTCGTACCAAGAACAACCCAGTCCTTGTTGGAGACGCTGGAGTTGGTAAGACTGCGGTTGTTGAAGGGTTGGCACAAGCAATTGTTGCTGGTGATGTGCCTGCTTCAATTCGCAACAAGGAAGTTATCTCAATTGATCTTTCAAGCATCGAGGCTGGTACACAATACCGTGGTTCATTCGAAGAGAACGTGCAAAACTTGATTAAGGAAGTCAAGGAAGCCGGTAACGTGATTATCTTCTTCGATGAGATTCACCAAATCCTAGGTACAGGTGCGATGGGTGGTGATTCAGGTTCAAAGGGCTTGGCTGATATTTTGAAGCCGGCTTTGAGTCGTGGGGAGTTCACCGTTATCGGTGCAACGACACAAGATGAGTACCGTAACACGATTTTGAAGAACGCTGCTTTGGCACGTCGTTTCAACGAAGTCACAGTTAACGCACCTTCACCAGAGGATGCTTTCAACATCTTGCTTGGTTTGCGTGACTTGTATGTCCAACACCACAACGTTGAATTGCCTGACAATGTTTTGAAGGCAGCGGTTGATTACTCAATTCAATACATTCCACAACGTTCTTTGCCTGATAAGGCCATCGACTTGTTGGATATGACGGCTGCTCACTTGGCTGCTAAGAACCCCGTCACTGACGTGGTGTCATTGGAAGAGCAAATCAAGCGTGAACGTGAAGCACAACAACTAGCTGCTGATAAGGAAGATTACGAGTCAGCTGCACAACACAAGGTTAAGATTGACGAATTGCAAAAGCAAATCGACGACGCTGGTGAAGCTAAGAAGGTAACGGCTACGGTTAACGACGTGGCTGAGTCAGTTGAGCGTTTGACTGGTGTGCCGGTTGCACAAATGGGTGCTTCAGACATTGAACGTTTGAAGGGTATTAACGAGCGTTTGCGCGGTAAGGTTATCGGTCAAGACGATGCCGTTGAAGCCGTATCACGTGCTATCCGTCGTAACCGTGCCGGCTTTGATGAAGGAAACCGTCCAATTGGTAGCTTCTTGTTCGTTGGACCTACTGGAACAGGTAAGACTGAGTTGGCAAAGCAATTGGCTTTGGATATGTTTGGTTCAAAGGATCACGTTATCCGTTTGGACATGTCAGAGTACTCAGATTTGACGGCTGTTTCTAAGTTGATTGGTGCAACTGCTGGATACGTTGGATACGATGACAACAGCAACACGTTGACTGAGCGTGTTCGTCGCCAACCATATGCTATCGTCTTGCTAGACGAGATTGAAAAGGCGAACCCACAAGTTTTGACGTTGTTGTTGCAAGTGATGGATGACGGTCGCTTGACTGACGGACAAGGAAACACGGTTAACTTCAAGAACACCGTTGTGATCGCCACATCAAACGCCGGCTTTGGAAACGAAGCTTTGATGGGTGACGATGCCAAGGATAAGGAATTGATGGAGAAGTTGGCACCATACTTCCGTCCAGAATTCTTGAACCGTTTCAACGCTATTGTAGAGTTCTCACACTTGACGAAGGAAGATTTGAACCAAATTGTCGACTTGATGTTGAATGATGTTAACGATACATTGGCCAAGAAGGATATTGTCTTGACGGTTACGCCTGAAGCCAAGGCTTGGTTGATTGACGAAGGTTACGATGAGGCCATGGGAGCACGTCCATTGCGTCGTGTCATCGAACAACAAATTCGTGACAATGTGACCGACTTCTACTTGGATCACTTGGATGCTAAGAACTTGCAAGCTGACCTCGTTGACAACAAGATTGTTATTTCAGAATTGTAAAAAATTAAGTCACTAAAAGGGCCTGTAGACAGCTGTCTACAGGCCCTTAATTTTTACCGGCGTTTAAAATGGGTGTAAACTTTATTATGTAAGAATATTGAGATAGGGTGGATAACATGTTAGAGAAACAAGTATTTAGCAAGCTTTTATCTAAAGCTTTTGATGTACCCGTTATGGTGACGTATTGGGATGGCAAGTCTGAAAACTATGGTGCCGGTTTGCCAAAGATTCACATCAAGTTAAACGAGAAACCAAACATGAAGTCCTTAGCTAAGATGCCAACATTGACACTCGCTGAGGCGTACATGAATCGCGGCATTGAAATCGAAGGTAGCATTCAAGAATTGATTGCTTCCGCTTACCGCCAATCTGGTAGTTTTTTGACCGATCAAAGCGGGTTCAAGGGCACATTGACGAAGATGCTCCACGGCCACGATAAGAACGAATCTAAAGAAGACATTCACAGTCACTATGATATCGGTAACGACTTCTATAAGGAGTGGTTGGACCCGTCAATGACTTATTCTGCGGCATACTGGCCAAAGGATGATATGACATTGGAAGAGGCTCAGATGGCCAAGGTTCACCATATCTTAGACAAGTTGCACAGTGAACCAGGTAAGAAGCTATTGGATATCGGTTCTGGCTGGGGAACTTTGATTATCACAGCCGCCCAAGAATACGGCCTTGAAACATACGGGGTAACGTTGTCAGAAGAACAATACGCCTTTACGAACCAACGTATTCAAGAACTAGGCCTACAAGATAAGGTCCATGTCATGTTACGCGATTACCGTGATGTGGATATGACTTTTGATTACATCACCTCAGTTGGGATGTTCGAGCACGTCGGTAAGGAAAACCTCGGTGAGTACTTTAAGGATGTCGCTAACTATCTCGTACCAAATGGTCGTGCGTTGATTCACGGCATTACTGGCCAGCACTACGGCGCCGGTGTCGATCCATTTATTCAAAAGTACATCTTCCCAGGTGGTTACATTCCAAACATCGCTGAGAATGTGACGCACATTATGGAAGCTGGTATGCAACTGGACGATATCGAACCATTACGTCGTCACTACCAAAAGACGTTGGAAACTTGGACTGAGAATTACCACGCGGTTTACGATGAAACGGTTGCAAATCGTGGTGAAGCCTTTGCGCGCGCTTGGGATTTGTATCTCCAAGGTAGTGCAGCTTCATTTGAATCAGGTAACATTGATGTGATTCAATTCCTGATGACAAAGGGGGCAGCCGGTCAAGGCTTGCCAATGAGTCGCGCCTACATGACAGCTCGTGAAAATTAAATCATCATCAGCGCTTGCCATAATTTTGTGGCAGGCGCTTTTTTACAGTTGTGTAACGAAAACGCTTTCTTAAAACCATTTCGTTTCGCTTACCTTTCGTAACCTTTATGCTAGTCAAGCGAGAGATCGAAAAGGCGACCGCAGACGCCAAATTAGAGACACAAGGTGAGTGAAAAATTATGAAGTTTATTAAAGGATTAGCCAGTGTTGTATTGGCAACGCTAGTTTTAGCCAATGCAACCATCGCTAACGCAGCCACATGGGCATACAGCAATCTAAACGCATCAGACACAGTTGTCGCGTATTCAGCCGATTATCCCGCGCAAACTGCAGCAGCAGCGTATTGGAACAGCCTTGCGGGAACAACAGTTGTTGCCGTAACGAATAATCAAGCTGACGCAACCGTCACGATTGAAAAGAAGGATACCCCAGCTGGTGACGCTGATCCAAACGTAGCGCTAACGTACGCGCCAAATGGGATTACTGATATTTATCCATCACGTGTGGCGACGCAAGGGGTTGATTTGCAAACGGTCATTACCCACGAACTAGGTCACTCGTTGGGCTTGGATCACGATGCCGGATCAACGTTGATGGCTCCGGCTGGTGGTCAATTAGGTGGTCAAGCACATGATTATCAGGCTTTGAAGGCTGACTTGGCGAGCCATGGCCGTTAATTGGATAATCCCGCCTACGAGGCAACTAAGACAGCATCGGTGTCATCTAGCCAAACAAGCCCCGCTTCGTCTGAGACATCAGTTAGTGAAAAGAGTTCGTCAACTGAAACGACGTCTGCTTCCGAACAAAAACAACCTGAGACGACGGCCACAGAAGTCGCTGAAACGGCTGCCAGTCAAATTGCAGGATCAGCAACTGTCACGCGTGATGCAACTTCCGTCAAGCCATCCGCAGCTACCGTCAGTGTCGAATCATTGCCTGAACCAACGAAAACAAGTAATCAAGGCGGTCGTTTGAAGCAAGAAGTGAAGGTGGTTCTTCACAAAGTTTCAAGCGCCTTAGCAACAAAGTAATGGCATTTTCTTATAAGACTCCCTGATAACAAACTCGGGGAGTTTTTTACATTGACTTTTCAGTTTGTTAACAAAAACGCTTACATAAAACTATTGGCTTTAACTTACAAAACGTAAGGCGTAATTTAGATTGTGAGTTATAAAACAGTAGGGATATGAATCATGAATTTTTCAAAGGGACTGCTTGGTGTGGCAGTTGCTGCTACACTGCTAGCAGACACACCATCAGCTCATGCGGTTACATGGGCAACCAGTAATTTAAACAGTAGCAACATGGTTGTGGCTTATTCGCCAGACTACCCAAACCAGGTAGCCAACGCAGCGACATACTGGAACAATCTAGCTGGGACTACCGTGGTTGGTGTCACAAGTGACCCCAGTGCCGCTTCAGTTACAATCAAGTATGTCCCTGTGCCAGACGGTGACAACACGCCTAATTTGGCGTTGACCTTTGCACCAACTGGTGAAACGGACATTTATCAGCAACGTATCACTGAGCAAGGATCTGATTTGCAGACGGTGATTACGCACGAGTTAGGCCACTCATTGGGGTTGGATCATGATCCAGCTTCAACATTGATGGCGCCGTCAAATGGTCGCTTAGGTGGTCAGGCTCACGATTATGAAGCACTAAAGGCCGATTTAGCTAGTCATGGCCGTGAAATTGATAATCCGGCATTTGATGCGCCACAAACAAGCCAAGCCGCCAGTTCAACGGCAGCTGCAAGTAATGCTGCAAGTGCATCATCAGTCAGCCAACCCGAATCAAGCGTCGCATCATCAGCAGCTGAGTCATCACAAACAACGACAAGTCGAACAGCTCGTGCGACTCGTGACGATGCAAGTACGCAATCGCAACAACTTGCAACAATCGAGACGACGCCAGATCAACCAAAGACATTTGATGCCAAGATGTCAACGGTGGCACATAACACAACCAAGCGCATTGTCGAAGGCGCCATGATTGTTGTTGGTGCCGTGGCTGGTCTCTTTACAGCAATGGCCCGTTATTCACGTACACATATCGATTAAGCTAGATATCAGACTTTCCATTTGTACAAGTGGGAAGTCTTTTTCTTTTGCCGATATATTAGTCAATCCGCATTTGTATACTTGTGTAGTGTAAGTATAGTAAGCGACAACAAGTACAGGAGGGACGCATGTTTTTAGCGATTAGAGAGATTAAAAAAGAAAAACTACGGTACGGGTTAATTCTGACGGTCGTCGTCTTAATCAGTTATCTGATTTTTATTTTAAGTGCCTTGGCACTCGGACTAGCAACAGCCAACACCGCTGCGGTGGACAGCTGGCAGTCTAAGTCATTTGTGATGACCAAGGATGCTAACGGTAATGCGGGACAGTCATTGCTCACAACGAAACAGGTGAGTCAATTAAGCAACCGTAAAACCGCGACGCTGGGCATTACACCGGTGATTATGAAAATTGACGGCAAGCGTGAATCAGCCCAATTCGTGGGGATGAATAATGATGAGTACATCGCCAAAGAATTGCAACTCACAAAGGGGCACTTACCAAAGGCAGCCAATGAAGTGGTAGTTGCTGACTCAGTTAATAAGGATAATTTTGGTATTGGGGACAAGGTTTCAATCGGCCTAGCTGACACGAAATATAAAATTGTGGGTTATGTCAAAAATGCCACGTATAACACAGCACCTGTTATTTATGGTGAGTTAGCGGAGTGGCGTGCCATTAAGGGCGTTTCAGATCAATTCCAAGGTAGCGTGGTTGCCTCAAAAACGTCTCAATCGGTCGACGATAACACCCTGAGGACGTATTCATATCAGGCCTTTATCAATAAACTGCCAGGTTATACGCCACAAAAAGCGACGTTTGGGCTAATGATTGGTTTCCTGATTGTCATTTCGTTGATTGTGATTACCATCTTCCTCTATATTTTAACGGTTCAAAAATTGCCTAACTTGGCTGTTCTACGTGCCCAAGGAATTCCAAATCGTTTCTTGGCCCAAAATACGTTGTTTGAAACGTTCTTTATTATGGCGACTGGCATCATCGTCGGTGCTGTATTGTCAGCATTAACAGAATTTGGCATTCCGGATAGTGTCCCAATGGCATTTGATTGGGGATTAATGGGACTTATTGCAGCCGGATTGATGGTAACCGGACTACTAGGTGCGATTATTCCAATTCGTGTGATTAGCAAGATTGATCCCGTATCAGTGATTGGAGGTTAGGACAATGCGTGAAGAAAAACTATCACTTGAACATGTCACCAAACAATTTGGTCAGAAAACCAATTTAGTCACAGCATTAGAAGACGTCAGTTTATCATTTAAAGCCGGCCAGGTGTCACTCATCATTGGACCCTCAGGTTCCGGTAAAAGTACCTTGCTGACGATTTTAGGTGGCTTACAGACACCGACAGAAGGTTCAGTTCGATTGAACGGACGCGATATTAGTGATTTAAGTACCAAAGAAGCTGAAAGAACACGGTTGGAACAAATTGGCTTTGTCTTACAGGCATATAATCTCGTACCATATTTAACAGTCGCGGACCAATTTAAGTTGGTTAAGCAAGTGAAACCCGACAACAACCTTAGCGCAGCTGATTTTGACAAAATCATCGATACGCTGGGCATCCAAAAACTCTTAAACAAATACCCCGGTGAACTATCCGGTGGCCAACAGCAACGAGTAGCCATTGCTCGTGCGTTATATACCAACCCGGCAATCGTTTTAGCCGACGAGCCAACCGCCGCATTAGATACGGCTCGTGTCAAAGAAGTTGGGCAGCTCTTTGCCAACATTGCGCATGATGAACAAAAAGCAGTCGTCATTGTCACGCACGATGACCGACTTCGTGAATTTGCCGATAATGTCTACAAAATTGTCGACGGAAAACTATCTAATACGGACTGATTAGCACACTTTCTAACACCTTTTGGGTATACTGGAATAGTTAAACAGAATTAAAGTAAGGGAGGACCTCGTATGTTGAGGAATCCTTGGTTAAAAATTGTGCTAGCCATTGGGTTTGAAGATGGCTGGGTCGTCGGTCTAAAACACGCTAACCAATGGTGGGAATGGGGGCTAACCCTCATTGCCTTAGGGTTATCATTCCTTTTGTTCATGACAGCTGTCGACAAATTGCCCGTTGGCACTGTGTATGCCGTATTCGTTGGGCTTGGTTCCGCTGCAACTGTTTTGACGGGATGGTTGGTATTTGGTGACAAGTTAGACTTACCGGAACTACTATTCTTAGCTATCTTATTAGGTGGTGTGATTGGTCTTAAGTTGATAACGGAGGAACGCACATAATGGCATGGGTATTTCTTGTTCTCGCCGGCTTAATGGAAGTTTCTGGCGTTATCATGATTAATGAATGGCAACGACGTAAAGCTTGGTGGGCTGCCGCTGGTATGGCCATTGGTGGTGCATTAAGTATCGGTCTGCTTGGGCTCGCTTTACGCCAGATTCCGATGGGAACTGGTTACGCAATCTGGACAGGTATCGGTTCTGCCGGTGGTACAATCGTCGGCATGTATTTATATAAAGAATCAAAAGATTGGAAGCGCATCTTATTTATCACGATGATTATCGTCGGTGCGGTTGGCCTAAAGCTAACCACAGGTAAAGGATAGCGACAGGAAGAGGGGCAGCCCTCTTATTTTGTAGTTGCTCATTTACGTCATAACCGTTACGATTAGAGAATAGAAAAGATTTTGCTGAGTATCGATTTACTGGGGAGTAACGACTTTAGCAATTAATAGGGAATAATGTATGCGAACACGAGATGAGAATAAGATTCAAGCTTTAGAAAACGCAACGTTTGATTTAGTGGAAGAATCAGGTATTGCGAATTTAAGCATTAATAAACTAGCGAAACGCGCCGGTGTATCGGTTGCGACTACCTATATTTATTATGAAAACAAGGCCGATTTATTGGGCCAACTATTTGGCAAGGTCCAAGACAATTTAATCACACAATTACCAATGCCAGATCAGACGCTGACACCACAGGATCAGTTTGCAACTTTGATGCGTGATTATGCAGCTAATTTCGAGAAGCACCCGAAGCAAGTTGCTTTCATGGCAACAATGGTTGCTAATCCAGAATTTTTGCCAGATGAGATGCAGGGTGAAGGATCATTGCTCAGTCCAGCCATGTTGACTGTTATTAAGCAAGCGTACCAACAACAACTGCTAACGACAGCCAATGTTGATATCATCGTGGCACAAGCTTTACAGCCGATGCAATGGCTCATGCAGTCACGCCTACGCAATAATCTTAGCGTTAGTGAAGATGAACTTAATACACTTATTCAGCTCGCAACCCGTGCGCTGTTTAAGTAAATGAGACACCTCAGATAGATTATCTGGGGTGTCTTTTTGCGTCATTTGCCAAAAACTTCTAAAGAACAAGCAGATAATATGCATTTTACTTACAATTTAGATACAATGGATGTGTCCCGTAGGTGAGAGACACGGGACACCGAAAATCGCATATACACCCTTTAGGAGGCAAGATCATGGCAAACTACGATTACGATGTGCTGTATATTGGATCAGGACACGGAACGTTTGATGGTGCAATTCCATTGGGAGCGAAAGGGAAGAAGGTTGGTGTTGTTGAACAAGACTTGGTCGGGGGAACCTGCCCAAATCGTGGTTGCAACGCGAAGATTGTCTTAGATTCACCAGTTGCAATGCAACGTCACTTGGAAGAAGTGCACGGTATTGTAAATGGCGAGACGACAATTGATTGGGCGGAAAACCAAGCCCACAAGCATGACGTGATTGATGGCTTGCCAGCCTTCATTCAAGGTTTGATGGATTCAACAAATGTTGATGTTCTATTTGGTCGCGGTACGTTGGCTGATGCCCACACTGTGATGGTAAACGGTGAAGCGAAGACTGCGGATAAGATTGTTATCTCTACTGGGCTTCGTCCACACCGTTTGACGATTCCTGGTTCAGACTTGGCGCACGACTCAGAAGACTTTTTGAATTTGGCGGACATGCCTGAACGACTAACAATTATTGGTGGTGGTTACATCGCCATGGAATTCGCCACAATGGCAAATGCAGCCGGTGCAGATGTTACGGTTATTTTGCGTGGTAAGCAAGCTTTGAAGGCTTATCACCAACCATTCGTTGAACAAATCATCGCTGATTTGGAAAAGCACGGCGTGACCTTTATTCGTGAAACAGCCGTTGAAGCCATTGTGCAAGGGGCTGAAGGTTTGGTCGTTCGTGGCCAAGACTTGAACATCGAGACTGATTGGGTCCTTGATGCAACTGGGCGTGTACCAAACGTCGAAAACCTTGGTTTGGAAGAAGTGGGCGTTGATTACACGCCAGCCGGTATCACGGTAGATAATTACTTGCGTACGTCAGTGCCAAATATCTATGCGTCTGGGGATGTGATTGATAAGGTGCAACCAAAGCTAACACCAACGGCTGTCTTTGAGTCGCTGTACTTGATGCACACATTTGCGGGTGAAACGACCGATCCGATTGTTTATCCAGCAATCCCATCAGTTGTCTTCACGTCACCACGTTTGGCTCAGGTAGGTGTCACAGTTGCCGAAGCGGAAGCCAACCCTGAGTTGTACACAATCGAGACAAACCACATCCCTGATGATTGGTATCGTCAAGTTGACAAGGAAACGATTGGCGACAACGTCTTAATCTTCGACAAGGCCCACAAGCTTGTCGGGGCAACTGAAGTGTCAAACAAGGCCGATGATGTGATTAATACCTTGTTGCCAGCCATTGAATTTAAGTTTGGCCCCGCTGAAATTGAGAGAATGGTTTACCTATTCCCATCAATTTCATCATCTGCATGGGGTCAATTGTAATAGTGCAAGTCAAAACACGAGATCTGGTGTCAGGTCTCGTGTTTTCATATTTTCGACATACTTTTCCCGTAAACTATCAATAATTAACGCGTTTAGGAGTGACTCATGACAAAACCAGTTAAAATCGGAACGTTCATTATTTTGGTGAACTTTCTAATCTATATCGGGCTTGGTTTGCCAGATGCCATCATGGGGAGTGCTTGGCCGGCTGTCCGCCAAACATACCATGTGAATGTTGATTATGTCGGATATCTAACGATGATCAGTCTGGCGTTTTCATTTATTTCGACGTTGCTCTATCCAAAGCTTGCTAAAGCAATGACGATGGCATCAATTATGCTTATGAGCATGGGCTTTGTCATGATTGGTATTCTCCTGTTACTTTGGGGAAAGGCCACAATCCTGCTTATTTTGGCGTCTGTGGCGTTAGGCTTAGGACAAGGGGCAATTGATATTGCGGTTAACGACTATGCCGCCAAGCACTTCACAAGTGGTTTGATGAGCATTTTGCATGGTATGTACGGTGTTGGCGTTACGCTGAGTTCACTAATCCTTGCCATCAGTTTGTTATTCCCAACTGGCTGGCGCATCGGTGTCCTAATCATTGGCGTCTTGCAATTGTTGATTATGATGTTTGTTTATCAAACCCGACGAGAATTCGCCGAAAAAGACAATGGTGTCGATACAGTGACAGAGACTAGCGGTAAATTACGCGGGGCTGACTGGTTACTACCAATCTTCTATTTCTTCTATTCAGTTGAACTAGTTGTTGGTAAGTACTTGTCTAGTTATGCCGTGGATCGCTTGAAACTCTCAGAATCATTAGCAGCGAATGCCGCAACGTTATTTTGGGCAGGATTGATGGTCGGTCGTTTCCTAACCGGATTAACAACGAAATGGTTCTCAAACAAGCAATTGATTTTAGGTCACATCGTGCTGACATTTGGTGGGATGGGGCTACTATTTGTACCGAATACAGCAGTGCTACTGTTCTCTAGTTTCGCGATTGGATTGGGACTCTCAGCGCTCTACCCATTGATGATGATGGTTCCGTATGAACGCCACGATGATCAAACGGCCAAGTTGATGGTTAGTCGCAACCTAGCGTTTTGCCAAGCCGGTATGGTGGTATTACCACTAATCACTGGTTGGGTTTATCAAGCAGCAGGGGCAACAACCATGCCGGTAATCGGGTTCGCATTGGTTGCAGTTATGCTCGGACTAACTGTGAAAATCCTAAAATAATAACAAAAAAGACCTCGGAACAACTATTCCGAGGTCTTTTTAATAGGTGATGTGACATGCACTAGTTTAGTAAAAGTGTTCTGCATGTTCGTTTGCGCACAGGCCACATCCCTAATTTTTAAATTACAACATCGTGATGATTTGCATCAAGATTGGCACAACAATTACGAATAGGACAGTAGACGTCGTGACAACGTTTGTTGCGTATTCAACGTCACCCTTAGCTTCACCAACCAAGATAGGCAACACAGCCAATCCAGGGGCAGCGGCTTGGATAATCAACGTACCTTGCTCAACTAATGGAATGTTCATCGCACCCTTAAACATCATCATGATAACAATCATAACGGCAGGAGCGAAGACGAAACGACCAAGCAAAGCGACGATTGTATCGCGATCGAAGTGGATTGACTTCAGACCAGCATCAGCCAAGACGATACCAATGTAAATCAATGACAATGGCGTTACGACACCACCAACCATTGAGAACGTCTTATCAACCAAAGTAGGCAAAGGCAAATCTAGCAACAACCATACCAAAGCCACGATAAATCCTAGCAATGGGGCAGGCAACAACTTCTTCCAGTTGAACTTCTTGTCAGCGACCTTAGGACCATCATTTTGGATGAAGAAGATACCGATGGCCCACGTTGAAACCGTGTTAGCCAAGTAGTAAACCAAGAAGAATGACAATGAGTGTTCACCAAACAATGCCAAGTTCAAAGGCAAACCAATGAAAATCGTGTTAGCGTTAACGAACATGTTAATGAACGTACCGCGACGACCCTCAGGCACCTTCAAAATCTTTGTCAAAAGCCAAGCTACGAGGTAACCAAAGGCGAAAGAAATAATCACAAAGATCAATGAGCCAGAAAGTGAAATCAACTTAGAACGGGTCAAGTTGTCTAAAACACCAACGAAGATGTTCAAAGGCAACGCAACCTTCATAATCAAGAATTCGATATCGTGCTTGAATGAGTCTTGGAACTTACCACCGTTGCGGAGGAAGTAACCCAAAGCAATCACGAAGATAATCTCAACAACAGATGAGATTGAAGTTAGCAATGCAGACATTTCCCAAATATCTCCTATATTCGATTAGTATTCAGGCGTCCATTGAGCAGCCTTAACAGCAGCTTCAACGTCGTCAATTTCAACTTGGTTCAAACCTTCAGCGATAGCTTGCTTTGCAACGGCAACCGCAACACGGAATGACATTTCTGACAAACGTGAAACAGGGGGCAAAACAGGGGCACCAGGTTGCGTAGCGTCAACCATACCACCCAAAGCGTGGGCAGCAGCTGAAATCATACCATCTGACAAAACCTTAGCCTTAGCAACAATCGTACCCAATCCCAAACCAGGGTAAACCAACATGTTGTTAGCTTGTCCGATTTCGTAAGTTACGCCGTTTGAAGCCGTAACAGGATCAACAGGCACACCAGTTGCAACCAATGCCTTACCGTCTGACCACTTGATCAAGTCATCTGGCATTGCTTCGTGCAACTTCGTAGGGTTTGACAATGGGAAGATCTTTGGGTGATCCGTGTTAGCAACCATTGCTTCAACGACTTCCTTAGTAAATGAACCAGGGTTAGTTGACGTACCAACCAAAACAGTTGGCTTAACAGCCTTAACAACTGACAACAAGTCCGTCAACTCGTCAGCGTTCTCAAATTCTGAACGTGAACGGGCGAATGGCTTTTGCTCAGGCGTCAACGTTTCGTCATCGTCGAACAACAATCCTTGACGGTCAACCATGTAGAAGTGCTTACGAGCTTCTTCTTCTGACAAACCTTGTTGCATAAACTCAGCCAAGACACGGTTAGCAATACCCGTACCAGCTGAACCACCACCGTACGTCAAGTACGTTTGTGACTTGATGTCTTCACCAGTAATAGCCAAGGCACCCAAAACAGCTGACGTTACAACGATTCCAGTACCTTGAATGTCATCGTTAAACGTTGGCCAGTCATTCTTGTACGTGTTCAAAATCTTCGTTGCCGTTGAACGACCGAAGTCTTCGAAGTGCAAGTACATCTCTGGGAACAATGATTGCGCCGTCTTAACGAACTTATCAATGAACTCAAAGTATTGGTCACCACGAACACGTTCGTGACGGTTTCCCAAGTATAGTGGGTCTTCCAACAATTCCTTGCGGTTCGTACCAGCATCAACAGAAACTGGCAAAACTGAAGCAGGGTCGATACCAGCGGCAGCCGTGTAAACCATCAACTTACCAACGGCGATATCAACACCTTGAACACCCCAGTCACCGATTCCCAAGATACCTTCAGCATCAGTGGCAACCAACAACTTAATGTCGCGGCCATCAGCAGCGTTCTTCAACGTTGCTTCGATGTTCTCTGGGTGGTTGATGTCCAAGAACGCAGCGTTTTGTGGGTTCACAAACAATGCTGAGTAGTTTTCAATCGTGTCTGCGATTGTTGGGTCGTAGACAACTGGCATGAACTCAGCAACGTGTTGATCTACCAAGTAGTAGAACAACGTGCGGTTCGTGTCGAACAACGTTGAAAGGAAAATACGCTTTTCAACGTCGTTAACCTTTGTTAGGTATTGGGCATAAGCTTGATCAGCTTGCTCTTGAATCGTTTGAACATGGGCTGGCAACATACCAGTCAAACCAAGTTCTACACGCTCTTCCTCAGTAAAGGCAGTACCCTTATTCAAGAAGGGGTTGTTTAAAATCTCTTGTCCACGCATGGTGTAAACATCTCCCTTAAATCTATAAATAATTTCTTAGCGGTGCCCAGTCTACTACCTATAAATTTTTATAGTCAAATTAAACAGATATGATAAAATTTATTTATAACAACGAAAGAAGGGGCGTCGCAATGAACTTTAAAGACTTGTCTTACTTCTCTGCCCTTGCGGAGTTAAAGCAGTTCACAGCTGTGTCAGAGCAGTTTGGTGTCACACAACCAACTATTACGTACGCCATCAAGCGACTCGAAGAAGAGTTTGATAGCGAATTGTTAGAACGACATGCGTCAAAAAAATCAGTGGAACTCACGCGAACCGGTGAACTGGTTTTGGACTTGGCCAAGCAGATTCAAAGTGAAATTGCGTTTACCAAGGAAGAAGTTCGCCTGCATTCTTTGAAAAAGTTACGTTTTGGTTTGCCACCAATTATCGGAACTTACTATTTTATGCCGGTAACCCGTCAGCTAGCTAAGCGTCATTTGCTGCCGAACTTCGAAGCGGTTGAAATGGGTAGTGCGGATTTAATGGCTCAAATTGCTGACGGAAAGCTAAACTTCGGTTTGGTTGCTTCTATTGATCAAGTTCATATTCCTGGTGTTGTCGCACAAAAGGTCGCATCCTTTCCATTTGTGCTTGCGACAACAAATAAAGCTTTACCAGATGAAATGTACTTTGAAGACGTCGCTAACGACGATTTCATTTTGTTGAACGAAGGTTTCATCCACAGTCGGGTGTTTAAAGAGCTGACGAGCAGCACCGAAACATTCCCACGTATTCTTTACACAACTTCAAACGTCGAAGCTTTAAAAGGCGTGGTGAAGGAGGGGCTAGGAATGACCTTGATAACGACGTTAGCCCTACAGGAAACTGATCGCGACATGCACTTTATCAAGTTATTAAATGACGACGTACCAACGTTTGACATCTATCTGCTAGCTCGTGAAAGCGTCCATGTCAACGACGCCCGTGCTGACATCTTGCAGGTTATCCGCGAATATACTGATAAATAAGCGCTCATTCACTTAAAAACGTTCCCTTTTTGCAACACTCGCGCGCCGAAAGTAGGTATGATAGCCATACGAATTAACGAAACAAGAGGCAAATAATATGTACGAGGGTAAAGTTATTTTGGTCGCCGGTGGAACCGGGGCCGTTGGTGAGGGCATCGTCAAGTATTTAGCAGAGAATGGCGCAACCGTACTAGTGCCATCTCGTTCTGAAGAAAAAGCGTTGGATGCATTAGGATTTGTTGATCAACCATTCCGTAAGAACGTGTTCTACTTGTTCGGTGATATTTCAAATGAAGATGACGCACAAAAGATGCACGATGTGATTGTTGATAACTTCGAACAACTAGACGGCATGGTCTCATCACTTGGCGGTTGGTGGCAGGGCGCTGCTTTGACTGACATCACTAAGGCAGAGTGGGAAGAATTGATGCAAGGCTTGTTGACGGCTCACTTCGTTGCCAGCAAGACGTTGATGCCGTTGCTTCGCCAAGGTGCGAACTACACATTTATTAGTGGTGTTTCCGCAGAAGATGCTGCTTTCAGTAAGTTCTCAGGTCCAGTCGCACCAGCCGGGGCAGCTGTTCTCATGATGAGCGAGCTGTACGCTGTTGAAATGGCAGGCCGTTTCAACGTTAACTCATTGATTCTTGGCCCAGTTAACACACGTGTTCGACCATCTTTGTACCGCAAGGATAGTTATGTAACGTCAAAGATGGTTGGTGAACTAATCGGTGCATTGCACTTTAAGAACACTGAGTCGATGACTGGCCAACGCTTGCGTGTGCCTGACGTTGATGCCGCTAACGAGTACTTGACCAAGTGGCGCGCTTAATATTAAAAATAAAACTCACATTAAAAAATGCCGGATGACTTGAATCATCCGGCATTTTTCAGTTACTTTTTAACTTTCACTTTCGCATTAACGCGTTGCGCTTGCTTAAAGTATTTGGTCATCACGTGGCTAACAGTTCCCCAATAATAGAACAACAGTGAGCCAGCAATAATGACTATGAAATCAAATGGATAATGAATCCAATTTTGACCGTTAAATTCCTTCGATCCGATGTATGACATGATTGAGATAAAAATCAAATAACCAATCATCCAGAAACTACCTTCAAACGCACGTTTCGTCTTGTTGAAACCAGTGCGCCACTCGTAGTAAAAGTAGAAAGGCAATCCGAGCAAGATAACTAAAATAACTTGAACTGTCGTGGGCCACATCGCCCAGTAAGTCGCAAGTGATGCCAAAACAAACGATAGTGGCGCCATAATTTTTAGAATCTTACCGCGGAATGGGCGATTAAACTCAGGCGCCATTTCACGTAATGAAATAACTGTGACGGGGCCAGTTAGGTAGGCAATCAACGTTGACGTTGAGATAACACTAGCTAGCGTTCCCCATGAACGGAAGATAGACACCATCAGCATACTGAGAATGGCATTAACCACCATCGCGATACGCGGTGTACCGTATTTTTCGTTAATCTTACCAACGAATTTTGGAATATGGTTATTAGAAACCATGGCCGCCAACGTACGACTAGATGACGCTACGAATGAGACCCCAGTCCCAAATGGTGAAACGAAAGCATCCATGTACAACAACACTGAAAGCCAATGAATACCAAGCAAAATTGCCAAGTCAGCAAACGGTGATGCAAAGTTAATGCCATGCCAACCGCTAGCTGCAATCATGTCAGGCTTCAAAGCTGTGATAAAAGTGCTTTGAAGCAGGATGTATAACACACCACTAATTAATAACGAATAGACGATACCGCGACCGATGTTTTGCTTAGGGTTTTCAATCTCACTTCCCATGTTGATAACCGTTTGAAAGGCGTTAAATGAAAAGATAATCCCCGAAACAGTCGTGGCTGCAAAGATTGGTGCTGTACCATATGGCATAAACTCATGTAATGATGTCCCGTAGTTTTCTGGGTGAAAACCCGACATCGTCAACATGATGATCGTTAGCAACGGCACCCCAATTTTAAAGACTGAGATTAAGCTCGTAAAGTTCGTTAATAGCTCCACTGACCAGTAATTCAACAACGTGAACACAGCGATGAAAAAGAAAACTGCTAATAACCCTTCAGATGTAATTGAACCATTTGCCATGAAGCTCTGCGTCCATTTCGCCCATGACCAAGGCCATGAACTCATATACTGAACAGCCGCAACTGACTCAATTGGAATCAAAGTAATCAAAGAAATCCAGTTCGCCCATGAAGCAATGAATCCGAGTAACGAACCGTGGGTATACTGTGCGTATTTACTCATCCCACCAGATTGTGGGAACATCGTACCAAGTTCAATATAGTTATAGGCGATTGTTCCGATAACAATACCGCCAATTACCCAGGATATGATAGCGGCTGGACCTGCAACTTGAGAAGCTTCCCAAGCGCCAAATAGCCAACCTGACCCAATTAGAGAACCAAGTCCCAGCATAACAAGCTGGAATAACCCGATTTTCTTGGCCTTTTTTGAATTTTTCATGTGACCTCCTCGTACATGTACGAGTAACAGCTTACCAAAAGTTCACATATAAATCTAATTTCCGGAACTAAAAAAGCCTGATTTTCAGGACAATCAGGCTAGGCAACTTATGCTATTAATATAATTTAAGCTGCGTCTTCTTGACGCCAAACGAGGTCGAATACGCCATTCACAAGTGGGCGAACCACGAAAAGCAATAGTGGAATCGCGAAGAGTAGCGTGTGGGCCCATTGAATAAAGTAGGAATGAATCAAGTGATGCGTGTCGTAGTGATGAGACATGTACAACCCGTAAAATGACATAATCGAAACGTTACCCGTGACAATGAACACTGCCATCGAGTGACGACGCGGAATTAGGCGACTGAACCAAGCTGGCAAGACATTGTGTAGCTTAACAACCAATGGCAAAGTCACGTTTTCCTTCAACAAGAACGCTAGTATGAACGTCAACGGTACAATAGTTAGTGTTGCAAGAATTGTTTTCTCATGCCAACCCGCAACCCAAGTACCATTCCAAATACTAATTATCGTCACCATCATCAACGTTGTGACGATACCCAAAATAAATGATCGTTCAAAAAAGCGTTTCATAAAAATCCTCCATGGAAAAAATAAGTGTTTTTCCAAATTACCATAACTGGGAGGATTTTGACAAGGTCGTCCTGAAAAACGCTTATTGCCGATAAGGAGTGATTTTGCTATGCTGTAAGTTAGTGGTTCGTAACCATCCCACTCAAAAAAACTAGGAGAGAATTAAATATGGACACGAAAAAGCGCTCTTTTTCAGCGCGTGATATTTCACTAATTGCCGTTATCGCAGCTTTATATGCTGTAGCAACTGTGGCTTTGCCATTTGCGTCATACGGCCCATTCCAACTACGCTTTTCTGAAGGCTTTAACCATTTGGTCGTCTTCAACAAGCGCTACATCATCGCTTTGACGATTGGGGTATTCATCGCCAATATTTGGTCACCATACGGCATTGTCGACATGATTGTCGGTACAGCTGGGACATTGGCTATGACCACGATGTCTTACTTTGCCACGCGTAAGGTTAAGAGCGTGGTTAAGCGACTAGCAATTAGCACCGTTATCGATGCATTAATGATGTGGGTTGTTGCCGCCGAGTTGTACTTTATGGCCAAGACGCCATTCTGGGCAACATTTGCTTGGACAGCCCTCGGTGAGCTAGCAGCTTTGATTATCGGCGCTGTTATCTTCTACATTTTGAACAAGCGTGTTGATTTGGAAAAATAATGATTACACAAGATTATAAAAATCAAACCATTTTGTTAACTGGGGCTGCATCAGGGATTGGATTAGCCCAGTTAAACACCTATTTAGATGCTGGGGCGACGGTCATCGCAATTGATAAGCAACCAATACCAGTTACGCACGATCGTTTGACACCATATCAACTAGATTTAAGTGATATGACCCGATTAGGCGAGTGGATTGCGTCGCATAACGCCGAACTAAGCAGTGTTGATATCTTTCTCAGCACTGCCGGTGTATTAGATGCATTCACACCAGCCTTAGACACTGACTTTGCTGCTATTCAACAATTGATGAACGTCAATGTTAACGCTGCTGTGCAATTAAGTTTAGCTGTCTTACCACACATGGTGACACGCCAAACTGGACAAATGGTGTTCATGGCCTCAATCGCCGGTCAAATTGCTGGTGGTGGCGGGGCAGCTTACACGATGTCAAAGCACGCCTTAGTCGGCTGGATGAAACAATTGGCTTTGGATTATGCTGACCAAGGCGTTCATATTAATGCAATTGCGCCCGGTGCCATCAACACACCAATGAATGCGGCTGATTTCGCCGGCGATGGTGCAATGGCTAAGCAGGTTGCTGCTGAAACCCCCGTTAAACGTTGGGCAGTTGCGCAAGAAGTTGCTGATATGACGTTATATCTCACAAGTCCAGAATCAAGCTATGTACAGGGACAAGTGTTTACCATCGATGGTGGCTGGACAATTAAATAGCATGCAGAAAAGGAGATCTCATATGAGATCTCCTTTTTCTACATAACGGTCATGTTTACCAAATATTCGAAATACATCAAATCTGGTGTGACATCAACCATGAAATTGTCGTTTTTGTACAATAGCAAGCGCCAATCGCTAATCTTGTCGTTGTTACGCTCATCGATAAATTGGTTAAGTGAGCCATCATTGTTTAACAAGATATAGCCAGCGTATTCATCAAGTACAGCCGGCAAGTCAGTCGTACGACGTTCAATCTTGGTTGTGCCGGGTTCATACAAGGCAATCGTGAACTCACCGATTTCTGGACGCGTGTTATCAAAGTACCACTTAAACGCCATCAAATCGTTCATCGTTAGACCAATATTCATTAAGTAGTCCACACTGAGACGGAAGTGGATTGGCTCAACCATGTCAGGTAGGGCTGGCACGTGGAATTTATCCGCGTAATATTCAGAAAAACGTTGCCACATCAAGATTTCAGGCTGCTTTTCACCTGATTCATAGGCGCGTAATTCATCTGGTGACAGTTGTAGTGCAGTGCTTACTTCAGTGGTTCCCAATTGAAAGAACTCACGAATCGTTTGTAGATTATTCATGCCACTATTATATAGCAATTTTTTGAATTGTCATATCTGGGACTAATTCAAAAAACGCGTATTCTTAGATTTCCAATCTTCCAATTTGATACCAACCCAAAATCCATAGATACCTAGCGTAATAATCATCAGTAATAACCACTTGATCCAATTGCCAAATAGACCAACCGCAGACCCGTTAAACTGCATGCGGTGACCGTCAATAACAGTGTGGTTAATCTTCCAACCGTACACCATCACTAATGCCCAAGGGTATAGAATACCAGCAGAGAACACAGTGACAATAAACCCTAAAATGCTCCAACCAATTAGCGATAGCAAACCACCATCAAAAAACGATTGACGGCCAAACTTAGTTTCTGGTCCCATAAAAATACTCCCGTAGCTTTTTACATCAGTCCAATCTGGACATGAATACACCTAGTGTAGAAAACTGTGGTGTGTAAATCAAGCCGTTTTTCAGTCAAAATATATACTCTCATAGCAGAAAACAATAAAGCCTCGAACGCAACTTAATTTAAAGTCGTGTTCGAGGCTATTTGATTAATTACTATTCATGTCCAAAATGGCGTCAAAGACTGCTTGTGGCAATTCGATGTCGCTCTTCTTTTGACCTTGACGGCGCAATTGTTGTTGCTTCTTTGAAACCTTGGTTCCAGAAGCAGCGGCCTTACGTAGTGGTGGCACATCGGCACGGGCGATGGCGCGACCTTCAACGATGGCTTGAACTGGCATTGATTGCAACTTGCGTGGAATCAAATCCTTCAGCTTAGACACAATTTCAGTTCCAACACGATCAACCTTTGAACGGTGCATAACGAAAGTCAATGCATCAACCTTAGCGTAGTCAACCGCAATATCGATTCGAACCAAATCTGACTCTTGGTATGAATCAAACTCCGTTGAAAGGGTAGCAAATCCGTGTGACGCTGACTTCAACTCATTGAAGAAGTCATAGGCGATTTCTGAAATTGGCATGCGGTAGGTAACCATCAACATTGAACCAATCGTTGCCAAGTCCACCAATTCACCACGACGACCTTCAGCCAAGCGCATAATGTCGTTCAACATTTCGTTTGGCAACGTCATCTTAGCCAACATGTAAGGCTCTTCAACCTTCACAATTTGACCGTAATCAGGGAATTGGATAGGGTTTTCAACGTAAATTGGCTCGTCTTCATTCTTAACCGTTACGCGGTATGTTGAATTTGGCATGGTTGTCAAAACATCGAGTCCAAACTCTTCTTGCAAACGTTCACGGATAATTTGCAAGTGGAAGATTCCCAAGAATCCACCACGGAATCCCATCCCCAAAGCCTCAGATTGCTCTGGCTCATATTGGAAGGCGGCATCATTCAAACCAAGCTTCTCAATACCAATCTTCAAGTCCTTAAACTCACTACCACGAGGGTAAAGACCGGCATAAACCATTGGCTCAACGTCTTGATAACCAGGAAGCGGCTCAGCAACCGGATCATTAGCCAGCGTAATCGTATCACCGACACGAACCGCCTTGGCATCCTTGATACCAGTCACAATGAACCCAACATCCCCAGCCTTAAGCGTATCAAGTGGCGTCATCAAAGGTGAGAAGACACCCATTTCTTTGATTTGTGACTTAATCTTGTTGGCCATGAACAACACGTTGTCTGAAGACTTCAATTGACCATCAAACAATCGCACTTGAACAATAACACCCTTGTAAGGATCGAACTTTGAGTCGAAGACCAAAGCCTTCAACTTACCCGTTTCATCACCTTGTGGGGCAGGGATACGGTCACGAATTGCTTCTAGAACCGCATCGACACCCAAACCACTCTTGGCTGAAATCTTGAGGATATCTTCTTCCTTAAATGACTCATCCAAATCAAGCAATTCTTCAATCGTCTTATCAACTTCAGCAGCCATGTTATCAATCTTATTAACGATTGGAATAATAACCAGGTTGGCAGCCTTAGCCAAACGGTAATTAGCAACTGTTTGGGCTTGCACACCCTTAGTGGCGTCGACCAAAAGTAGCACACCATCAGTTGCTGACAATGAACGTGAGACTTCATAGTTAAAGTCGACGTGGCCTGGGGTATCAATCAAGTTATATTGATATTCAGTCCCATTGTTATCAATGTAGTAGTTTCGCACAGTACGAGACTTAACCGTGACACCGTGGGCCTTTTCAACACTCAAATCATCAAGTAGTTGGGCTTCAGTTTCACGTTCTGATACTGTGTTTGTCATTTCCATAATACGATCGGCCAAAGTAGACTTACCGTGGTCGATGTGCGCAATAATTGCAAAATTGCGAATTAAATCTTGTCTCGTTGACATTATTTCTCCTAACATTCCCAAAAATGTATCTTACTGATTGTAACATTTTGCAACCATGAGAACAAAACCGTGTCAACATCGGCACGAAATTCTTTGTTTTTTTCGGAAAGGGCCCTTAATTGTTTATTTTTAATTAGTTCATTAAATGCTAATATAAATCTCATGAAGGAAAGAAAGCGTCTATTATACAAACACGGGGGATGTAGATATGGAATACTCTACTGGTGAAATGGGCCCAAGCACCTTGCATTACACGTTCGAAAAAGCCAACGCTGCAGATTTTGCAGTAAACGGGGTGGCTGAAGTCGTACAACCAAAAATTAACGACAAACTTATCGAACACTATCTAGATTTGTGCGAACGTCATCCAACTTGGACGTTTGGCCAAATTGCAAGTGGCTTGCACGTCGATGCAGCAACTTTGCGGCAACTAGAAACAGTCACAAACAGTAAATTACGCTCTGCCAAAGTCAGGTAGTTGCTAACGCTCGAACTAATTTCGGGCGTTTTTTTATTTTTTAGATAATATATGTCCCGTATTCCTTATCTTTTTACAGCAGAACCTGGTATGATAGACATTATTGAAATTTTTAAATAAGGGGCTTCCAATGAACGATCAAAACAAACTGAATCGTACAATGACGCTTTTGCCAGCCATTTCGACTGTCATGGGAACTGTTATTGGAGCGGGTGTCTTTTTTAAAGCATCTAGTGTTGCACAATCTACTGGTTCAACCAGTATGTCTCTATTCGTTTGGATTTTGGGCGGATTGATTAGTTTAGCTGCCGGGTTGACCGGTGCTGAACTCGCTGCCGCATTGCCACAAACTGGTGGAATGCTGGTCTACATCGAACGAGCCTATGGTAAGTTACCAAGTTACTTGCTAGGTTGGGCACAAATTGTTGTGTACTTCCCAGCAAGTGTGGCAGCGAAGGGGGTTATCTTCGGTACCCAAGTCGCCAACTTGTTCCACTTGCCAACGAGTGCGATTATTCCAGCAGGAATCATTGCTGTTGCATCAGTCTTTTTGATTAACTTGCTTGGATCTAAGATTGCTGGACAATTCCAATCAATCACGTTGTTCTTTAAGTTAATCCCATTGGCATTGATCATCATCTTTGGTTTGCTACAACCAGGTGGTGTTGATGTTAGCTTGTTCCCAGTTGAACCAGGTTCACAAGCCGGTTCATGGGCTACGGCTGTCGGTGCCGGACTTTTGGCCACGATGTATGCCTATGATGGATGGATTCACGTTGGTAACATTGCCGGTGAAATGAAGAACCCACAAAAGGACTTGCCACGTGCAATCGCCGGTGGGTTGATTGGTATCATGGTCATTTACTTGCTTGTTAACTTTGTTTACTTGCACTCATTGCCATTGTCAGCTATCTCAGGAAATGAAAACGCCGCTAGTGATGTGGCGCAACACATTTTCGGTGGCTTTGGTGGTAAGTTGATTACGATTGGTATCTTAATTTCAATCTACGGTACGCTAAACGGCTACACGATGACGGGAATGCGTTTGCCATATGCCATGGCCTTGGAAAACGAGTTGCCATTCTCAAAGCAATTGGTTAAGTTGAACCGTTACCAAATCCCATACGTGGCTGGTATCTTCCAACTTGTTTTGGCCATTGCTTTGATGTTTATCGGTGGTTTCGACATGCTAACTGACATGTTGATCTTCGTTATCTGGCTATTCTATACGTTGGTATTCGTTGCCGTTATCAAGTTACGTATTACCGAACCTGATTTGCCACGACCTTACAAGGTGCCATTGTATCCAGTCGTACCAATCATTGGTATCGCTGGTGGGGTATTCATCATTGTCATGACATTGATTTCAGAGTTCCAACTTGCCATGATTGGTCTGATTTTGACTCTAGCCGGATTGCCATTGTACTTCTACATGCAATCACGCAAGCGTCGTCAAAACTAAATCACGCAAAAACTAGCAGATTAATTGCCAAACGGCAGTTGGTCTGCTTTTATTTTTGCCGTATACTAATACTCTGACTATAAGAAAAGCGGGGCGTCTTATGCCAACATTCATCAAAAAAATACTATCTGACAAAACTTTAGCGATTACGACTATCTTGAGTGTTATCGCATTACTATTTGGCCAAGTGGCGTGGACGGATATCAACGTTCATACAATTGTGGCGTTGGCCGCCTTATTGCTACTAGTTGGTGTGTACGAGCGAACTGGGGTATTGGTGGCTATCGCGACGACCATTATCCAAAAGAGTCGCACGACGCGCCAAGTTATTTTAGTGACGCTGTTGCTGTCATTCTTTGGATCAATGATTTTTACCAACGACGTGGCCATTCTAACATTGGTACCAATTTTTGTGACCATCGCCCGCAAACTTGAGCTAAAGATGGTGTTACCAGTCATCTTTATCACGATTTTTGCGAACCTAGGTAGTGCGTTCACACCGTTTGGTAATCCACAAAACTTGTATCTGGCATCACACTATCATTTAACGCTAGGACACTTTTTGCAACTGTCACTACCAATCGGCGTGTTTAACTTGGTGTTCTTGTTACTCAGTCCGTTTGCCTTTAAAAACAACCCAATCAATGACATCGAACTAACTGCAACCCCATTAGAGAAGCGGACTGTTATCATCTTGGTGATTAGCACACTGTTGGTACTAGCCGGCATTTTAAATCTCTTTCCAATCTGGGGTGCCTTGTTAGTCAGTGTCATCACGGCATTGCTCCTTAACCGCCAAACATTTGGCCAAATCGATTATGGCATCCTGCTGATGTTCGTCGAGTTCTTCATCATTGTGGGGGCGCTCAGTCGCATTGACTGGGTATCAGACATGATTAAACTTGGCATGACGACACCGGCGATGACATTTATCACGGGGGCCATCTCCAGCCAATTCATCAGTAACGTACCGGCAGCCGTGCTGTTGTCAAACTTCACAAGCCACGTTTCACCACTGTATCTTGGTGTCACAACTGGTGGATTAGGCACATTAATTGCATCGTTGGCCAACTTACTCGCTTGGCGCCAATTTGCGCAACATACGAGCGATCAATCATGGCATTTCCCATTGCGCGCGATGCTGATTAACGGCGGACTACTCATTATCTACTTGATTATTGGGTTGCTACTGATTATGCTAAAGCTTAACTAACAACGCACCAGTGGAGGTGGCACTATGCAAGGACTACTATTACCGTTAATCGGCCTAATTTTGTTGGCCATTATCGCATTTTTTGTCACATTGGCCGGCAAACACCGTCGTCCGCAGTTACCAAGCGAGCGTGAGTTACAGCAAGCTGAATTCAAAGAAAAGCACGAAAACAAAGAAAACTGACAGCACCTTAAGAAAAGGTGTGCTTAAAACCGTAGCAATCAACGCAATCTCATTCCTCTTGTATAATATAAGGGTTAATAAAAAGCGAGTAGGTTTTAGGATATGCGAAAAAACGTCAGTATCATTTTTAGCGTCCTCATAATCATGGGGGCGTTTATTTTTTGGGGTCTCACGACGCATCAACATATTAGTTCCGACTTAAGCACCGTTAAAAGCGATGATGTGAAGGTGCCTTACGGTGGTGCCTCTCAACAACCATTGTATTCAGATAAAGAATTTTTGAATCGCATGTCACCTTATCCAGTGATGCATGATGATTTACAATATGCGATTGCATTGCCTGGTTTACAAGGGGCCTGGTCACTCAAAGCTGGTCAAGCATCAGTCGATAAGCACCAACTCATTAAAGTAGACACTTTGGACCCCCAGGGAATCGCAGTTAGTCGTAATGAAATTTTTATTTCTGCCTACGATCATGCACACAAAGCAAATTCAGTCATCTATGTTCTCAATAAATGGACTGGTCGTTATATTAAGACTTTGGTGCTCCAATACCAAGATCATGCTGGTGGCATTTCATATGATCCTGATCATCAATTGCTTTGGGTAGCTGGCCACAACGGTAAAGACTCTGTGCTATACGGAATTGCGCAGGCGGATATCGATAACTATGATATTCGCACCAAGTTGCCCATTGGATATCAACAGGATTTCACACTTAAAACGGCTATTAACGCCTCAACCGTGGCTTACTATGATGGGGCGCTTTGGGTCGGGTACTTCACCCGCAGCGGTTTGGGAAATATCCAAAAATTTGCGATTAATGGGGACTCCAATGCAACGCTGATGGTTGGACAACCCGTTGGTGATAAAGATCCATCAATTGTGGCGGGTAATAAGCTATACGAAAGCGTCCCTGAGTTGCAAGGCATATCTGCGAATAGCAACCATGTGATGATTACATCATCATTTAGTAATGCGGACTCTAAGTTGGTTCGATTCGATAAAGGCGATGACGGCAAGATGACTAATGGGATGTACGTCACCATGCCACCATTTTTAGAAGGTGTTAATTACGATGGGGATACCGACCGTTTTTATGCCTTGTTTGAAAGTGCAACACCGGTGTACCGAATCAAGACGAAGGCGGTAGTTGATCGTATCGTTTACATCGACCCTAAAACATTCAATAAGTACGCCTTACCTTATAAAGAATTGCGTAATCCACTTGGCTTCAACTTAGCTACGAACACCAGTCAGACACAAAATCCAGCGTGGATTTATCACAAATAAGCGTTAGTTATGAGGGGGATAACATGAAACGGCTACATTTCGGCATCGGTATTGCTGTCATCACGATTGTCGCAGTGGGCGCTTTTATTGGTTTGAATGAACCAAATAAAGTGGCCCAAGAAAAAGCACCAACCACCAAGCATCAAAAGCCTATAAAGGTTGATGTCAATCAAACTGTTGCGCCATCGGGTGCTTTAGGGACTCAGATTGATCAACGGGTAAAGGATAGTCATCATAGTGGCACACTCTTGGTTGCCCAAAACGGCAAAATCATCATTAACCAAGGATATGGTTTAGCCAATAAATCAGCAAATACGCCTACAACTGCAAAATCACTATACGGTATCGCGTCAATTCAAAAGAATTTAACAGCCATCCTGGTCATGCAGCAAGTTGCAGCTGGTAAAATTCACCTAACAGACAAAGTAAGCCAATATTTGCCAGAATTACCCGACGCCGACACGGTCACTGTACAACAGTTGTTGAACATGACAGCTGGGTACAACCAAGTTGGTAAGACGGAAGCCAAGTTGGATGAAACCGGCTATGTTGATTTTGGACTCAAACATCTAACCATGGATCAACGTGGCGCCTGGTATTATTCAGCGGGTAATTACGTCGCCTTGGTTGGCATACTACGTCAAGTGACTGGTAAGTCATACGAACAACTACTAGACAATACTTTTAAAAAGAACTTTGCCATTGACTACACGAACTATAATGATTTCATCACTAGTCCTAATCGTGTTGAGAATTACGGGACTGATGGTAATCCATATTTCGATAACCCAAGCATTTTCAATCGCGAAGTCGGCACTGGTAGTATTGAAATGACGGCTGGTAATTTATACAAGTTGTTGCATGAAGAACTAGCTGGTAAGTTGATTAATAAGACCTTGCTGCAACAGATGCTTGTGACCGGTCCGAATGAAAACTATGCCGCTGGGATGTATGACGATGGCAATGCGTACCGTCTCCATGGTGTTTTGCTAGGGTTTGAACCTTCCGTTAAAACGACCAAGGATGGTAAAACGATGGTCATTTGGTTAAGTAACGAGAATAAGGCGCAGACCAAAGAAAACTACACAATGGTCAATCAACTCTTTGACATGGTAACTGCTAAGCCGGTCACACAATAATACGTAAACAAAGCTCACCGTAATTGGTGGGCTTTTGTTTTAGGGGTTTTGATTGGTAATTCGCTAATACTCATCGTTATAATAATGGCAATAATTGTTATGGACGAGGGGAATACAATGATAATACGACCATTAGAGAAAGTAGACTTAGAGTTTATCTATCAACAAGAGAACACCCGCAATGCGATGGCGTTGTGGTTTGAGGAACCTTATTCTTCATTTGACGAGTTAAGCCTGCTATACGATAAACACATCTTAGACCAGAGCGAACGACGTTTTATTGTTCAAGAAGATGATGGCACGCCGGTTGGAGTTGTTGAGATTATGGATATCGATTTGCTGCATCGAACTGCTGAGATTCAGGTATACATCAACAGTACTTTCACTGGGAATGGCTATGCCACAAAGGCAATGGCTTATGGTGTGCGTTATGGGTTTAACAACTTAAACTTACATAAGCTATACCTGTACGTTGATGTGAAAAACGCCTCTGCAATTCATATCTACGAAAAGCTAGGCTTCCGAAAAGAAGGGACGTTGATCGAGCAATTCTTTGCTGAAGGGCAATATCACGACTCTTATTTCATGGGGATGTTGCATAACGAATACCGTGATTGGGTTGCTAACCACCAATAATTTTTCGCCCACATTAACAATGTGGGCTTTTTACTTCCAAAATACATGTGAACATTTCTACAAAATATCGTACAATCGGAAATAGATTTGCATTAAATGACTATATTTTTGGGGGATGAATCCATGACAACAGGCGTGTTGTTGGTAAATTTAGGAACGCCAGCTAGTCCGAGCAACGCTGACATTAAGCCATATTTAAAAGAATTTTTATCGGACCCAAATGTCATTCATGTGCCAAAACCAATTTGGCAAGTGATTTTGAACGGGTTTATTTTGCCGATGCGTACATGGCGCTCAGCAACCTTTTATCGTGAAATCTGGTTACCAGACGGGTCGCCATTAACTGTCTACACAGCAAAGTTGGCCAAGAATTTGCGAAACCTGCGACCAGATTGGTTAGTTGACTACGCGATGACATACGGTGAACCGACAATTCCGAATCAACTTGATCAATTACGTAAAAACGGTGCTGATGATATTATCGTTGTGCCACTATTCCCACAATACTCAACAACGACAACCAAAACAATCGTTGAAAAAGCAACTGCAGCCGATCCAAATGCACAGATTATCTTGTCGTATGAGACGCATCCAGCGTATATCGAAGCCTTGGCGGACAAGATTAAGCAAGACTGGCAAGGAAACAGCTACGATAAGTTAATGTTGTCGTATCACGGTATTCCCACGAGTTATGTGCGTCAGGGGGATGATTACTTAAAGCAGGTAACGGCAACCACCGAAGCACTTAAAACAGCTTTGCAATTGGACGACAATCAAATCGTCCAAACATTCCAATCAAAGTTTGGCCCAACGCCGTGGTTAAAGCCATATACTAGTCACGTTTTGACGGAGTTGCCGATTTACGGTGATAAAAACGTATTAGTTGCAACGCCCGGGTTTGTGATTGACTCGCTCGAGACCTTGAACGAATTAAAGATTACTGCTGCGCAAACGTTTAAGGCAGCAGGAGGCGACCGTTTCGGCTTGGTATCACCACTAAATGACGATCCAGCATTGGCGAAGATGTACGAAAGCATTGTGAGTGATTATGTTCGATAAGCGATTTTTCCAACGGTTCTTGTCATACGCCGGCGCTTCGTCATTAGTGGCAATTGGGTACATGGATCCCGGTAATTGGTTAACCGCCATCGTGGGTGGAAACTTGTTCCATTGGTGGATATTACCAGTTATGACATTAGCCATTGTATTTGCAATTGTCTTGCAGTTGGTTAGTGCGCGACTAGGAATTGTTACGGGTAAAAACCTAGCTGAATTGGTTGCACCAGCGTTGTCTAAGCCAGTCCGAATCGGGTTTTGGGCATTCAATGAACTAGCGATGATCGCGACTGATTTGACAGCCGTGGTTGGTACAGCAATTGCCTTACACTTATTGTTTGGTTGGTCACTCCAAGTAACCACATTATTGACTGTTTTCGATATTATTATTTTTTTGTGGTTGTTTAAATTCGGTGTCCGTCGTATCGAGTTGCTAGCTGTCGCCGTGATGATCGTTGTCACGATTGGTTTTATTTTTGTTTTACAACCACATCGTTTGGCAGAGACCCAACCAGTACACGAACCATTGCGCTCATTCGGTTGGCTAAGTGTTAGTTTGGTTGGCGCCATCATCATGCCACACAACTTGTATTTACATTCTGAATTGGCTAAGGCACGGCCATACAACCGGGAAAACGATGCAGAGGTGCGTGATATGCTGCGAATGGCAAAGTGGGATACAACAATCCACTTGCTTGGTTCTTGGGTCGTTAACGTGCTGTTGGTGTTAATGGGATGGTTTGTCTTTACTGAAATTGGACATAGTAATGTGATGTTCAGTGCGCTCTACGATACGTTGAAGCCAACAGTCATGGCACCAATTTTTGCAATTGCGCTTTTGCTAACCGGTTTGATCGCATCAATTGCCAGTACATTAGCTGGTCAAATTGTCATGACAGGGTTGTTGCATTGGCGTTTGCCAATGGTATGGCGCCGTATAATCACACGTGCATTTACACTAGTGCCTGTGATTATCATTGTCTTTTTGTACAATGGCCAAGAGCAGGCGTTGTCGGAACTGATTATTGTGGCACAATATAGTCTAGCCGTGATGTTACCAGCTAACTTGGCTGTCATGTGGTGGGCTATGCGTCGCTTACCAACACGCTGGCAGTTCCCACCAATTATTCAGAAAGTTGTTGTTGGAGTGGCTCTGGTAGTGGGTGTTTTCAGTTTATTAGAACTAATTATTTAAAAAAGAGACTTGGATTTTGATGTCCAGGTCTCTTTTGTTTAGTTATATGATTGAAGAAATCCCTGAAATAATTGGTCCGAGGGATAATAAAATGAGCGCTGCGCCGATGTAAAAGCCGTAGCTCACTCCCTGGCTTGAAAGGGGCAGCATGCGATTGGTCATATTTTTCATAGGTTTTGACTGCTTGTTTTGTCAGATAGAGTTCCAGTACACCCAAAATGAGCATCAACAGGCCAAAGAGGAGTGTTAGCATGTCTTTTTCCTTCCTAACTACCGATATGATCGTTGTAGTATTTAACAGCAGATTGTGTGAAATAGGCGTTTGCAATCTTCTTTCATAATCCACAGTCAATCAACATATACTTTAATTGTAAACGTTTTCATTTGTTATCGCGACTTATAACATTTATATTTCATGTAGGAAGTTATAAGAATGGACTTTAACAGCAACGAAGTACGTTACAATTATCACAAAACGATAACTAATAAAAGGTGGCTAAACAACATGGCAAACTCAAAAGCATTTAAAATCATCGCCGGAATCTTCGCGGCATTAGCACTGATTGTATTATTAGGTGGCATCTTCATGGATTGGCCAGCTCGCATTAATAACCTTGTTATTTGGGGCTCTTTGAGTTTGTCATATATCATGATGTACATTGATTCTAAAAAGAAATGGCAATTAGCGTTTTTTGGCTTGTTTGCGATAGCATTTTTGATGTCATTATTCACAAATTTCATGGCGCTATAATGAGCGTTTAAGTTTGTGAGCTGTCAGCAACTACAACGTCATTTGTAGATAGTATTTGGTAGTGCCAACAAACGGTGTGTCCGTGAGCTGTCCAAAGATGATAAAGCCAAAACTTTGATAAAATTCGGGTGCTTGATAATCCTGTGTATTAACCGTAATATGCAGCAAATTCAGTGATTTAGATGCATTAATAGCAGCATCCACAAGATCATGGCCGATGCCGTGATTACGATGATCAGCTGATACAGCTAGCAATGAAATATGCGCGGTATTACCGAAAATTTTAAGTACCAACGCACCAGAAACGGTGCCATCAGTCATATCCGCAAAAGAAATTGTTGATTCAAGGAGCTGATCAAGTTCAAAAAGTGTTTGTTGCTGCGCATTTAATTGATTGATGACGAAATCAGTTGCAAGTTGTGTGTCAATTTGTTGAATAGCCATTGTAAGACCTCCAAAAATGTATTATCGGACAGTGTACCATAGATAACATGATTTAATCGTCGTACTTCGCTTTAAAAATAACAACTCACGATAATATATATTATGTAAACTAGAATAAATGTATACCTGAGTCCTTAAAACTAATCACACACCTACTAATTAAAAACGCTGCAAAAACCGAACTAGTCTTTGCAGCGTTAATTATTATCTTTAAAACACATTGAATTGATGAACCGATCCATATACGTCTAAGCTTAACTGTTCAACTAACGTAAACAACGCCGTGCTGATTCTGAATCCCGACGTATTCGTAAGTTTTGTGATTGCTAAATAGCCAGTTTTCTCAGTTTCTCGAATTTTGGTCGTGTTTTGCAAATTGTTTGCTAACTTGTGCAACTCCATGGAAACTGCTGAATTTTTTTCAACTGCCAAAGCATCAGCAATTAACGTCTCAAGCCGGTTCACATCTGTTTTTTTGCCAAACATTTTGATACCTCATAACGGTTGCCGGTAATCTAGATATGCTCATCAAACTCGTTGGTTGGATGATTACGTACCATCGCGTTAACACCAATTAAACTAATCAGACCAACAAACAAGCCGATACCACCCCAAAGAATACGTCCTGCAGCACTATCAATGAACATCAACAAAATAATTGTGGCCATAAAGACCACGTACGGTAGTGCTACTAAATCATGTGGTCTAAAAATAATCCTGACCATGTTTAATCCCCCTCTTGACCATTTATCAATGGTAAGTATATCACTTTAATTCAACCACCAATTTTATTCTTTTTAATCGGCTAACAAATGTCTTCAGACACAAAAAAACACAACAACATCCGGTGGACTATCATTGTGTTCAGCATATCTATTCAGGTTTCATTTCAATCACGACTTTACCACGCGCATGGTGTGATTCAACTCGTTCATGCGCTGATCGAACACCATCCGTCGTAAACGGGAACTTTGAATCAATCACGACTCGCAATTGGTCGTTTTGATAATACGATGCTAATTCGGCTAAATCCTGGCCACTTGGGTGTAGCCAACCAGCCGTTAACGTTTTGTGCATCTTTTCAGCGGTTGCTAATTGTTCCTCAGTTGGATTAGCAGAAATTGTCACTAATCGACCGCCTGGCGCTAACACATCAAGTCCTGCATCAATATCACCAACACTGTCTAGTACAGCATCATACTCGCTGATCACATCGGCAATTGCTCGTTCGTGATAGTCAATGACAATGTCAGCCCCAAGTTGACGGACAAATTCAGCGTTTGCATGTCCTGCAGTCGTTGCAACAGTTGACCCCATCAATTTAGCTAACTGAATCGCAACGATGCCGACACCGCCAGCGCCAGCTTGAATTAGTACTTTCGAACCAGCCGTCACTTGTAGAGCTTGCAACATGCGCTGCCCCGCCAGCTAATGGTAACGCTGCAGCCTCAGCAAATGTCATTTTGTCTGGCATCAACGCTACTTTGTCGACATTTACTGCCATAAGCGTTGCATATGAGCCGAATTTACCAGTAGCATCCATGTCTGGACGCGCAAAAACACGATCACCAACCGAAAATTCTGTAACATTTGCGCCAGCTTTGGTAATCACTCCTGCGATATCCCAGCCTAACACAACCGGGAAAGTCCAATGAAACATGCCTCGCAAAGCACCTTGACGGGCCTTATAGTCTATTGGATTAACACTTGTCGCAAATGTTTCAATCAGCACTTCGTTGTCTGCAATGTCTGGTTCATCATAGTTATCAACGACCGTTAGTTCATTACTAGATCCAAATTGGTTAATTATTGCTGATTTCATACGCCACCTCCATTTACTTATTATTACATAGTAACGCGTATGAAAAATCAGTCTTACGATTAATTTTAGATTGGTTTTTTAACGATGCGTCAAAAAGTTGATTATTCAACAAATACGCCAGTGTCGATGACCTTAGCCATTAAGTTGACCACATTTGCAATGTAGACATCTATTTGAGTAATGCTAAGCACGGCCAAATCACCAATTGTTTCTCCCGTAAAATCAGCATTATAGTCTTGAATTAGCTTTTCAACACACGACTTATCTGCAAAACCCGCCGGTACAGCGTCAGTTGCTGACACCGGCAATGGTTGCAGACCATATTTATGAACGAGATATGGATTAAGCTTTTTAAAATCCTCATAGTAACGCTCTAACACCACCGGACGTCCTGGATCATCTTTTGGTGGCACAACTTTCATAAAGACATCGGTTAGCCAAACTTCATCAGCTAATAAATGCGTGTAATAACCTAAGGTGAATGTATCTGTTAAAGTTTCCGGATGTGCCTGCAGAAACGCCTGTAAATCGACACGTCTAGTACCACGGTCGCTAGGCACTAAATAGTGTGTTTCATCCTTCGTCATTTGATTGAGCTTATCAACATCCGGTGCTTCGTTGCCAATTAAGAATGCCGTATCTAACTGTTCATACTTTGCCATCAACAACGTCGCAATCGCAGCGTGCATTAATCGTGATCCCATGATATTCTCCCCCTGCTTTTTATCACAGCAGCTGTTGGTCTAAAACGCTTGACTTCAGTCAGGCGTAAAACCAAAGACGCACCTGATAAGGGCGACTTGGTCACGTCGGAGATTAAAAATCTCCGACATTCTCAGTCTACTTTATCTCAACTTTACTCTCGGTCAGTAAAAAACGCCACAGGCAACACCTGTGACGTCCATATTTTGTATTCAGTTAGCTAACAATTACCATCAGTACTGGAATAACAATCAACATCATTAACGTAGTTTGTGTAATCGATACTGATGCGAATTTGTAATCGCCATTAAGTTCGCGCGCCATCACTGCAGCGTTCGTCATCGTAGGCATAGCAGATTGAATGACAAACACCGCCTTTAGCAACTTAGGTAAGTCAAACGGCATCATCATCAATGCCATGATCGTAGGTGCCATCACAAATCGACCGATGGCCAACGTGATATTTTCCTTATCAGGAATCAAATCAGCACGTTGCGTCTTAGCGATTGAAAAACCAATAAAAATAAGTGATAGCGGTACGTTTGTATTCCCCAAATCCGTTAAATCTGTCGTCAGGAACTCAGGCAATTGGATGCGGAAGATGACCAAAACGACAGCAACCAGCAACGCGATCATTGGTGGTGTGAACACCCCCTTCAACGTTTTCTTCAAGTCAAAGTGTTTGCCAGTTTGCGTATCACTTTCAATCATATAAACACCCAGCGTCCAGAACACGATGGTATTAGCCATGTAATAGACCAGGACGTATGGCAGACTTTCTTTACCGAATAGCGCCATATTAACTGGTAATCCGACTGTCACAGTATTTGAATTAAACAGCAGTGACTGGAACAAACCTTTGTGGGCTGGTTGCACGTGGATTAAGCGCACAACAACAAACGAAAAGATGAACAGCACCAGCATACTACCAACTGGCAAAATCAGCTTAGGTCCCAAAGCTACCAAACTAGCTGGTGTGAAATCCTGCGGAATACTAACAATCAAGTACGCCGGAATAGCGATTTTTGTGACAAAGCCAGATAGAAATTTACTCAATCGGCCATCGTCATCATTAAAGATATGTAGCTTGAGTAATGCGTACCCGACCGCTACCAAGCCCAGAATCATTAAAACTCCTGAGATACTGTGTATAATCGTCGCCATTGTTAAACTCCTTTCTGCGGTTAAAAAGAAGAGGCCCTACCAAAAGATAGAACCCCTCTATACTATTTAATTTTCAGGTGTTGGGCAAACGAACTCACCACTTTGGTCAGCCGTTTCCAAAATACGCGTCACGATATCCTTCTCGTGGTTATTCAACCAGGCCGTTGGTAGTGCGTCCTTGCCGTACATAAGTCCAGCAACCGCCCCAACTAATGGCATGATTCGCATTGGTTCACCTGGCATCCCCGACGCCAAAGTCAATGCATCCTCAAAGTTATCGCTATTCAGCAAGACCCAAACGGTTGCCGCAAACGTATCAACGACATAACCAGAAGCATGAATCTCACTGATTGGCATATTTTCAAAATCAGGCGTATTCAATGATTCAAACGCTTCAAGCTCATCAGCAAACACAGCGTGCTTTGCGTAGTATTCGTATGCATTGCTAATCGCAAAATCGAATGCTTCGGGTAGCTTCATCCCAGTCAACAAACCATTGATTAGCATGGCGTACATCCCCAATGCAATCAACGAACGTGGGTGGTTGTGTGTCAAACCACCAATTTGGTGCAACGTTAACATGGCTGGATCATCGTGAATGAAGTCTGAGCCATACTTAGCATACAAGAACAATACAACCGGTGTGATGCGCAACAATGAACCATTGGCATTGTCTTGCACATCGCGGCCACCAGAAGTGAATGGATCTTGCGTCTGTCGGAAGTTTTCGATTGCGAGTCTTGTTACATCCCCAGCCGGTTGTGGTGCGCCATCAGCGGTATAAGCGCCGGTCGTGTACCAGTAAGAGAACTGAGTCATGATGTCGGTTAATATATAGCCGTTAGAAAGACTTGCAATGGTCGCAAGGGTTAGCGATGAATCACTGCCCCACTGCGAACCGTCACCCATGATGATTTTTTGTGCAAAAAGGTCACCATTGATTAATCCTAGCGTGCTATTTATTAACGGATTATCAGGTAAAGTCATGCCAAAATCCATCCTTTCAAGATTTTAATTGTAACACTAACGTAAATTATTGGCAAACCAACCCCAAATACACTATAATTAAAATATGAAACTGTAATAAAAGGAGTTCATCATGACGGAATCAGCACAAACGCCAGGTCTTGACGTGTTCGCGTTAACCTTGCTACGTGATCGTTTGTTACCTGAATTACTACAAGATGATCAATCAGAAATTATCTACTGGGCAGGCAAGACGTTAGCACGAGACGTTGAACTACACGGCATCTCAGCTATCGAAGCCTTTTTCCAAGAAGCTGGTTTTGGAACGTTAACACTTACGACGCAAAAGCCAACGATGCAAAAGTGGCGTCTAGACGGGGCAATCGTCGAAGCTCGTTTGCGCGAGAACGCAGCGGCTAGCTTTGCATTGGAAGCTGGCTTTATCGCCCAACAAACCCAACAACAAATTGGATTCGGTGCAGAGGCACAATGGGAAGCATCTAAGCAAGCCGTTACCTTGACTGTAATGACAGAAGCACCCGCAACCCTAGCTGAATAAAAGATAATTAAAAACGCATGTTGACTTGGTTAGTCAGCATGCGTTTTTTGTTGGTTACTTAAAAGCACCCGTAAACTTGTAAATTGGGAAACCTTGTGACGCGAACTTTTGCTCGTATTCCGTCTCAACGTTGTCCTTCATCTTTTCTTCGTCTTCGTGCAAGTTTAGTGAGATACCATCCTTGTAGAACTCAATGCCGAAGTTAGCAAATGAGTATAGAGAGTACTCAAACAAGCCACGGTTATCAGTCTTAAATTCTAGCTCACCACCAGCTGGCAAAACAGCTTGGTAACCTTCCAAGAATGACTTGTACGTCAAACGACGCGTTTCGTGACGTGACTTTGGCCAAGGATCTGAGAAGTTCAAGAACAACTTTGATACCTCACCCTTTGTAAAGTACGTCTCAACTCCAGCACCATCACCATAGATGAACTTCAAGTTAGGCAAATCAGCAGGATCTTCATCCGCCTTACGCGCTGCAACAGCAACTGCCCCTTCTTGAATTTCCATACCGATAAAGTTAATTTCAGGGTACTTCTTTGCCATACCAATGATAAATTGACCCTTACCTGTACCGATTTCTACGTACAATGGTTGCACCTTTTCAAAGATGCTTTGCCAATTTCCTTGTAGACCTGTCGCGCGGTCTTGTGTAATTACCAAGTCCGTGTGATCTGCCAACCATGGGCTAGTCCACTTTTTATTTCGTAAACGCACGTGAATTTCTCCTTCTAAACGTGTTTGCAATAATGCGGTTCGTATACCAGAATAACAAAATACCACCTACTACGACAAGTCCTATGACATTTTGTAATAAGAGTGTGATAGAACCAGCTAATGCGCCACCAACAATTGACCAAATCAACATCGTAACCATAAACCAAGGCATCATAGCATAACGAAATGCTTGTTGCCGTTGTTTAACGGTCACTGGATACAAGTGGTCAAAAACTAGTGACCGGTGTGAACTAGCCAATGGCAGTAACTGCAACACCAATAAATAGAACAAAATGACAAACAAGATTGTCTGTAACCAGCCCGTCGTGACAAAAGCCACTAACAGGCCAATCAAGCTTAGCCGTCCCCAAACATCCCAGTATTGTCCCTGACGAACAAACGTCGTGACTAATAGGCGCACTAACGGATTACGTTGCTGGTTTGGCCAGTGTTTAAGCAAGCCGTTAGCCCAACGTTGACGACGCACGGCTGGTTTCATGCCCGGCACATCAATAAATAGATTAAAGAATCCCAAAATGGTTGCTTGTCGCTTATCTTCAGCAGCGACGACTGCACACCAGTCAATTAAGTTGTTTCCTACTGACGTATCGAAGAGCGTCGTACGTCGTGCCTTCATGAAGGTAAACAACATTTTTACGGCCATCAACGCTACTGTGACCAATAGCGTCGTAATGAAGCTCGGTGTTAACAAGCGAAACATCATCGGCCACAAGATAACCGTTAGCACTAGTTGCACGACACCGTTAACGATGACACTATACAGGGTTGCTTGGTGAAACAAACGGCGTAACGCGCCTTCATTTCCCATAAAGAATACTGGATCGGCGCCTTTAACAAAACTTGCCGGCGTCTTAAATATCGCAAGCGTTAGTAATAACACCAGCAGTAACAGGCTTCGTGTCCAAAAAGTTACTGGGGCGCTTTCCCATAATTGTCGATACGCCAATCCGGCAGCACCTAGTAAGAACAATAAGGCTAACATGGCATGGTCATTAAAGACGTAACGTAAATACTTACTATACTGACGCCACTCTTGCTGCCAGCGTTCTTTAAATAAATGATCGATAACCATCCTTACACCTCTTTTTGTTGTAATTCAGGTACCTTTTCAGCAAACTCGCTTGCCAACCCCGTTGCTGCCACTTCACCATCACGCAAATAAACGAATTCATCTGCGTGGTCAGCCAGTGTCGTCAAAACGTGGGTGGTTAGCAAGAAGCTTGTGCCAGCATGCTTACGTTGGTCAATCAACGCCAACAAGTCATTAACCGCAATCACGTCCAACCCAAGGAACGGCTCATCGATGATAAAGAATGGGGCATCTGTAATGAATGCCATCACAATCATCACCTTTTGACGCATTCCCTTTGAGAAATGCGTTGGGAACCAATCCAATTTATTATCCAAACGGAAAGTTGTGAGCAATTCTTCAGCGCGTTGCCAAGCCGTCTTTTCATCCAGTTGGTAAACTGAAATGGTGAGAGCTAGGTGTTCACGCAACGTCAATTCATCATATAGAACCGGTTGTTCTGGAATATAGGCGATTTGACGCTTAAATGCTTCTGGCTGCGTTTGTAGTGTTACCCCATTCAAGACAATTGACCCTTGCTTTGGTGCAAGCAAACCAATGATATGGTTGATTGTCGTTGACTTACCAGATCCGTTCAACCCCACTAAGGCGGTGAGATGACCCTCTGGTACAGTGAATGAGACATCATTTAAAACAGTTAGTTGGCCGTAGCCACCTGATAAGTGTTTGATTTCTAATGTCATAATGTCACTCTCGATTTTTTAATGTACTTATATAATAGCAAATTTCTGTCCAAATTTAACCACGGACAGTTTACACCAGTCAGGGTATAATAAAGACAACAGATGATTTTTAGGAGGCATTTCCATGGCAGATGTATTTGATATGATTGTTGCAGGTGATATTCCTGCTTATAAGGTTTATGAAGATGATGACGTGTTGGCTTTTCTAGACCTTAGCCAAGTAACGCCTGGCCACACATTGGTTGTGCCAAAGACGCACGTCGCGGATATCTTTGAATACGACGAAGAATTGGCGGCACGTGTTTTGTCAAAGCTACCAAAGATTGCCCGTGCCATTAAGGCAAGTGACGAAAACATTATTGGCTTGAACATTTTGTCAAACAACGGTGAAGCTGCCGGACAATCTGTCTTCCACTCTCACTTCCACTTGATTCCACGTTATGCAAATGACGGCTTTGATATTCCAATGCCAGATCACAGTGAGCAAACAGCCGAAGACACGTACAAGACATTGGCTGCCAACATTGCCAGTCACATGGAGGACTAAGTATGGACGCACTCAAGGATTGGTTCACCAACTTGAAGCAACAGGTCACAAACTTCACGACTGACAGCAAGCGCGCGGTTTCAGCGACTAAGGATGTGAAGGCATCCCTTGCCAATGTTCAAACCGAATTGCCAGCCGTACAAGACTTTGTGAAAGATGTTCAAATTCAAGTTGAGAAGATGAATTTCAAGAACAAGCCCCGCTTGGAACGTATCACGGAAGCACAAACTCGCATCCAAGATGCACTCAGTTCATTAAAAAAGCATTAAGACACTCGAAAGCGCAAACGTTGTTCCGGCAATGTTTGCGCTTTCGTCATATACCAATGTATACCAATTCACATAATTTCCGGTGGTTAATTCAAACATTGTTCAAAATTCCCCTATAGACTAGTTAGTGTTAAGTCGAACTGACAGTTAATAAGAGAAGGAAATTAAAAAATATGCGAATTGAAATTGTAAACACAAAGCAAGATGTCACAAACGAGACATCAAAGATTCTTTTGAACAAGATTTATGATCGTAAGGTACAAAACATTGCCTTGACGGCTGGAACTAGCCCGGTTGCTTCATATGAGCAATGCTTGGAGAAGTTCACGGAGCGTATCCACGACCCTAACATGCCAAAGTTGCACATGTGGAACTTTGACGAAGTCCCACAAGCTGGTTCAGAAGAAGGTACAACGACGTCAACGTTGCGTAAGTACTTCTTGAACCCTGCTGAAATGCCTGCTTACCTTTACCACCGTTTGGACTTGTCAAACTGGGACACATTGGATGAGGGTTTGGCTGAAGCAAACGGTTTGGACTTTATGTTGCTTGGAATTGGTTCAGATGGTCGCTACGCTGGTAACTTGCCAGGTGTGACGAAGTTTGAAGATGGTACGCGTTACATTCCTTCTGAAGCTAACGACCAAGTCTATGCTGCTTTGGTTCACACAGTTGGTTCAGAAGACAAGGTTCCTGAAGGATACGTTGCCATGGGTCCTAAGACAATCATGAGTGCTAAGGAAATCTTGATGATTGCTTTCGGTAAGAAGAAGGCACAAATCGTTAAGGAAGCTTTCTTTGGCCCAATCAGTGAAGAGGTACCTGCTTCTATCTTGCAAGCCCACCCTAACTTCACATTGTTGTTGGATCGTGAAGCTGCGGCAGAAATCTTGCCACAACCAGCTGTTGCACCTGCAGAAGCTGAAACTATCACACTTCAATAGTTTAATGAGAACAAAAATAGCGGTTTGTCAGGCGACAACCGCTATTTTTTATTGCACTATGAGAAAATACTTATTTATTATTTGATTTCAGCTCATAATCGGCGTGGACTAGTTTCTATCGTTATGACGAATTGTGGGAACATTTTTTCCACTATACAAAAACATAACCAGTAAGAGTGAGGTTTTTTTCTGATGGAACAGAAACGCGACACCTCCTTCTTCGGCCAACCTCGAGGCCTCATGACCTTGTTCTTCACCGAAATGTGGGAGCGATTTTCATACTACGGCATGCGTGCCATTCTACTTTTCTACATGATTTATGCAGCCGACAAAGGCGGTTTGGGATTTAACGAAGCCACCGGTGCCGCAATCATGTCGATTTACGGGTCAATGGTTTACCTATCGGGAATTGTTGGTGGTTATCTATCTGACCGTGTCCTTGGTCCATGGCGCACTGTGTTCTATGGTGGTGTCCTGATCATGTTCGGTCACATTGCTTTGGCGATGCCATTCCATGAAGTTGGTTTGTTTGGTTCAATTGCCCTAATCACACTTGGTACTGGATTGTTGAAGCCCAACGTTGCAACGATGGTTGGAAATTTGTATGACGCTAACGATGAACGTCGTGATGCCGGGTTCTCAATCTACGTCTTCGGTATCAACCTTGGTGCCTTTATCGCACCGTTGCTAGTTGGTTGGTTCCAAGTACACGTCAACTTCCACGTGGCCTTCTCGTTAGCCGCTATCGGTATGTTCTTTGGTTTGGTGCAGTATTCATTGGATGGTCGTAAGCACCTTAAGGATGTCTCACACCAAGCCCCATCCCCATTGCAACCCGAAGAAATCACCCCATTGATGTGGAAATTAGCCGGAATCGTTATCGCATTCATCGCCATTATTGGTATTATGGCCGGTACTCACAGTTTGACGATTAACAGTGTCATTAACTTGTTGACGTTTGTCGCTATTCTAGTACCGGTGATTCACTTTGTTGTGATGCTGACATCAAAGAAGACAACGAAAGCTGAGCGTAAGCGTGTTTGGGCCTACATTCCTTTGTTCATTGCAGCCATGCTATTCTGGTCAATTGAAGAGCAAGGATCTGTTGTCTTAGCCTTGTTCGCTTCAAATCAAACCGCCTTGCATGGTATGCCTGCTTCATGGTTCCAATCATTGAATCCATTGTTCATCATGTTGTTCACACCATTCTTCGTTTGGCTTTGGTCAAAGAAGTTGCGTGATAAGCAACCTTCAACTGGTGTTAAGTTCTCACTTGGTTTGGCGTTTGCCGGATTGTCATTCGTTTGGATGGCTGTTCCGGGCATGATGTTTGGCGTTAACCACCAATTCAACCCATTGTGGCTAGTTGCCTCATGGGCGTTGGTTGAAGTCGGTGAAATGTTGATTTCACCAGTTGGTCTGTCAGCATCTGCTAAGATGGCCCCCGTTGCCTTCCAAGCCCAAATGTTGACGGTCTGGAATCTGTCTGACGCCACGGCGTAAGCGGCCAATGCACAATTGGTTCAACTTTATTCAAAGTCTACTGAAATCAACTACTTCTTGATTATCGGTATTATTACTATCGTTGCTGGCTTGCTATTGTGGTTCGCAACTAAGAAGATTAAAGCCTTGAGCGAAGGCTTGTCAGAAACAGCTGAATAATAACGAAGCCTCACACCTTTAGTTGATGTGAGGCTTTTACTTTAGCTGGGGATGGTTTAAAATTTTAAGTCTTAAGGAGCTTTTTCATGTTAATTTCTGATACCACGTTAAGTTTGGATGATGTCGCACCAAACAACACGTACCGCAACGTTCACTTCACCTACTCTAGTCGTGCCATTAATATCCAAGATGTCACGTTTGAGCGTGTGACTTTCGACCAAGACGATTTCTCAGATAGCACTTGGTCAGATGTCGTATTTGATCACATCGATTTATCAAATACTGATTTCGCCAACGCAATTTTCTATCGCACTAACTTTAATAACACACAACTGACTGGGGTAAATTTCTCTGGTCTGCAAAGCGAATGGCGTGATACGCAGGTTAATAACTCATTAGCTGATTTCATCAATGTTAGCGGTACGACCTTTCAAAGTGTCACCTTCAACAACACGCGTGTCCGTGACAGTTTCTTCCACGGCATCCGCATTAAAAAGTCACTCCGTTTTATTGAAAGCGACCTTGATAACAGTGATTTTGCTGGTAGTAAGCTGGCTAATCTCGATGTAGCTAATGCCAACTTTGAAACCTTATTGTTTGATCCAGCGCTGGCTGCTGGCATGACAATTAATACGTATCAATCAGCCTTGCTTATTCAAAGTTTAGGCATCAACATCAAATAAGCAGAAACGCGAAGTAAAGTCAATTACGGTCGTACTTCGCGTTTTGTTTTACTGCAAACTGTTTTGAATAATCGTTGGCCAATCCATCGTTAACTTGGCACCGGCTGCCTTTGCGTGACCGCCACCGTTAAAGTGACCCGCAATAGCTGAGACATCGACATCCTTATCCTTCGCAACGCGGAATGACAACTTGCCGTTATTAATGACCAAGCCGAAATCAACGTCTGGTAAGTTACTCAACGCATTACCGATTTCTGACATTTGGCTAGATGCCCTTGTATACGCATAGTGATAAGTCTTGTCAGGCAAAACCAAATCAGCAAATTCAGCCTTTTCTGCCTTCTTAGCAACATAGTCTTGGTTAGACTTAATGCGTTCGTATACAAGCGCCATAATCAAATCTGAGAAGATTGTTTCTAGCACAGCGCTCGGTACGTCAACTTCGGCAAATGCCTTAGTCGTAGCCTCGTCCATAAAAGCACTGAAACGGTCACGACCAATGAAGTTAAGCACTTCGTTGAATACTTGTGCATGTTGACCCGTTTGTTGGGCGTCAGCATAACGTTCATCTTGCCAAGTCCATGTATCATACAAGTTAGTTAGCTTAACCAGTACAGGTAAGAATGGCAACGTTGCAAGTGCCGCTTGATTGTCATTAAACGCCAACTCAGTCGCTGAAGATGTCCCCGTTTGATCCGTAACAAATGTGCCATCCTCAGTTGCTGATTCCCAGACGGCTTGATTAGAAACGTGGTGATCATAAACCGTTGGCGTTAAGTTTGTTTGGTTGTGAAACTTCGCCAACATTTCAGCTGATGGCGTATTGTCCAAGAAGATTGCTTGGGTATATTGCGCATCCCCGGCCAAAATATCTTCCAACACAGCATCAATACCAGCAGCACCAGCATCCGCATAACGAATATCCGACTCATTTGACGTCGCATACTTAGCAACTAAGCCTGACATAACACCATCCAAGTCAGTGTGCGTCACAATTAACGTTTTCGACATGATTATTACTTCCTTTAAACTGAATAATATCTACATCCATCTTACGGTTTGTTGTGGCTAATCACAAGTCATGATGGCGGTCGTTCATTAGTGCCGTCAATTTATGCATTGTATTGGCATTGCGAACCGTTATCCTAGAGAACGCAGCTGTTGTACTAATCCTTAACAACTTAGTCTTGTTACGTAACTCTGGACCTGTACTCATGAATATCAAACGTTTGTACAGTACCACGTGATTCTCAGGTCCAATGTATGGTGAGAACTCGGCCAAAGCTTGTTTAGCCCCTGCTTCCGAATTGGCAATTATCAAATCATGTCGACCACCATCTTTAATGCCCCACCATTCTGGTGAATGATTTGTCATGTCGTTAATATCGTCTAGTGACAACCAATACAGTTGTATTTCAAAGCCTTTGTATGCCGATAAAGCGACACTAAGGCCAGAAAAATCAGCCATGCTAGATTCGACATCAGCAATAACATTACCAGTATTCCCGAACGTAACAACGTTTTGAAACCCTTGTTGTTCAAACCAATCACGTAATTCAGCCATTGTAACTTTACGTTTGCCACCGACGTTTATGCCACGGAGCAAAATTAAAACTGTTTTCATTTATGCCTCCAGTACTGGCATCGTCAGTTATCATATGCTCTCTAACCTTTAGCCCAGGTATACAATACCGATTTGCGGATTACGGGTCTCATTACCGGGGATGACCATACTATCCACATAGCGGTCCTTAGTCAACGTCGTTAAGAAGACACCAATCAAATCTCGATCAGTATAAGCATCAAAATATCGTGTCTTCAATTGCATACCAAAATCAGGACTTGTTTTCCAATTTTCCATGTTATTACTCCCTATCACATGTATTTGTTACCACTTACCTGCCATTATACCAAGTATTATCTTCTCACCAGACTTCAAGCACTCTTTTCTAACGTAGCGTTTTACAGACAAAAATCCCAGCACACAATCGTGCTGGGATTTATCATGATGCCCATCATTTTGTTTTTTATATTTATTGCTCTGCAGAGTTTATTCGGACCAACTTCGCCAAACTTGCGATGGCATCGGCTCCCTGACTAATTTCTGGTTGTTCGGCTTCCTGTTTAGTCAAAGCTTTATCCGTAAAGTAATCTCGGAGATAGTAAGTACCATTATTTCCGAAGTAGTAGTTCTTACCATCGATGTTTTGAATGTACTGGACTGCGCGTCCGTTGTTATCCGTGAAATAGGTGTAGCCCCATGCATTACGCCACCCAGCATTCTGACGAACCCCGTCTACAAACCAATAATATGTGCCCATATAGTAGCGGAACCCAGTATATACCGTGCCGTTTTCATACCAGCGGTAACCACCGTTGGCAGCGGACCCATCATATAAGTAACCTGATCCTTTGCCACGTAGGTAGTATGTGCCATTATCGCCAAAATTATAGGCCGTACCATCAATCACAACGTTGCCTTGCACAGCACGTCCGGTTGCATCAGTCCAATACTTATATCCCCAAGCTTCGCGCCAACCTTCATTTTGACGAATCCCATTTACAAACCAGTAATACGTCCCCATATAATAGCGGAATCCTGTAAAAGGCTGACCATTTTCCAACCAATTATAGCCACCGTTGGCTTTTGAAACCTCAGGCGAGTAAACGTAACCCGTGCGGCCATCAGCCGAAACCACTTGTGTTGCTGTTCCCATCGATGACAAAACTGATACTGTAACCAACGCACCGACAACCAAACGCTTCCCAACATTAACAATACTCATAAATAATCCCCTTCTTTCGGTTGCTCCGTGTCAACTCGATGACTTAATGTTACGTCCAGGTTTCATTTGTTACAATGCACGAAATTTCATATCACGTTAAAAAAGCGACCATCCAACGATTGGTCGCTTAATCGCTATTTAAAATAATCAGTTGCTAAGATGCTGTATACCTTGCTATCAACGTATTTGCCAGTTGGTAGCAACTCATAATCACGCAGTGTGCCTTCGTACTGCATGCCGGCCTTTTCCATCACACGACCTGAACCGATGTTTTCTGGTGCGTGGAATGATTCAATGCGGTGCAATTCTAGTTGTTCGAATCCCACTGTAATCACTGTCCGTAGCGCCTCAGTCATCACCCCTTGGCCCCAATAAGCATGGTTGAGGGCATACCCGATTTCAGCCGAGTTATTTTTCTCAGTTGGTCGGATATCAATGCTACCAATCATTTTATTAGTTGCTTTTTCAACAATGACATACTTTCCCAGCGGATCTGCCAAGTGAAACTTCTTGATGCTAATTTCTAAAGTGTGTTCAATCGATTCCGGCATTGGTACGTGAATCCACTTTAGCACTTCTGGATTGTGGAACATTTCAAACATGTCCGCCGCATCAGCTTCTGTTGCATGCCGATACAATAAACGTTCGCTCTCAAAGTTATCCAAGTTAGTTAGTCGTTCAATTAAAGTCATCCCGAATACCCCCATAAAACCAAGTTTCCGTCAGTATACGAGCTTCAATTGGTAAACACAATGACTATCACTTAACTTTCGATTTCTGCTAACAAACGCAACATATTCCGCGTTTCTTTCACGTCATGAACTCGAAGAACCCGCGCGCCACTTTGCATCATTGATTGGGCAGCCACCAACGAAATGGCTGTTCGCTCACGCTTTGCCAATCCTAGCAACTGACCTGCCCAGCCTTTGTTGGACACTGCGACCAGTACTGGCCGATTTAGCTCTTGTAGCACGTCGACGTGTCGCATAATCGCCAAATCATGTTGTACGCGACTGTCCTTGGCATAACCAATACCCGGGTCAATCAAAATCCGATTTCTATTTACACCTGCCACTTCCAACACAGACAGATTCTCAACAGCCCAGTCAAAAAGACTATTTTTTACGTCGTTTATCTCTTTTCCCCGCGGATTCCACATAGTAAGTATGCCAACCTCACTGGTGGCAATTAACGGTAACTTACGTGGGTCATCTGCAAAACCATTCACGTCGTTAATAATATCTACGCCGGCTTTAATTGCCGCTACCATGACCTCATATTTGTAGGTATCAATTGCCACCAGTGCATCGGGACGCGCTAATTTAATTGCTTCGATGATTGGAATCGTTCGTTCAACCTCCGATTCAACCGTTAGTTCCAACCCATTTTCCTTGTAGCCTGGTCGCGTGGTTTGACCGCCAACTTCGACAATATCGGCCCCGTCGTCGTAAAGCGTCAATGCTCGTCGAACGAGATTAGTTTCGTTTTCAATTGTGTCACCATCAAAAAACGATTCAGGACCAGTATTTAAAATGCCGATAATCAAACCTTGTCGATCACCAAGCGGTGTCCCATTCACGTGCCATATACTCATTCCCGATAACCCCCTTAATCGTATAGAACGATCCCGCAACAACAATCCATTCACCTGGCTTTCGCATGCCTTCAGCAACTTCTAACGCCTTATCTAACGGTTCTGTATGTGATGAAATCTGGTCAGCTGGTAACGCACGCGGGTTATCAGGTGTAACCCCGATAATATGACGTGCATGCGGTGCTAACGTTTCTTGAATAACGTCTGTTTCTTTATCTTCGAGCATCCCCAAAATTAGTATAACCTTCCCAGATAGTTGCCATTTAGCAATGTTATCGGCCAATTTTTGCGCACTTCCCCGATTATGTGCGCCGTCAACAAGCAGGCGCTCATTCTTAAAAACATTCTGGCGTCCGAATAGCTTTGCTTTAGTTAATCCTAAACTTTTGGTCTTTGTCGAAATTTTGTCGCCTGTTAATATGTTCAAAATTTGAAACATAAGACAAATATTTTCGTCATGAACAAGCTTTCCCCCATCGCTTATATTTGCTCTATCGTCATCCGGTTGCAGTTGGCAAAGGCCAGTGTACCAATTGGCCTTCATCAATGCCGGTCGTCCTTTCAAGATACGACTAACAGCTGGGTCTTGTGTCGCGCTAACGACATAACTCCCCGGCATAATAAGGGCTGCTTTATTTCTTGCGATTTCAGTAATCGTATCCCCCAACCATTGCATATGGTCCAAACTAATTTCGGTAAATACCACGACCCCTGGTTGTTTATTCAGATGAGTGGCATCATTTTTTCCACCCATGCCAGCTTCAATAATAGCGACATCAACGTTATTCAGTTTGAAAGCAAGTAACGCGATTAATGTCCAATACTCAAACGCAGACAGACTTTGTGCTGAATAGCCATGTGTGAGCAAAACATCCCGTATTATTTGATACAAGGCAACAAAGTTCGGCTTTGGTATTTGCTTATGATTAAGTTGTATTTGTTCACAATCATCAAAAATAGCGGGTGTTGTAAATGTCCCAACCGCATATCCTGCTTCTGCCAAAACTGATGACGTCATCTCGATAACCGTGCCTTTACCATTTGTCCCGGTCACATGTACGATACGTAGGTCACAATCTGGATTCCCAAGCCAGTCATTCACCTGACGCAAAAACGCGATGCGATTGTCATCGTTGACCCGCCAAGTATGGTCCATCTCAGCTAGAACTTCTTCATATGTCATCATATCAATTCACCTGATCCATAAATTCACGACGCAAACCATGGTCGGTCTTTAACGAACCACGTATTACATAACCAGTTGTCGTTGTGCCAGGTCGATTAATGCCCCGCATTTCCATGCACATGTGCCGTGCTGAAAGATGAACGCCAATCCCCTCGGCATCCAAAATGCGTTCGAGTTCATCAGCAATCAAAGTTGTTAGGCCTTCTTGCATACTTGGGCGTCGAGCCGCCCAATCAACCAATCGTGGCAATTTACTCAACCCCATTACGTCTTGCTTGGGCTGATAGGCAATCGTTGCTGTACCAAAAAATGGTAACAAGTGATGTTCACACATACTGTAGAACGGAATATTCGTTAGAACCACCATTTCTGCATCTGTGTCGACATCAAAAAGTTTGTAATCAGTAAAGTGCTTTTCTTCTGTGTGTGCGAAAATTTCAATGTTAGCCTTGACTACGCGTGCTGGCGTTTCTATTAAACCAGCACGTTGTGGATCATCCCCAATATCCAACAAAAATTGTCGAATCGCCGCTTCTTTCGTTTCATTCATCCCCAAAAATCCCCTATCCGTTCTACATGTTTTATATCAGTTGTCGCTCGAATCAGTCCTTGAACCTCCTGACGCCGTGGTTCAGCAACAATCTCCAGCAGTGGTTCTAACACAAATAGTCGATTGGCCATTTCAGCGTGTGGCACCTGTAGTTCTGATGTCTTTATTACATCTGTTCCAAACCAAATGATGTCTAAATCAATCGTTCGTGGTCCCCAATGAATGATTCGTTCACGCTGTCCTACCACCTCAATTTGATGCAGAATAGCTAACAATGCAGTAGGCGCTAAATCAGTCTCCAGCCGCACCGCAATGTTTAAAAAATCATCTTGGGCAATCGGTCCAACCGGCTCCGTTTGATATAGACCGGATACCACCACATGATTAATCTTCTTTTCCGCCTTTAATGAATCAACTGCTTGTTGCAAATGCGCTTTGCGATTACCAATATTGCTACCAGCACTTAGGTAGACAGTTGCCATATGCTATACCTCTGCCGATGAAACTGAAATCGTAAACGGATCATAAACACCCTGAATCGGTATTGCATGTTTCGTCACACTGACATCTACTCGGGTTGCCTGCGAAAATTCACGCATTAAAGTCTTCATCACCAACAAGGCAACTGACTCAATCAGATTAAATTGATTCTGATTCACAACCGTAGCTACCGTTCGATAAATGTCGCTATACGAAATGGTTGTCGTTAAATCGTCAGTCATGACTAGCTTCTCAATCGGATAATATACTCTGACATCGACACTTAATTGCTGCCCTAATTTCTTTTCTTCCTCGTGCACACCGTTATACGTATAAAACCGCATATTCGGTAACTCGATTTGTCCCATAGCGACCTCCCCAAAAGTCATCTGTATTCAAATCATGTCCGAAACATGAGATTTTGTAAGTATATGTGGTAAGTGTTGCGAAAATATTTGACTAATATAACAGTTCATAATCTGAATTAACGAAATGCACCCCCAATCGCCGTGTAACCAGCCATTGGGGGTGCATTTGTTTATAGATTCAATTCGCTCGCCGCATCAGCATCCAAGATCAACGTGAAGTTAGGATGGAGCTGCAAAATACTTGATGGCACATCTTCTGTGACCGGCCCAAAGAAAGCTTGCTTAACCATCGCCGCCTTACCTTTACCATTCACAATCATGACAGCATCACGTACTTGCGTCATAACAGACTGTGGCCCCATCGTGACATAGAAGTCAGGCGCTTTACTCTCATCGCCACCAACTTCATCCACTAGCACCTCACGCACAGTTGGTGTCGCATCAGCTTCAACACGATACGTTTGATTACCAAACTTCGTGGCACCGGGCACATTTCCAAGGAAATGTCCGTCGGCACCAAGGCCCATCAACATCAAGTCCAAGCCACCATCTGCCGTGAGCTTTTCATCCCAAGTTTGATAATTATCAGGTGTTAGACGCTCAATTTGCGATTCAACAATCTTAGCTGGCGTAAAGAACAAGCGACGCAAATTTGTCATTGTCACGCCTTCAGGATCACCATTAACCGGCACTTCATCGAAATTATAAAAATGGACGTTATCATAATAGTCACGCCCGGCAACTTCTTCAACCATCAATTCGTAAACACCTTTAGGCGTATTACCCGCTGTAATAGCCATGTTTACACGTCCCGGCTTAAGCATCGTTGCAAGCAACTTATGGGCTGCTAAACGACTCATTTCAGCGTAGTTATCAGCAACAATAATTTTCATTTGTCTATCCTCATATTTCCTACAACATACTTCTTATACAGGTTCATTGTAGAAACAACTGTTGGTAATACTATGCTGAATTGTTGTTTGATTTCGCTATTCTTTGTGATAGTTACTTAGTAAAAAAAGGATAAGGACACAACAATTGTGTGTTCTTATCCCAAATCACTCATTTATTAAAACTTATCAAATCGCATTTGTCGTTGCGTTTTAATTTCGTCTGGTCCCAATTGGAACAGTTCATCAATCGTCCGCAACAAATCACGACGCAGATTTTCATAAAACAGGCCGCGATCATCACCCTCAAGGATGACGCGTTCCACAATCTTTTTCGCCAAAAGTTCTTGTGGCGTCAACCCTAGTAACTCAGCTGCTTCAGGTGCACGCTTGGCATCTTTAAACATGATCGAGGCGAAACCTTCAGGTGACAGCATCGCATAAATCGAATGCTCAAACATCCAAACCTGATTAGCAGTCGCAAGCGCCAAAGCACCGCCAGAGCCACCTTCACCATAGATAATGGCAATCATCGGTACCGTGAATGACATACTTTGCACAATACTTTCCGCAATCGCTTGGCCAACGCCACCTTCTTCCGCTGTTTTACCAGGAAAGGCTCCCGGTGTATTAATCAACGTCACAATTGGTCGATTGAATTTATTAGCTTGTTGCATCAGACGCACGGCTTTGCGGTAGCCACTCGCTTCCGGCGAACCATTGCGGGTCTGAAGCTTTTCGGCCATCTCATCACCACGATTAATTGCAATCATCGTAACGGGTTGCTCGCCAAGCATCCCCACACCGCCAATCACAGCCGGATCATCACCTTGCGCACGATCACCATGAAACTCTTGAAAATCAGTCACGATATTGGCAATCAAATCGCGCGCCAAGAAACGGTCTTCACGGGCAGCCCGTGCAACTTCAATCGGTGCTAATTCACTCATGATTAGGCCTCCAATGGTGCTTGGTGTACACGCAACAACTTACCAATGTACGTTTGCAACTCAGGTCGTTGCACAATGGCATCAATAAACCCACTTGCTTGCATATGCTCGGCACGTTGGAAGTCCTTCGGTAACGTCTCGTGAATCGTTTGTTCAATGACACGACGTCCAGCAAAACCAACCAATGCGTGTGGCTCAGACAAAATAATGTCGCCTTCCATGGCAAATGAGGCTGTGACACCACCCATCGTTGGATCAGTTAAGACGACGACATACAGCAAACCGGCTTCACGATGGCGTGCAACGGCCCCTGAGACCTTTGCGAGCTGCATGAGACTCATAATACCTTCTTGCATGCGAGCGCCTCCAGAAGCCGAAAATAGGACAACTGGCAGGTGCTTAGCTGTGGAATCGTCAAATAAGCGAGCCAACTTCTCGCCCGTTTTCGCCCCCAACGACCCCATCATGAAGCGTGAATCCATCACCGCAACCGCAGTACGACGACCATCAATGACCGCTTCACCAGTCATAACCGCTTCTTTCATATCCGTCATTGCTTGCGCCTTAGCAAGCTTTTCGGGATAACCAGGAAAGTCCGGTGTCGTCGTTTCAACGTCCGCGTACCATTCCTCGAACTTATCCGTCATCAAATCAACGCGTTGTTGGGCACCCAAACGGAATCCGTAACCACAAACACCACAAACAAGGTATTCACCCAGTTCTTCTTGGTATTGTTGGGCGCCACAGTACGCACACGTTACCCAACTACCAGCAGGTACCTTATCAAATGCATCTGGATTTGAGGCATGTTTAAACTTATCAGCTTGATTATCAAATAATTGCGTCATGGTGCTTGCACCTCTTCCTTTGCCCATGCTGGCAAAAAGTCCGTTTCCACAAAATCAATTGGCACTAGACCTTGGTGAACACGTTCATCCTTCACCAAGGCTTGTTGCACTGCAAGGTTAGTTGAAACACCACGGACAACGACTTCATCTAGCGTGCGAGACAGCTTCTTAAAGACATCATCACGGTTGTCAGCTGAGACAATCACCTTACCCAGCATTGAGTCGTAGTAAGGTTGCACCGTATCACCAGCGTACATCGCTGAATCAAAACGGATGCCAGGTCCACCAAATGGCAAGTACGTAAAGTCCACTTGACCGGCGCTTGGCCGGAAATCATGCATGGGATCTTCAGCGTTCAAACGAACTTCAATCGCGTGTTGCTTGATTTGAATATCTTGTTGTTGCACTGGCAATGGTTCACCTGCCGCAACCGCAATTTGCATCTTCACCAAATCCAAGCCCGTCACCGCTTCCGTAACTGGGTGTTCCACTTGAATACGCGTGTTCATTTCCATGAAGTAGAAATTATTGTCACGGTCAGCCAAGAATTCAAACGTGCCAGTATTCTCATAAGCCAAGGCATTTGCTGCCTTAACTGCCAACGCACCAAGTTCTGAACGCATATCACTCGTCACACCAACCGCGGGTGAGACTTCAATCATCTTTTGGTGGTGACGTTGAATTGAACAATCACGTTCCGGGAAAAAGACTGTTTGACCTTGTTGATCACGCATGATTTGCACTTCGATGTGACGGACGTTTGTCATCACCTTTTCGATATACATATCCGCTGAACCGAAAGCCAATTTCGCTTCAGCCTGTGCGCGCTCAAATTGTTGCGCCAGCTCTTCGCGGTTGTTAAGCAAACGCATGCCCTTGCCACCGCCACCGGCTGCAGCCTTCAACATGACTGGGTAGCCAATTTGATCACTCACTGCGATTGCCTCGGCACTATCAGTCAATGTACCAACACTACCGGGGATGACTGGCACACCAGCTGCCCGCATCGTTTCACGTGCTTGCGCCTTATCGCCCATCAAGGCAATTGTTTCTGCATGTGGTCCAATAAACGTAATACCAACATCAGTCAGCATATTTACAAACATCGCATTTTCAGACAAAAAACCGTAACCTGGGTGAACTGCATCAACCCCTGTTAGTAGGGCTGCGCTCACGATATTTTTCATATTTAGATATGAATCTTGAGGTCGTGGTCCACCAACCGCAATCGCCTCATCAGCTAGTTGCACATGCAAGGCTTCTTTATCAACCGTACTGTAAATGGCAACGGCCTTGATGTCCATCTCATGCAGTGCACGAATAATACGGACGGCGATTTCGCCACGGTTTGCTACCAAAACTTTTTTAAACATAATTAACTCCATCAAATGAAAAGAGGCTGGAAAAAATCCCAACCCCTTTCAAACTATGCCGGTTGAACCGTATACAGGATATCGTCGTATCCAACAACCGCTTCATTATCGACATTAACAGCCGTAATAACACCAGCAACGTCACTTTTCACTTCCGTCATCAGCTTCATTGCTTCAACAATTGCCACTGTCTCGCCGACAGCTACTGTATCACCGACTGATTTAAAGTTTGCAGCTTCTGGCTTTGGGGCCAAATAAACGGTACCGACAAGTGGTGCTTTAATGGTCACCGTTGTATCCACAACAACTGATTCTTCAGGTGCAGTTGCCGTGTTAGCAGCTGGTTGTTGTGTCATCATAGTTGGTGCTTGATCATTCTTGCTAAGATAAAGATGTGTTTCGTCAGTATCTAGCTTGAATTCACGTAATGAGCTCTGCTCAAAATCATGCATCAATGCTTGAATATCACTTAAATTCAAACTCATGATATACCCCTAATTTTCATAGACTAATATATCTATTATAACACAAACGATTTTATGCTCCCGTCTGATGGGAAATTAAACACCGAGTTGTAACTTCAATTCCATCACCGCATCACGGAGGCTAGCAGCTTCTTCGAAGTCCAAACGCTTGGCCGCAGCACGCATTTGATCTTCCAAATTGGCAATCATAGCTTCTTGATCTGGACGCGCCATATCCTTGAAGGCCACTTCTGTAAAGCTTGCCGACTTGTTGCTGTTATCCTCAGATTCGTGCGTCACCGCAATCAAGCCACGGATTTCCTTCTTGATGGTGTGCGGTGTAATACCGTGTTCTTCATTGTATGACATTTGAATGGCACGACGACGCGCTGTTTCATCCATGGCAGCCTTCATTGAGGCCGTCACATCATCCGCATACATAATCACGTGTCCATTCTCATTACGTGCAGCACGTCCGATTGTTTGAATCAATGAACGTGTATTACGCAAGAAGCCTTCCTTGTCGGCATCCAAAATAGCCACCAACGAAACTTCAGGCACGTCAATTCCTTCACGCAACAAGTTGATTCCCACCAGCACGTCGAACTTACCCAAACGCAAATCACGGATGATTTCAGTTCGTTCTAGTGTCTTAATGTCCGAGTGCAGATACTTGACCTTGACCCCGACATCTTCAAGATAGTCCGTCAAATCTTCGGCCATCTTCTTCGTCAATGTCGTCACAAAGACACGCTCATCCTTGGCCACACGCTCATTAATTTCACCCAACAAATCATCGATTTGACCCATAACTGGGCGCACTTCAATTTCAGGATCTAACAAGCCAGTTGGACGAATGATTTGTTGTGCAACGTCTTTGTTTGAAACGCGCTCTTCTTCGTAATCACCCGGCGTGGCTGACATATAAATAATTTGGTTAACGTGTTCTTCAAACTCATCCAAACGGAGTGGACGATTATCCAAAGCTGATGGCAAACGGAAACCATAATCAATCAAAGTTTCCTTACGTGCGCGGTCACCCTTGTACATACCACGCACTTGCGGCATCGTTACGTGAGACTCATCGACAACAATCAAGAAATCATCTGGGAAAAAGTCGAGTAGTGTAAATGGCGGCTCACCCGGTGCACGACCATCCATGTGGCGTGAATAGTTTTCAATACCACTGGTGAAGCCCATTTCACGAATCATTTCGATATCGTATTCAGTACGTTGCTTCAAGCGTTGAGCCTCCAACAACTTACCTTCTTCTTCGAACACCTTCAGTTGGGCGTCCAACTCAGCTTGAATCGTCTTCAACGCACGCTCACGAATCTCATCATTAGTCATAAAGTGAGTTGCTGGGAAGATTGTTGCCAAATCCAAATCAGAAGTCACTTCGCCAGTCAATGAATCAACTTCGCGAATGCGGTCAACTTCATCTCCAAAGAATTCAATACGAATCGCCTTGGCGTCAGATGATGCTGGGAAGATTTCCAAAACATCCCCACGTGCACGGAAACGCCCACGTTGGAAGTCAATGTCATTGCGTTGGAATTGAATATCAACCAAACGACGCATCAAATCATTACGCTCAATAACGTCACCAACACGGACATTAATGACGTGGTCGTTATATTGTTCAGGACTACCCAAACCAAAGATAGATGACACCGAAGCGACCACGATGGTATCGTTACGGGCTAGCAATGATGCCGTCGCTGAATTACGGAGCTTATCGATTTCATCGTTAATTGATGAATCCTTTTCAATATACGTGTCAGAAGATGGCACATACGCTTCAGGTTGGTAGTAATCATAGTAAGACACGAAATATTCAACCGCGTTATTTGGGAAGAACTCTTTAAACTCACCATACAATTGGCCTGCCAAAGTCTTGTTGTGTGACAAAACCAAAACCGGCTTATTCGCTTGTGCAATCACATTTGAAATGGTGAATGTCTTTCCAGTTCCCGTTGCTCCCAACAGAATCTGCTCTTTGACGCCATTCTTCAAGCCAGTTACCAACTTATCAATAGCGGTTGGTTGGTCACCGGTTGGCTCATACTTTGAAACAACCTCATAGGTATGGCTGTCATCACGATTAATCATATTCGCCTACTCACTTTCTGCTTTTTTATATTTTTTCTCTCAACAAACACAAAAGCCCACTGAGAACAGTGGACTTCTCTATTTATCATTATAACAACTTATGTCTACTTTGCATTGAAGATGCCGATGTAGATGCGTTGTAATTGTTCTGAACCTGGAAATTGCTCGTCCAGCAACTCTGGCAGCACCTCACGAATAAAGTACGCCACACTTGGCATGTCACGGAAAGCAAAAATCGTTTCAAGACTTTCCTTGTAAATCTCCAAGAACACAGGCTCTGGATTGCCCTTTTGCAATTCACCGTATGCTTCGTACAACAAGTCAACCTTGTCGGCCACTGACAAGATACGTCCTTCAAGCGTATCATCCTTACCCTCGTGAAGACGACGCTTGTAGGCTTCTTGCAATTCGACTGGGATTTCCGTCTTAACAAAGTTATCTGACAATGAGTCTTCAACGTCCGCCAACATTTGGCGCAAAGTTGCTGACGCATACTTAACTGGTGTACGGATATCACCGATAAAACGTTCCGTAATATCGTGATTCAAAGCCTTTTCGTAAAGCATACGCCAGTTAACGTCATTACCCGCTTGTTCTTCAATGTCACCCAAGAATTGGGCAGCTTCGGTAACCTTCCATGAGTGGGCGGCCACTGAATGAGGTTGATACTTAAAGTACCCCGGTGCGCGTGTGATCATTTCAAGTTCATTCAAACCTGATAAATATTGATGCATCCCCATTTCATTCATCCTCCCAAAAAAATATATTTTTACTACTATACTTGTTTAAGTTACTGATTGCAAGCAAAAAACCAGGTCAAATGACCTGGTTTCAAGCAATTAGTACGATCCAAGAATCGTCACTGTGTATTTGTTATCCTTTGCATCCGTCGTCACGTATGCTTGCATACCCGTTGAGGCTTCAATTCGAATTTGAACTGGCACACCATTTGGTAGGTAGCTTGGTGCGATTTGTGCAATGTAGTTAGCAAAGCTTTGGATTTCAGTTGCTGAGTAGAATTGCGTTGAGACCGTCACATTCAAACCACGCAACGTACCATCACGGTAAGCTGCCTGACCAGTAACAGACGCCAAGTTAGGGAAGAATCCTTGTACCTTGTCCACAAAGTTCGTGAAGCTTGTGTTCAATGAACTAGCAACTGACTTTGATGACGCCGTACCTTCTTGCATTGGCAACACAACCGTTTGATTGTTCAAGTCAGTCCATGAACCAAGTTCATTACCTGACTTAGACACGTTCCAGCTGTAGAAGCTACCGCCGGCCAATGAGTCGTCCTTAGCTTGAGCATACATGGCCACGTAGATTGGTACATCAGCAGGAATGTCCTTCATTGCACGGTAACGCTTAACGACTTCAGCAGCCATTTCCTTACCATGAGCAATGCGGTCAGCCTTATCAATATCTTGCGTAAAGCTAGGACCATCCTTTTCCTTTTGGTAAACATCTTGCGTGTTCATACCCATACCGATGACAATACCAGCCAACTTCAAGTTATCACCGTCTTGTGTCATGAAGTCTTGTTCTTCAATCGTTTGCAAGTAGATTGGCGCACGTGAATCATCAGTCTTACCGTTATCCTCAGGGTTCAATCCCGTTGGGTTTTCTTCTGACTTACGATTTAACCAATCTACAGCCGTATTTGTAGACAAATATTGACCTTCTTGGAACACGTACTTAGACGTACTGAAGTGGTCCTTAGAAAAATCAAGCAACCCATCTTCAAAACCAACCAAGTTGAACGTGTTGCCGGCATTTTGTTGCGCCGTCAAGCCACGGGTCTTGCTCGTCAAATACTTACCGTCCTTGATGACAGTCTTATAAACTGAGTCGTCAGCTTTTCCAGTAACCTGAACACCCTTCTTTGATGAAGATGAACGCGTCGTCTTCGTCGTACCAGAATTATCAACTGATGATGAATTCTTAGAGAAAAAGTTACCAAAGAAGACCAAAGCTACAGCCAAAACTGCCACAGCGACTAGTGCAGCAATCCATTTAAGTGCACGCATCATGAAAAACTCCTTTTACCCACTCGACAGCTTCATCGAGCGGTTTCGTTTTTGATTATTATTTACTTTCCATACTATCACGCAATTGTGATTCTGACCAAATCTCTATGCCAAGTTCTTGGGCTTTTGTTAACTTTGATCCCGCGTCGGCACCCGCAATCAACAAATCCGTCTTCTTTGAAACTGATTCACTCACTGTTGCACCTTGCGCTTCAAGCCAAGTCGTCGCGTCTGAACGACTGAACAACTCAAGCTTTCCTGTCAAAACCACGCGCTTACCAGAAAAGACTGTGTCAGTGGCAACTTCAACTGCTTGTGTGTAACGCGTGTTAACACCCAAATCTTCGAAATCACGAACCAACTCTTGCGCGTGCTCTGTATCAAAGTATTGCGCGATACTGTGGCCAATAATCAATCCCATACCTGGCAGTTCAGAAATTTCTTCAGCCGTTGCATGGGCAATCGCATCCAATGTGACAAACTTTGCCGCAATCGTCTTCGCAGCCTTGGCACCGACATTACGGATACCAAGTCCGAACAACAAACGTTCAACTGAGTTGGCCTTTGAATTTTCAATAGCTGTTAGCAACTTGTTTGCTGACACTTCACCAAACTTATCCAATGTAATCAATTGTTCAAACGTCAATCGGTACAAATCTGACACTTGATCAACCATCTTCTTATCAAGCAATTGCGCCACAATCTTTGGTCCAAGCCCGTCGATGTTCATGGCATCACGTGACGCAAAGTGCGTCAATGATTCTTGCACTTGGGCCGGGCAGAATGGGTTAATGCAACGAAGTGCGACTTCGCCATCAACGTGCACTAATTCTTGGCCACAGGCCGGGCACCCCAATGGCATGCTGTATTCGATTGAGTCAGCAGGTCGCTGCTTCAAAATCACTTGACCAATTTCCGGAATAATATCGCCGGCCTTGTGCAACGTGACTGTATCGCCAATGCGGATACCCTTCGCTTCTAAGTACGTTGGGTTGTGCAAAGAGGCACGCGAAACGGTCGTGCCAGCCAATTGGACAGGGTCCATCACCGCAGTTGGGGTGACAGCACCAGTACGGCCGACCGTCCATTCGATATCACGCACAACTGTCAGTGCTTCTTCCGGTGGGAACTTGTAAGCAATGGCCCAACGTGGCACCTTAACCGTATTACCTAGTTCTTCGTGGTAGGCCAAATTGTTGACCTTCACAACGATACCATCGATACCATATGCCAAATCATCACGCGTTGCCGTTTGATTCGTAATGTACGCTTCAACATCGGCTTCTGAACTAACCACCGCGTTAGTTGGATTAGTTGGCAAACCAAGTTCAGCCATACGAGCCAGTAATTCAGCCTGCGTTGTAACACCCAACACATTTTCAGCATCGACCGCAAAATACAAGAACGCATCTAGTTGACGTTGCTTAGTGATTTTTGCATCCAGTTGACGCAAAGATCCGGCAGCCGCGTTACGTGGGTTCGCAAACGTTGGCAAGCCATCACGTTCACGCTCCTCGTTCAACGTCACAAACGCTGCCTTAGGCATGTAAACTTCACCACGGACTTCAACAGTTAGTGGTTCATTTAGCTTCTTTGGAATGCGCTTAATTTGACGAACGTTGGCGGTAACATCTTCACCGATGCTTCCATCACCACGTGTTGAGGCTTGCACAAGTGCCCCATTTTCATAAACCAAACTAATCGCCAAACCATCAATCTTCAATTCGGCATTGTATGCCAATGACTCATGGAATGACTTTTGGGTCGTAGCCATCCAGTCCGCCAACTCTTCGAATGAAAAGACGTCACCAAGTGACAACATTGGCACCGGGTGAGCAACCTTTGGCAAATCCGACTTCACTTCACGACCACCAACCTGTTGTGTGATAGAATCAGCCGTCACCAAAGCTGGGAAAGCTGCTTCCAACGCTTCAAGTCGGTTATATGCAACGTCATAAACTGAATCTTCAACTGACGGAGCATCGTTTTCATAATATTCACGCGCCCATTGCTTCAAATCAGTTTGCAAGGCAGCAATCTCAGTTGCTGCTTCTTCTTGCGAAAGATCTTTAATATCCGTATTAATATCTGCCATTCAACAGTCCCTCTTTGTTAATTGACTTTTTGGATTGGTGCAAAGGCAGCCAACAAACGCTTAATACCTTGATCTGGGAACGCAATGTCCAATTCTTGGTCTTCACCGGTTCCTGACACCTTCACAACGTGACCAACGCCCCACTTCTTGTGACTAACCGCATCCCCAATTGTCCATGCCGCCTTATCAGCACCGGTTCCTGGGTTATTCGTCGTCATTGAAGATGTTGTGCGGGCTGGCGTTGACGCAACCGATGATTGACGTTGACGACCGGCAAACGTCGTAGCTGTCGCTTGTTGTGTGCGACGCGCAAATGGCAAAGCACCATCACGATTTGCTGTTGTTGACAATGTTTGTCCAGCAGGTTGTTGAATCAACTCTGGACTAATTTCATCGATGAAACGTGATGGGATATTGCTCGTTGTACGGCCGTATAGCAAACGTGAATAAGCATTCGTAATAAACAACTTTTGCTTCGCACGCGTAATACCAACATAGGCCAAACGACGCTCTTCTTCTAGTTGGGCGTCATCAGCTGCAGCACGAGACAATGGGAACAAGTTTTCTTCCATACCAACCAAGAAGACGACTGGGAATTCCAATCCCTTGGCAGCGTGCAACGTCATCAACGTCACTTGGTTGTCAGCATCTTCGTCAACACTGTCTAAATCAGACACCAATGCCAATTCCCCAAGGAAGTCAACGTACTTTGAGACGCTTTCTTCAGTTGGCTCGTACTTCTTGTCGAACTCTTCCGTTACTGAAAGGAATTCGGCCAAGTTTTCAAGGCGACCTTGGTTTTCTGGGGTTGGGGATGCCTTAAATTGCTCCTCATAACCAGAACGCTCCAAAATTTGACGCGTCAAGTCAGTGATACTTAAATCAAACGTCATTTGTTGACGAAGTGAGCTAATCAAGTCTGCAAATTGCGTTAATTGGTTAGCCGCACGGGCCGTCAATCCTGGAATCATCACTGCATTTTGCGCAGCATCCAACAATGGCCAGTTTTGTTGCAGGGCAAATGAACGCAAGCGTTCGATTGATGTGTTACCAATGCCACGCTTCGGCTCATTGACAACACGCAAGAAACTTTCATTGTCGGCCGGATTCGTGACCAAGGCTAAGTATGCCAAGACGTCACGAATTTCCTTACGCTCATAAAACTTTGATCCACCGACCATCGTATAAGGGATGTTCGCCTTCACCAAAGCTTCTTCAATTCCACGTGATTGCGCATTCGTACGGTAAAGTACAGCGAAATCACGGTAGTTGCGCTCGTCGTTTTTTACACCATCGCGGATTTGTGCGATGACATACAATGCCTCATCCTTGTCAGATTGACCACGGTAATAGGTAATCTTTTCTCCCATCCCGTTGTCCGTCCAAAGATTTTTAGCAATACGCTCGTTGTTGTGTTCAATAACCGCGTTTGCCGCATCCAAAATGGTTTGTGTTGAACGGTAATTTTGTTCCAACATAACCGTCTTCGCATCTGGATAATCCTTGGTGAAGTTCATGATGATTTGCATGTTCGCACCACGCCAACCATAGATAGACTGGTCTGAGTCACCAACTACGGCCAAGTTGCGGTGCTTAGCTGACAACAACGTGACCAATTCATATTGGGCATCGTTGGTGTCCTGATACTCATCGACGTGCACGTACAAAAACTTTTCTTGGTAGAATGCCAACACTTCTTGTTCTTGGTGCAATAGTTCGATGGTCAACATAATCAAGTCATCAAAGTCAACTGATTGTGCCAACGCCAATTGGTGTTGATACTCCTTGTACGCCTTTGCAACAATCTCTTCAAATGGCCCATTAGCCATTTCCTCGTACTTTTCAGGCTTTTCCATCGCGTTTTTCGCGTTAGAAATCGCACCAAGCACTGAACGTGGATCGTACTTTTCAATATCCACGTTCATATCCTTCAAAATACGCTTAATCAATGTACGTTGGGCACCGGCATCAATAATTGAGAAGTCTTTCTTGTAGCCCAACTTATCGATATCACGGCGCAAAATACGCACTGCCAACGCGTGGAATGTTGAAACCCAAACAGCATCTGCATCTTCTGCATCAACTAGTTGACCAATACGTTCCTTCATTTCGCGGGCAGCTTTATTCGTAAATGTGATGGCCAAAATACGCCATGGCATCACATTTAAATCCTTAATCAAGTGGGCGACACGATGCGTCAGAACACGTGTTTTACCAGATCCGGCACCAGCCATAATTAGCAACGGGCCTTCCGTTATCATAACCGCTTCTGCCTGTTTGTCGTTCATGCCATCAAGTAGTGAACTCATGTGTTTGCCCCTTTCAATCTTTAAAAATTAGCGGATCTTCTTTCCCCAGTATTGGTACAAATCAACCTTCAATGCACCGTTGTACAACTTACGCTTCTTAGTAGCCTTAGCACCGAACGCTTCTTCAAAGCCTTCATCAGACGTCAAAATGTACTTTGACCAAGTTGGCATGTTGTTGTAGATGTGGCCCATCTCACTGTAAAGTTGGCGAGCAGCATCTTCGTCACCCAAACGTTCTCCGTATGGTGGGTTTGCAACCAACACACCGTTAATCTTGTCAGTTGACCAATCCTTGGCAGCCAATTGCTTAAATGTGATGTCGTCACCAACACCAGCAGCTTCAGCGTTTGCCTTAGCGATTTCAATCATGTTTTCGTCAATATCGAATCCTTCAATATCCAACTCAACATCAAAATCGATCATTTGACGTGCTTGTGCCTTCAATGTTTCGCCAATCTTCTTGTCGAACCAATCCCATTGCGTAATATCGAACTCACGGTTCAATCCTGGCGCAATGTTGCGACCAATCAACGCAGCCTCGATGGCAATGGTACCTGAACCAGTCGTTGGGTCAACAAATGGGTTATCAGTAAACCAGTGAGCCAAGTTAACCAATGCAGCGGCCATCGTTTCCTTAAGTGGTGCACCACCCTTTTCAGTACGGTAACCACGCTTGAACAATGAATCACCCGTCGTATCCAACGTAATCATGACGTGATCCTTATCCACGGCTGTCTCCAAAACAAAACGGTTACCCGTTTCTGGCAAGTAGCCACGTGCGTGATAAGCATCCGTCAAGCGGTTAACAATCGCCTTCTTCGTGATTGCTTGCACCGTTGGTACAGAGTGCAAAATAGAATTCTTTGAACGACCATTTACTGGGAATTCAGCATCATATGGCAACAAGTCTTCCCATGGGAATGCCTTCGTCTTTTCGAACAATTGATCGAACGTCTTGGCATCGAATTCTGTTACGACGATTTTGACACGGTCAGCTACACGCAACCACAAGTTAGTGCGGTAAATGTCTTCAACCGTTCCTTGGAAGAAAACACGTCCATTTTCAGTTTGGGTTGCATAACCCATGTCCTTCAACTCACGAGCAACAAGGGCTTCTAGTCCTGCTCCCATGGTGGCCATCAATTTAAATGTTTGCATAATTGTCACCTTTTTCTTAGTTATCACAGCAGCTGTTGGTCTAACCCCCGACTTTAGTCGGGAGTAAGACCAAAGACGCACCTGATAAGTGCGACTTGGTCGCGTCGGAGGTTTAACCTCCGACACTCCCACTCTACTTTATGTATCCCAGTTTCCCGGGTTTAAGTGCAAAAAGAAAGCCGACGCCACAAGGACGTCGGCTGCCTGATGCATCAGCTATAAGCCATGTTTTGTACCGAATATCGATTGGCGGTCAATATTCGGTGGCAATCATCTATCTCAGACATTTCTGTCTCCCCGACCATCACTTCAATTTGTTAGGTCAAGCGCCCCTACCAAAGTTTGGGTTGCCCGCTCGAGGGGTTTACCGCGTTCCACCCGTCGCATTTCTTTGACGGTTCGTCACTGTGGCACTTTAACAACTACTCAACCATAGTTACCCGTAGGTCTTTCGTTGGCCGTCAACCGACAAGTCGGCTGCCTAGCCTTATTTTTTCAGCTAGCACGAACACTACTGACATCGCAGTCAGTGCGAGCATGGACTTTCCTCATACGGCATAAGCCATACGCAATTACCCGCTAATGCATCGTATTTACTTATTATACACTTATTCAGCAGTTTGTGTAGCCTTTTCTTCGGCAACTGGTGCTGGTGCCTCAGAAGCCGTACCAAATACACGGCGTTCCAAGTTAGACAAACGCTTCAAAATATCCATGTTTGTGTTTGCCACTGGCGCTGGAGATGCCTTAGGTGCCGTTGCTGCAACTGACACTTGCTTCGTCAATTCAGCGACTTGAGCCTTCAACTTCTCGTTTTGTGTCGTCAATTCATCAATATTACTTTGGAACGCTTGGTAATCTGACATGATTTCATCCAAGAAAGAATCAACATCCGTCATATCGTATCCAGTACCGATACGCGTCTTCTTAAATTCCTTCGTCAAAATTTCCTCGCGGTTGTGTAGCACGTTTTCCATCACTAGGACTCCTCCGTTTTGTTCGTATTATTAGTTTAACAGGTTTTAAACTCAGTTACAAAAGCACTTTATGTGAATTGTTTGTGTCCTAGTCTTCCCAGAGCGTTTCTTGATACTCAGTCGCGTAGTCTTGTAGGCGATCCAAATCCACCCGGCGTACTGGATAATCGTGGTTTTCAGCAAAATCATGAATGGCAATATCATCATACCGCGCCTTTGATTCCGTCGCTTCTTCATCAAAGAAAATGACCGCCTCGTCGGTGTGCGTCAACATAAAGTTTTGGTAAGTCACCATTTGATTACGGCCAGCAAAATCCCCCTGCGACACAGCGCTGGTAAAATTGACTGAGTTTTTTAATTGCGTCAATTTTTCCGCATTCGCTTCATTCCACTGACTGCCAAACTTACTAAAAGGTGTCATTAAAGCAATTTGAAACTCTGGGTACGCTTCGTCTCGTAATTCTAGCGCAACCTCAATTGCCCACTGTTCAATGCCTAATTGCCCACCGGTAATCAACCAATCCGTGCCATCTTGGATCGCATTTTCCAAAATTTTACGCAATGCATATTTAATAACCATCAATTTTGGGTCTTTTGTGCCCATTACGCCCAGTTCGTAACTACGAAAGCCCGTAATCCAAATTCGATGTAACTCACCATCAACTGTCAACTTCATCACCTCTTTACGTATTACTTACATTATAGGAAAGTTTGTCAGAATAATTGTCATTTTGCTATAATATAAAGGATACCTTAAGACGCAGGAGTACGAAATGGCTATTAACTATCCAAATGGACGCCAATTTAATCCGAGTGCGTTTTCAAAGCCGGTTTCTAAAGGTGTTTCCCAAAGTAACCGTGGTATGTCATTGGAAAATGACTTGAACGACGCAAACGCGTACTACTTAGCAACGGATAAGGCCGTGATCCATAAAAAGCCCACGCCCATCCAAATTGTTAATGTGAGTTATCCCGCCCGTTCAGCCGCGAAAATTACGGAAGCTTACTTTAGACAGGCTTCTACCACAGATTACAATGGTGTTTATAATGGGCATTATATCGACTTCGATGCGAAGGAAACGACCAATAAACAGTCGTTTCCTTTAAAAAATGTCCATGAACATCAGATTAAGCATTTGAAGCAAGTGGTTACACAACACGGACTCGCTTTCATGATTATTCGCTTTTCAAACCTAAACGAGACATACGTCATTTGGGCAGAGCTCTTATTCACTTACTGGGACAATCAAGAAACCCAGCGAAAGTCGATTCCATACGATGTTATTAAGGAAGAAGGCGCTTTGGTTCCCCTCGGAATTAATCCAACCACCCCTTATTTAACCGCTATTGATGAACTGCTTAATCAACGTAAAGTATAAGGAGAACTATTTGTTATGACAGAAGAGATGTCACGCGTGCAAAGGTCACGTTCAAAAAAGAAGACATCCCAGCCAGGTCCAAAGTGGAAGCGATATACAAAGTATACGTTGCTAACCCTAGTGACCCTTGGCGCAGCCGGCACACTAGCCGGAGTTGGTGCTTTCACCTACTATGCTTCATCAGCACCTAAAGTGACAAATGCTGCTCTTGTCGGCACTTCACAAACCCAGTACTTGGATAAGAACGGTGACGTTTTCTATACAAGTGGCTCACAAAAGCGTGAGATGGCCAAGCAATCTGAGATTCCACAAGAAATGCGTATGGCCGTTGTCTCAATTGAAGATCGTCGTTTCTACAAGCACCACGGTGTTGATCCACGTCGTATCCTTGGAGCTGCTTTTGCTAACTTCACTGGATCATCACTCGGTTTGCAAGGTGGGTCTACCCTAACACAACAATTGATTAAGTTGACTGTTTTCTCAACGGCAACCAGTGATCAAACGTTGAAGCGTAAGGCACAAGAAGCTTGGCTTGCTTTGAAGCTAGAAAAGCAATATTCAAAGAATCAAATTCTGACGCTTTACATGAACAAGGTCTATATGGGTAACGGTGTTTACGGTATGAAGACGGCTGCCGATTACTATTTCGGCAAGTCACTCGACCAATTATCAACACCTCAAATGGCATTGTTGGCTGGATTGCCACAATCACCTACTGGCTATGATCCTTACACCAACCCAAAGGATGCCAAGAATCGTCGTGACGAAGTACTTGAAGCGATGGCCCAAAACGGTGTTATCACCCAAGCCAAGGCTAATGAGTACATGAAGACGCCTATCGACGATGGTTTGGTTTCAACTCACACAGATCAACTTGAAAATTCTGAAGAGAAGACTAAGGTTAACCAAGCCTACATCACGTCAGTAAACGAAGAATTGAAGAGTCTCGGCTACAACCCTGACACTGACGGTTTGACGATTCAAACGAATCTTGAGCCCAAGGTTCAAGACCGTGCTTACAACATCGTCAACACGGAAAACTATGTTGCTTGGCCTGATGACGAGATGCAAGTTGGTTTGACGGTGACCGACCCACGTAACGGTGATGTGATTGCCCAAATTGGTGGTCGTAAGGAGACTACCCTATTCGGAACTAATCACGCAACAAACCAAGGTCGTTCATCTGGTTCAACTGCTAAGCCTTTGGTCGCATACGGTCCAGCAATTGAAGATATGAGCTGGTCAACTAACCATGCCGTTGATGATAATGCCTACAAGTATCCTGGCACGAACATCTCCGTGAACGACTTTGACCACCGCTATCTTGGTACGATTTCGATGCGTACAGCGATTGCACAATCTCGTAACATTCCTGCCGTTCAAACATTGCAAGAAGTTGGTTACGACAAGTCAGCTGCATTCTTGAAGAAGCTTGGTATTAACGAGAATCCAAAGAAGATGGTCGGTTCAAACGCCATCGGAATTGATATCTCAACTGAGCAAGAAGCAGCCGCCTACTCTGCTTTCGCAAACGGTGGTACGTATTACAAGCCATCTTACATTTCTAAGATTACCGATCGTAGTGGCGCCGTGAAGAAGTTTAGCTCTAAGGGTTCAACTGCCATGAAGTCTTCTACGGCATTTATGATGACAAGCATGCTGAAGTCAGTTGTCAGCGATTCATACGCTAAGATGATTGCCACTGATGCCTACAACCAAGCTGGTAAGACTGGTACCGTCGCTTATGGCGAAGATTCAAAGATGTCAGCCGACTCAGCTATGGATACATGGTTCACAGGTTACACAAAGAGCGCAACCATTTCTGTTTGGACTGGTTACGACGAACCAAATGAAGTTGGTCACGATTTGACTGGTAACGAGCAATACATCATGTTGAAGGTTTACAGCGCTTTGATGGATTACGTGATGTCTGATTCTTCAATGGACGGATCAGATTGGACCGCTCCTTCAACCGTAAAGCAAGTTTATGTTAACGGTAAGAAGGAATATCAAGTAGCTGGCGCTAACGTGGCAAACGAAAAGACTGTCGGTTATGCCACAACCTACTCGCCAACTTACTCATCTTCACGTGCTACATCAACGTACACGCCGTCAGCAAGTTCAACTTATAGCAGTTCAACACAACCTGCTGAAAGTTCATCTGAAGCTCCAGCTGCATCAAGCGAACCAGCAAGTTCTTCAACACCTGCTAGTTCGTCAGTTCAAAGCTCCAGCTCAACGCCCGCTAGTTCGTCTTCACAGCAACAGCGACAGCCGTAAATAAATTAATTAAAAAGCAAGGGGTCGAATGGTTTAATCACCGTTCGACCCCTTGCTTTTTTAATTACTTATATTTTGACCAGTCAGTATTCAAAATATCAACATTGGTTGGAATATTGACCTTTTCATCCGAATTCAACTGCTTAAACTGCGTACGCTTCTGACGTTCTTGACGAACTTCTTGGACAGAACGATAATTCTTCTTCTGCCAAGCCACCAAAATCGTCTCAATATAACGCAGATTCAACGCTGCATTTAAGACTGCTTCCTGAACGGCAGCCTTGATAAACTCCGGCTTAAAATGATCAACATCAAACCAGTTCTTAACGGTTTCCATCTCCATTTGACTTAATGGTCGCCCGAACTCTTGCTCAATCAGATTGTAAATCGCAGCGCGACTCAAATCGTCCTGATGCGTGACTGGTTGACCTTGCGTTGCAACCCGTTGCGCAGCAGTCATTGCGTCGCTACCTGGTTCAGACACCAATTTGTCGTATAGTGGTTGGAAATCCAGTTGTGTGCTAACACGGCCGGCACCATCGCGCATGCTAACAAAATTAACCAACCCTTTTGCGCGCATGGCTTCAAGATGTCCAAACACCGTTTGTGCATCCCAACCAAGCGTATCCCCAATTTTTTGCGTGCTTGGCTCTAGCTCGCCACGATCAATACCTGCCTTCGTTTGTACATAAACCAGCAGTTCCTCGTTTGTCATGCCAAGGTCACGATAATGTTGTAGTAAATAGTTACTGATGCTCGTTGTACCAGCTTGCATAAACGCTGCAAAATTTAATTTATCTGTCATACGTTCCCCTAACTAAAATTTGAAAGCGTGTTTCCACACTTTTCGATTTTTCTATTATACCCTCATATTTCCGTCAACGCGATGACGATATTTATCGTACGCTGGTGTAAAGGAGGATTTTTAGCATGAATAGTCATGACAATCGCCCACTATGGCTACGTCCCTGGTTCTGGCTCGTAGCATTGTTCTTCATCGGTCGCCGAAAAAAGAAAAACAAATAAAAAATTATTTAAAAACAGGCAAGATCCATATATATCAAGGGATCGCGTCCGTTTTATTGATATAATGTTTACATAAAGTTAGAAGTTGATGTAAAAACACAACATGTCACGTGCAATAACTAGTCCACGTTAAACCTTGTAGGGAAATTTGAGTATGAAATATGGAAAATTCATTACCGGCGCACTAGTCGTTCTAGTGTTAGGTACAGATGGCGTAATGTTGGCCGCAGAACATTACACAAATAAAAAAGCCGAATCTACTAAGGTTCACCATCCAAAAACTAAAATCATCACATCAAGTAGTTCTTCGTCATCATCAGCGAGTTCTTCAACAGAACAAGCAAGCTCAGCTACTGTTGTGACGCCTCAAGATACATATGAACCAGCAGTCGCTACTTCGGCTGACGTGCAAGAATCCGTTGCCGACACTAATGTTCCAAGTGACGACACAGCTTATGCACCTGCCACATCATATTATTCACAACCCGAAACGGCCGAAGTACCAGTTGCTTCTGATTCGCAAGCAACTGCATCCGCAACCCAAGTACAAGATGATGGTACTGCTACTGCAGATACCAGTACCGGTGATGATCTAGCAGCGACACAAGCTTTGCAATGATAATTAAATACATACAAAAAACCACTGAAAGCCGTTATATCAACTGTTTCAGTGGTTTTTGTATGTTTATTTTAGCTTATGGCCACAAACGGTTCATCGTACGTGGGAATGTGTAAATGCTTATACACCAGTAGTTTGAGCGTTTACTGGCGCAAATATGGCGCAAATATTAAGCCTCATATCGGCTGGCGCAAACTAAGCTGAATTAAATTTTTAGTTTGCAGGTTATGACCTGTCATTCCCTCACCTAATTATTGTACAATAAAAAGCCCGCCAGACGAGGAAGTTAATCCAAGTCCAGCGGGCTTTTTTCAAGTAAATCAACTAAAGTTATTATTGAAAATAATTTGAAAAGAACTTAATCATTTTTGCCTTGCTACTAAAGCCTAATGCTTGCGCTTGATTTTCACCGTTTTTTCTTACAGGCTTTATGGCGTTTTGAATATCTTTATAAATGTCTCCAAAACCATAATTTTGATCTATATTATGAGCCAAATAAACTATCGGAATAATAACGCTGGCTAATTTATTAGTTATCTCAGTTTTACCATTTTTTCGTTCGTGAACATGTAAATATTCTCTCCATTCGACTTTAGATTTTGGCACAGTTTTAAATTCAATATCAATTAAATTAGAACTGTGTGCACAAACGTTTCTAACTAAAACCATTGCCCCAATCCATGAATTTAATTCAGAACTACCACAATTAAAATTTTTAGCAATTTTATCCTTACTTTCCAACGGTAAAAGTTGGTAAATATGATGTAATTGTCCAAATGATAATAAATCAAATGCTAGCCAAACGGTAGGATACTTCTTAGGTTGAGAACCATTTTCTACTTTATTATATTTATTATCTTTTAAAGTGAGATTTTTTTCGTCAAAATATTCTGGATTTGAATATTCATTCATATTTTTAATTCTTTTCAAAATTGTATTTTTTATCAAAGATTGTTCTCCAATAATATACTCAGAGGTATAACGTCCTTGATCAGCCCAAACTAAAAAGTCCAAATATCCAAATGGGCCAGAGTCATTACCTATTAGCTCGGCAAGACTGTTTTTAAAGGCTAGTTCAATCATTTCGATAATATGTAATAAATGTATTCTTAGGTTTTTATCAAAAAAATATCGTTTTAACACACTGCTGAATAGTAGTCCATCATATAGACCATCCCTTACAAATGGCTTTGCGTATTCTTTTAACTTATAGTATCCGATATTTTTAATGTAGATACTTGCATTTTCTGAATCGATTGTCATCTTTCGATCACTAAAAACATTTACAAGTTTTTGATCTTCATCTTGTATATTCATTTTTAATTCCAACTTTACTATAAAAAAAGCCCGAACATAATTGCCCGGGGACTTGATATACCTTTATTATATGCGGCACCATATTGAATGTCAATTTCAATACAGAAAAGCCCGCCAGACGAGGAAGTTAATCCAAGTCCAGACGGGCTTAATTATTAGTTCGCGTTACAACAAAGTCACACCTTCATTAAGCTGTGCAACTTCTCTTTGATTCAACACTACGTTGTCAGTAACAAATCTAGCTTTTGATTTTACTATATCGAATAGATACTCCGAAAGTCCAATACTTGCCTTTACAGAGTCCGAAATTTCAACTCCTTCAAGTATAAACCTAGTATCCATCCCTAAATAAGATCGTCGAACAACGGGAGACATATCACCTGGATTTAGAACTAAGTAGTTATTTAAAACCGCTTGCTCTACAAGTTGAGGTTTAGCTGTTTGAATCGCAAAAACAGAAAACCTATCATTCTCCACAACATACATATGTTTTTTATAAGCTAATCCGGATTCAATACTCGGAAAGGGTATAAACATTTTTACAACATCGGAAGGATTAATCAATTGCCAGCCTCCCGTCATTGTCAATTTCAACAAATATTGGGTTCATAAGACTCGTATCAGTTGACAGCTTTTCCAATACCTCAATATGTTCAGAAGTAAGATTTTCTTTATCGCTCTTAGAAATAACAAAATGCTTACCGAACGTATGAATGACTTCGGAGTTCCTTATAAACGTATCATCATACATTGTGTACAGCCTGTGTGCCCTTTCCATGTCAGTAGAAGAAAAGTTCTTTTCACTTGCTGAAACATTATCATTCCAACTTCCTGACAATTTAATGGCAGGTATTTTCCAAAAATCAAACGTATGAGTCAGTTCAGAAATTTCCTCAGTGTTTAGAATTTGAACCAAAAAATCCGCCTTGCGTGCGATTTCTTGATCAACCTTCTCCTCTACTTTTTTAAAAGCAGTTACAAAATCGGCACCCCTATAAGTATAATCACCATATGCTACCGAATTGACTGGGCCGTGCATCCATATTTTAAATCTACCCAAGTCATATTCTTTTTCGTTTACCTTGGAGAAAACCTCGTAGAAAAACAAAAATTTTTGAAACTTACGGGTATTTTGATATGACCTTGGATCGTTTTCATAGAGCCAGTTAGCAAGTGCTAACTCGTTAGAATTAGAATTAATTATGCTCATGCAAACCTCCATTAAATTTGATAATTAATTTATAATACAGCACAAACCACCATTAATCAACAGCTTATATTACAAATACCTAAATTTTGTTAAGCTTCGCCTCATTATAATTGGTGTTTTAAAGTGCCAGTATTAATCAATTAAGCAAAAAAGCCCGCCTAGATTAAGTGCAATAACACCTAGTCCAGACGGGCTTTATCTATTTGTGACCGACAATATTGTCGGTCACAAACTGATCGAATTCGACCTGTTTACTTATTCAGCGTATGCAGCCTTCAACCAGACAGACTCGCCATTCATCTCTACTTCAATTGATGATCCAACGCGTTGCAATACCGTGTACTTACCATTCAAAGTGAAGTATTCCGGAACTCCGTTGTTACCAAGGCCGTTTTGGTCCGCCAATGGGTTACCATGACGGTCGGTCAACGTTACTGATGCAGCTGGCATATCGTTGTGATAGTCTGCTACTGGAATAGCCATATCATTATTTCGAACGTACACACCACCCAGCTCATATTGCCAGCTATCCAGATAGAATACACCGTTAAACTCTGCCGAGTCATCTTGCGTGTTAGCGTCCAAGATTTCGACGTTCTTCTTTGATACCCAAGAATAGATGTCATCAAGCAACACGCGGTCGCCATCAACTTCTAACACCTTGTGTGGAACACCCTTGATATAGTCAGGAATGTTCTCACCAGTTGCGTAGTTCTTAGCACTGAAGTTTACCTTAACAGTCATACCTGGCGCAATGTCTGCCTTTGGCGTGTTGTCAGCTTCCTTACCAGCATCAACGGCAGGTGTATCCGTGTTTGGCTTGTTAGGGTTACCGTTCTTGTAACCATTATCAGTAACACCGCTCAAATCAACGTTACCGTCCAACCCACCGGCAATATAAGTCGATGTGAATTGGAACAACCCGACATTATCGAATGATGGAAAGTAGTTATAGTTTGGCTCTGGCGTCACTTCGTAGTTTGGATATTCAGCAAGCCACAATTCATATGACTTAGCAATGCGTTGCAGGTCTGTTGAGGATTGCAAGTAGTTCTTGTATCCATAAACCATTGGTGTGTAACCAGCGTCCTTAATGCGTTGCAAGGCGTGCATGATTACGTCGGTATTTTGCACGCCACTCTCAACATCAAGAGCGACAATCGACCCCTTTGGCGTTTGAATTTTCGGCAAGAAGTAGTCCAATACCTTATCAGCCGCCGCATAATCAGTGATATCTTGCCACCACATATACGTGTGAGCGCGCTTGCCCTGAGCAATTGCGTATTGGACTTGCGTGGCATAAGTAGATTGATCATAGATGTACCCGTGATAACCACCAATTTGAGCGATGGCAAACTTATCGTGGCCATATCCAAACTTACCTTGTGAACCTTGGTAGATTGACCAATCAACACCCTGGTCACCTTTGGCAGCCTGTACTGATGGTACTGATCCCATAATTAAAAGCGCTCCAGTCGTAACCAAAGCGCTTTTCAGCAATTTATTCATATTAAACCTTCGTTGTTGTCGTTACCTGAGTGGGAGCTGAGCTTACTGGAGCTTCTACTGCCGAACTTGCTGGTAGTCCTTCAGGAACTCCAATGATTGGGTCTGGCACGTAAATGTCTGATGCAGCCACCATATTCTTGATTTTAGCAAGCGCCAACTTATTCCAATCAGCTGTATTGTCAGCAAGTGTTACACCGTCAGCCTTCGTCAAAACAGTTTGACCGCCCAAATATTGAGATGGATCTTCTGTGTTATGAATTGAATAAGGCATAATGACCTGTGAGATTTCAATTCCCACTGGTCCATTTTCCGGCCGCACTTGCGGATCTGCGAAGTTTACTGTTACTATCATTTTTATTTCCTTTCATGATGCCGTTAAATGTTGGCAGATACCCATGTCTTACCATCTGTCGTTTTTTGAATACCACTTGTGGTAACCCTTAGCCCGTAATTACCCGCCAATATGGTAGTTGTTGCAAGAGTTGTGTTGCCTACAAGCGCCTTATCCCCTGCAAGCGTTTCGTTTCCTGTCTTGTGGACTAGTTGTGCATCGTTGCTTGACGCGTCTTCTGGTGCTGGCGTCCAGTCAGTAGCAACGTTTCCGGCTTCTAGCTTCAACTCCTTCATTGTGAAGGACTCATTTCCTGTAAAACCAGAAGCGTATTGATTATTATTAGCGCCTTGAATTCTGATGAAAAAACTTGTGGTAGTAGAAGGAATTGTAAATGTATATACTACCGTAGTCCATGTATTAATGTTAATTGCATTACATTTAAACATTGGCCATTCTGCTACATCGCTTTTGATTCCAACACGAAGAGCAACTTGCGGAACGTCTCCTTTAACTTTAACTGATAACGTATAAGTTTTACCGGCCACAATAGGAGTTGTGGTTATGCTTGCAAAAGCTTTTGTCAGTCCATAGAACCACTCCTTATTGCCGTTATTGTTTGAAACTTTTATTCCTTCATTTGAATAACTAACGGACGGCGTGTTGTCAGAAATACCCCCTTTCAACACAGGCCTAATCGAGTCAGACGAGTTCATACCTGACGAATTCAATAGGTAATTCCGTCCACCTACTGAAATCTGAGATAGGTCCATATCACCCTTAGGCCCTTGTGGTCCCTGGGGTCCTTGGATACCTTGGTCTCCCTTAGGGCCAATATCTCCCTTAGGTCCCACAGGGCCTTGAATACCTTGGTCTCCCTTATCACCCTTATCTCCCTTGGGTCCAACCGGTCCAGCAGGTCCTTGGGCACCAGTATCACCCTTATCACCCTTGGGAAGCATCTTTGCGTATTCAGCAATCTTCTCATCAACTGAAGCCAAAACCGTATCAAATGTAATCTGCGGGACTAACTTCCCTTGTGTGCCATGAAGGTTCTTACCTACCGTGAAGTCGATTGTGCCTTGTGAGGGGTATACCTCAACATCACCGTCTTCGTTGGTAACAGATACTTCCATGTGATACGTGTCAGGCGTCAATTGCTTTAATAAGTCATTTGAGAAATCCAACGAAACCACGTTACCATCAACCACAGCTGGTGCATCGAATAGATAGCCAGAATCATTAGCAATCACGAATGACACCGCCTTACCAGTGACATCTTGTGCCTGACCTTCATTCCAGAGCCGAAAATCAAAGACTGTTGATGTATCGGCCACCTTGTTTAGGGTGTCGCCCAAAATCTTTACTGTTTTCATTTAATCGTTCCCTTCTTCATCTCTTTGACAGCCCATTCAATTGCGTCATCAATCTGCTTAGCAGTGAACAGATGAGCCTTGTCAGCCTTCATAAGATAATCTGTAATCATCTTGATGGCTTGAGCCTTTTGCGTTTGGCCACCGTCAAAGGTCACCTCAGCCCAATTCACTGCATTTTCTGCAATACCTAACAAGGCTGTTAGCCTCTTATTGCGGGCGAATCGTGCTGAAGCCCAACCAATGAGCAAAATTAAAAGCGCTGGAACAATACCTGACTGCCAAAGCGCTTCTGCAAGGGTTATTAAGTTATTTGTCATCTTGATGTTCCCTCCAATCCTCGATTACTCTGATACGTGTTTCGTGGTCGTCAATGCGATGATCGTACCCTTTCAAGGTGTCCTGCAAACCGGCAATCGTCTTATTCAGACTGTCGATTGCTTTGACAAAAGTCATCTTGATTACGAACCACATTGCGGCACTTAGGGTTGCCAGAACTGCGAGCCAGCCCGCTAAGTCGTGTGGAAAAAATCCCATATCCTACGCCTTTCTTTTATTACTTAAAGTAGCTGTCAGTTGCCTTCCTTTTTCGGATTATTCTGGCCAAACGTCACTAGTCGTATATGTCACGGACGAAACAATATACTTTGAAGTGTCTGATATGACTCCTGACATACCTCGATAAGTAAACATCATTTCCTTTGAGGATACGTCATATTCACATCGACCGAACCCGATAGCGCTACTGTACTCAATGAATACTGTTTGACTCCAGTCATCTGGCGCAAATCCATCAGGGACAGTGGCACGGAACAATTCACTTGCATAATTTGGTGTCTGTGAATTTTTCCAGCTTGCGCCTGTGTAGTTACCTGAAACCTCAACGTGCACAGCGTTACCCGTCCTTCTGAACTTGAACGACATGCCGTTCGTACCGCTTACCGTACGAGTTACAACTGGGGTTGCTACGGAAATTGAAACGTTGCCAGAACCATCAATCGAAGCTGACCCTGAAACTGTATCAGTCAGTGATAGAGTACGCGCCGTTTGCCACTTTGTAGCCGTTGTGGCATTTCCAGATAGATTACCAACAATACCCTTGTCGAACGTAGCTGTTTCAGTAAAGTGATTTTCAACGTTCAGCATAGCCACTTGCTTGGAGTTGATTTGCCCTGCCAGATTCTCAACTGACGTTTTCAAAGTTTCATAAGCAAGTTGTTGTGCCTTGATATTGTCATTCAAACCACTGATACGTGAGTTTGCTTCATCAACAGCCTTTTGTACTGAATCGATGTAGTCCTTTGAAGCATTAGCCGTGAACAGAATGTTGTTAGCCAGTACCGTGAACGTTACTGGGATTGAGCTGATAACCGTACCAGCGCCATCTTGAACACTTAGGTAGGCTTCTTCAATGTCCCCAGCTGATTGATACATCTCTCCCGGGATTAGCATTGAGAACAGCCCACCAGTGGCTGAAATCATGTCGTGAACCCCAGAAATTTGCTTAACCTTACCTGCTGAGTCCTTTGCCGTAAGAACAACGTTTTGTCCGTCTAAGTTGTGTGGCAAGTTGCCGTCCTTGATAGCAAAGTAAACGATACGTCCATTGTCGCCTTGGCGTCCTGAGAGTGAGTCAATCAACGTCACATCAGTTGTGTCTAGCAACGTGTTAACAACGGCATATCGACCCTGTGATTGTGCTTGTGTAGCCATATTTTCTTAATTCCTTTCGATTAAACCGTTGAGAATCATAATCTCAACCATGTTTCGTAATGTGTTTTCCATATCAACCAAGTGGCCGTTGAAGTCATCATAAGATTCCCCCAAACCGCTTAGATCGCTTCCCCAGTATTCATGTCCTTTGGCCTGTATGCCCTCCATATCGACAAAATGATACTCATTGAAGATGTCCACCAGTCGATTGAGGTTGTTTTTGAGCAAAATTAAAGCACTCCCAATATTTGAGAATGCTTGCTCGTTGTATTCTGAAATGTTCAGCGTCTTCATTGGCATAGGCATATCTGTAATCATGCCAACATCATAAAATGCTTGGTAAATCTGTTGTGCTGTATCATCAGCTCCAGAAATACGCTTAGGTAAATCCAATATCATTTACTTCACCACCTTTGTTGTCAGTGTCCCCTTATCATCAACCACCAGTTGATACTTCGTACCATTGGGGCTGGTCAATACCACTGTGCTCAAGTCAGGCTTGCCTGCGATAGCTTGCCAATGGGTGTAGGCATAAGCCTTATTCCCATCGGGGTCAGCATATTGCACGATTGGCGTGCTCTTAGGCGGCTCCGGTTCTGGGTTGGGGTCTGGATCTGGGTCAATCCGGTCTGACTTAGCATAGGCTTGCCACGCTTTGTCGTCACCATAGAACTTGTCCAAATCCAGATTGCCATCATAGCCACTTAGGCGCCCCGTTGAAGCGTATTGGAATATTGCTGGTCCACTCCATGAACCATAACCATTAGCGTCTGTCCATGGGTCATCTTGGTACCCAGTGGGGTTTGAATCTGCGTATTGGGCGACCCAGAGACCATAATTGGCACTCACCGTTGACCAGTCATAACTGCTTGTGACTGACTTGCTCATGTAAATCAATGGCCTGATGCCGGTCTGCTGATACACGTAATCCAAAAAGGCCTTAGCGTAACCAACACCTTGCGTTACAACAGCACCTTCCCAGTCCAACACCAAGATTGCTTCTCCAAGGTAACCCTGAATGTTGCTAAGGAAGAATTTGGCCTCTTCCACAGCACCGACACCTGTCGCAAAGTGGTACACACCTAACAACCGGCCTGCTGACTTAGCTCCTTGGTACTGCGTATCAGCTTCGGGTGATACATAGGTAGTTCCTTCGGTGGCTTTAATAATGATGAAATCAGCTGGTACTGCGCTTAGGTTAATGCCAGCCTGCCAATTGCTTATGTCGATTCCATTTAATGCCATTAGCTGTCTACCTTTCCGATAACCCACATGTTATCTGTTGTCATGTTCTTTTTTGCTGTGTCGACTGTTGATTGTTGTACCTTTTGGGCGTCCAGATAATTCTTGCGGGTGTTGTTCAGCGTAACTTGTACCGCTGTTGTCGCAAACGGTGCCCTTACAATGCTGACCACTTCAACTGAAGTCAGGAACCCGTTTTCAATCATCTGTACCGTCCAATTTTCACCTAAAGCAACGTCTTCATTACCGGCTGATGTAACTGTCATAGCCAACGATGGCTCTAATACAAACGATTGGGAAGCCAAGTTCTTCATGGCGTCTGTTGAAGTAATCTTGTCACTTTCAACCCTTGCACCTTCTTTAATTCCCCACTTAGCAACTGAATCTGCGTCCTGTATCTTGAAGGGTGAGAATGCTGGTTGTTCCATGGTTGATACAGCTTGCACCGTGTTTACAATGCTGGTGGCGTCATATTGAAGTTGTACTGCGGCAGTATCATGGCGATACCTGAACACCTTACGAGTATTGATCACATATGAATCTTTGTCGTACAAATGAATGACCCTGTTATCAGGTGCGATGGCATATACATCAAATGCACTCTTGATTGTTGATAGCCCTCCAATAATTGACGTGTTACCAAAATCTGTTAGCGTCTTGTTGCTGTCGAACTTACCATGAATCTGATATGAGTAGCCATCACCAATATCTCTGAGCAGGAAATTCAAGGCGTCTGTCAGACTGAACGAATTATCACCCTGTCTAACGTTGTACTGGAACCGATTGTTGAGCTGGTAAAAGATGTGTGTTGCCGTAACCGTTACGTTGTTCACCCCGCCAGTGTTGTCATCAGTCACCTGCTTAATCACGTAGGTTTGACCGTCATATTGCACCAGATTCTCCACTTGCAACAAGGCAAACCCAAGTGACTCATCATCATATGCTTGGAAATCAACTTGGTAAGCTTCATTCTTCGTACGGGTAATTTGAAACGTGCTGAAATTCAATGAGGATAACGCCTGTGTGGACTTGCCGTCCCTCGATTGAATAACAACCTTATCTTTACTGTAATCCATTTAGAAGTACAAAAATGGGAAGCTGAAGGTAACATTGGCATTGCTTAGTCCACTTAAACGAATGTCATTATCTCCACGTTCCAACTCGATATGACCAAAGTTCGTATCTACGTTAGTTGAACCGTTCAACTTTGGTACCACACCATTCAATACGAATATATCACTGGTGGTCATCGCTTCATTCAACTCGATATTGGTACCATTTGTCTGATTGGTCAAGGTGAACGCCCCAGAACCCTTCACTGTAATAACCAAATCATGATGGTTAACATATGGATCGATAGCTACATCGCTTGGATTGTAAATGTTGAATCGATTACTGATGCCAACATAGCTCAACGGCTCGGCCGGTAGATTCATACCAAAGCCCAAGCTGCTTAAGTCATCGGGTAACTTATCCGACCTGACCAAACTCTGTGCCATACCACTTGGATTAGTGAATATGAGGTCTACCGTTCCTTGCGATGAGGCTTGAATCGGTGTGATGTCAGTTGGGTTGGCCATTACCCAAAACGTCTTATACGGCTCCTGTGAACTTCTCAGGCGTATCAAGCTACGTTGGTAGAAGATGCGTTGTAACTCCGCTTTGAGCAACCTAAAATCAGCCATGTTGCGCCCCTTAATGAACAGTGAAACCGTTACTTGATTGGCTCCATAGGTGGCTGTTTGTAACCGTTGGCCATCTGAGCCGGCTATTGTTAGCCAGTTGCCAGATAACTGAGGTGCTGATGACTTCATATCCAGAAACTTCACAGATGGAAGTCTGGCTGTTAAGTCATATTCTTGGCCACCGTAGGGCTGTATGAATAATTTCATAACAGGAATATCCTTTCGTTAAATTGATTGATAATTGTGTGTTGCTTGAGCCATACCCATTTGGTTCATCAAGTTGGGTAAGTTGATACCGCCTTGAGCCTGCATTGTCTTGAGCTGGTCTTGGTTAACGCCAAGCATGAGTGACAATAGCGCAATTACGTTGTCGAACTTTTGCTCCAACTGTGCTGTATCTGATTGAACTACAACCTGTTGTGGTTGTGCCCCATTGATACGTTGGTTAGCTTCTGCAAGCAATTGGTTGGCTCTTGGCTTACGTGATGGATTCATTGGGATAACCACTTCTGGGAACCCTTCTTCACCCATTTCCGCAAACGTACGTGAGTTAATCCAACCACCATTGGCAAATCTCTTAGCACCCCAAGGCCCCCAACCACGCTTAACACCAGTTGGTGCCAAAGCTGAACGCCAATCCACCATGTTGAACACGGCAAGGAACTGATCTAAGGCTGACAGAATGTTGTTGTGGCCTGGGTACTTCCAAGCATTAAACGTCCCAACCTTGTATTGGAACAATCCTCGTGGCTTACCAGTACCATCATGGTCATCGTAACCAGTGTTGATACTTGGGTTCACGTTTGACTCGAACATGGCTTGTGACCATAGCTGTGCCAAATCTGCACCTGATAGGTGTTCTCCAATCATGTCGGCAGCTTTACGGGCTGTCTTATTGAAGGATTCCTTTGACATAGCACCTTCACCGCCCTGTGCTACAACGTCCTCATCTTCGTGCTTCTTTTTCAAAGACTTGAACATGCTGACAATTGGGTCTGCAATACCTTGAACCAATCCATTGGCCATAGCTGGTGCGATGTTCGTTACCAGAGGGCTTCCTGTGATACCTGAGACCGCCTTGTTCATAACATTTCCCAACGCCTTGATTGGGTGTGCGATGAACTCCGTTAACTTGTCCCACTTATCTGAAATCCAACCAATTGCTGTATCAAGCCAGTTATCAGTACCATTGGCAAACTTAGGAAGTGCATGGGCTGGGATAACTGTTTCACCACCTGAGAAGTTAACCAATCTGTTGCGACCTTCAAGGACTGTAGCACGTCCAGAGTTATCAATAATTGCTTCTTGGTAGTGCTCTCCTGGGGCGTCATTAACGATTGCCAGCCCCTTAGGAGCTCCCTTGGTACCATTGGCAAACTTCGGAATCTTACCGATGGCTTCCTTCTTACCACCAAACGTATGGATAACTGTGTTGATACCACCAATACCGGTGTTGATTACACCAATAACATTATTGATGCCGTCACGGGCAAAGTCCTTCAAGCCGTTCCACATATCAGACCAGAATCCCGATACCTTATCTTTGATGGTTTGGAAAGTGTTCCAAATCTTAGAACTAAAGCCTTCGATGCCAGACTTGATTGAACCAACCTTCTTACCGAAGATTGACTCTACATAGTCCCACAGTGCATTCCAGATACCTCGAATGTCTTTACCAAGATTTCCCCAGTTTCCTGTAAAGAAATCAGTAAACGTCCTAATAATACGCTTGTACACATTGATGTACTTATCGAATACGTTCCCAACGTAACTCCACGTTGAGTTCCAAGCTTTACCAATGCCATCAGTAAATGAATTCCAGCCCTTACTGAAGCTACGACTGAATGAGTTGTAACCCTTTGTTACTGATGACCAAGCATTACCAAACCACTTCGTAATTCCTTCAAAGAACTGCTTAGCAGACTTAACCAAGCCGTCTACGAATTGTCGGAACTTCTTATTGTGCTTGTACAGCTCAACCAATGCCACAATAATGGCTGTGATAGCTGTTACCAACAAGATAAGTGGGTTAGCCTTAAGGAAGTTAAATGCCAACTTAAGTCCTTGACCTGTTGCCTTAGCTGTTTTCACAAGCCCAGCCATTGCCAAGTTAGCTCCTTTGGTAGCAACCGAAGCTGTAAACTTCAAAGATTTACCAATCAGCTTGCCAGTACCTAAAGCAACTGTCTTGATAGCTCCAAGACTCTTCGTGAATGCCTTCTTACCCAAGTTGGCAGTTCAGCTAAAGGCAGATTTGCCCCATTTCTTAGCTGTTGAACCAACTGTCTTAATGGCTCCCCATGACTTATCAAAGGACTTTTTACCTAATTTTGCCGACCATTCAAAGGCTTTGCTATCCTTTGCTTTTTTGGCAACTGATATGGTGCTTGTGACAGCGTCATGCAACTTGCTCAATCCGTTGATAGCTTTACCAGTAAAATTCAAGGCCAACATGGCAGTCAGCACGCCCAAAATCAACTTACCGTGGTCTGCAACAAAGTTAACAACAGGTGTGATTGCCTTAACGATTGCTGGCATATTCTTCACCATGGTATCGATAAAGTTCTTAACAGCCTTTTGAAGTGGATCCAGTGCCTTCTTGAACTTCTTCGTCTCCGTGGCTGACATTGTTACTGAACTGACAGACGCTTCTGCTGAGCGCTTCATCAACTCAAACGGGTTAGACTCCTTCAACTGGTCAGATGCCTTCTTAGCAGTACCTGAAACGTTGTCAAAGGCTTTGTTCTGCTTACCAAGCGACTCAAGTACCTTCAATGAATTATCTTCACCCAAAGCACTCCACAGATTAGAAGCAAGTGTCGCTTCCTTCTGCTTGTCGGTCATCGTACCCATCTCACCAGTGATTTGCTTGAACATATCACCAGCTGTGACCTTACCTTCCTTGTAGCCTTGGAACATGTCCTGTGATTTCTTAGAGAACTCACTGATTGACTTGTCCATATGACCATCGTTCAAGCTAAGAGAGAATTCTTTGGTGAAATCCAGCAACTTGTCACCGTTGTAGGCACCACTCTTAATACCATTGGCAATCATTGAGAACGAATCTTTGGCAGATAGTCCCATTTGTCCCAGAACTTGGGTATACTCGGCCATGTTGTCGGAAATCTCTCCGCCCACGTCACCACCTTGCTTTTGCAAAGTGAACAGATTGTCGAAGTATTCTTCATAACTCATATGCCATGCTTTTGTAGCATTCTGAGCACCCTTCAAGACCTCTTCAGTATCAGCACCAGAAGCCTTTGAATATTGGGTTACCAGCTTCGTTTGCTCTGCCAGTTCACCAACCTCAGCCTTTGGGTTCATCTGCTTCAACTTGGTATAAGTCTCAGTCAAATCTTGAACAGATTCACCATAACCTTGGGCATACAGCTTGTTGATAGCTGAGATAGCTTCCTTGGATTCCTTGTAAGAACCCGTGGTCTTAGCTTGCAGGGCTGATACTTGTGACTGTTGATCATAGACAGCCGACACCAGTTTAGACACACCAGCTAGTGCAGCACCTGCAGCTGCAACGGTGGCCGTAAGCCCCAATTTGGTCTTATCAACTGCGCCAGTTAGTTTCTCAAACTTCCCACCTGCCTCAGTAGCGCCCTCATTCTTACCAATCTTAGATTGCCCTAAATCCAATTCTTCAAGGCTTTGCTTACCCTTAGCAATTGACGTAGCTGTCTTATCCAAGGCAATCTTTTGCTTACTGATGGACTCACTTGAAGCGTCACCAGACTTGGTCATCTTCTCAAGTTGTCGTGACTGGGCTTCATACAGTTGAGATTGCTTATCAAGGGTACGTGATAGGCCTTCCTTTTGAGCTTTAAGGGCTTCTTCTTCCTTACCTTCGGCCTTCAATCGTTCAACATAAGCGTCCGTCTCCTTGATGGACTGTTGGATTTCCTTGTTAAGACCAGCAATTCCAGACTCTTGGAGTTCGTAAGCTTGTTTTGCCTTGGCTTGCTGCGCAATCATAGAGTTCAATTGACGCTCTGCCGTGGTTATTTGACTAGCGTACTTCTGATAAGTAGCTTCACCGGCTTCAGTTGAACGGTTAACTTCAGCTTGCTCTTGTCGCAACTTTTGCAGCACGTCTTGTTGTTTTTCAACTGACTGGGATAGCCCTTTGTACTTAGCTTCAGATGCCCCAATTTCATCACCAGAAGCCTTCATCTGGGATTCCATTTGCTTCCACTCGTTTGTTGAATCCTTAACAGCGGACTTCAACTCGTTAAGGCCTTGGGTGGCTTTTGCAGTGTTCAAGCCGATCTCTGTCGACATTAAGCCGGCTACTTTTTCTTTTGCCATGTTTACCTCCTTTCTTTTTTATCCAAGTGATTGATACAGGTTCATCATGGCGTCTGGGTTCTGCATTTTGTCTTCTTCTGAAGCATTCATGACTTCCATCAACTCTGCATAATCAGCTTCTTCGATGTCGTCTAAAGACCAGTGCAAGTTCTGCATGGTATCTTTTTCAAACATTCTTAGATCAGCCAGATGGTTTGTGTATGCCATCACTCGTTCAATCGGGGTTACTCTAAACCCTCATCGTCATCAGTTTCCGTCAAAGCCTTCTCAATATCAGCTTCTGACATACCCATCAAGCGCATGTTCAAGCGTTGTGCAATTGCCATAACGTCCTCTTGACTCAAATCTTCAAGTGCTTCAATCTCAGCTGGCTTAAGCTTCAACATGTCGACAACGTATTCTGTTAAGTTGTCCAGTGCGCCCAGTACAGCTTGTAGTGATTCAACCCGTGCGTCCTCTTGCATAGAATCTTCCAACGTGGCCATCTTCAATTGAATGGCGTATGTCTTCTTTAAATTCTTAACTGAAGCCTTAACTTCAAAGGGTGCCTTACGCAATTCCTTAAACGAAATTTTCATCATGTATTCCTTTCTTGGGTACAAAAAAAGGAGCCCACCTGATTATTCAAGTGAACCCCCGTTCATATTAGGGCTTCTCACCCCATTTGAGCCTCTTTATTGTCGTGGCTGTAGGACAATTGGAACGACCTTATACGCTGGGCGTGGCAGGTGCCGGAGCAACCGTAGTACCAAATACATCAGCTTGCATGGCTGCCTTGTCGAACTTAGAGTCGAGGTCTGAGTAAACCTTCATAGCCTCGTTGTTCCATGCTTCAACACCGAATGAAGTGAATGTCAGTTGGTCATCAACACGGACTTCGTTGTTCGTATCAGTTTGTACGTTGGCTGCATTTTCTTGTACTTCACCATTAGCAAAGCCAAACCAAATTGAGTTAGTACGCTTGACGTTTTGCGTTTCGATCGTCATAGCAACTCGGGGGCGGTCACCTTGTACGAATCCACCCTTACCATCCGAGATACGTCCAAGCAACTTTTGCTTTACATCGAATGGCAAATCATTAAAGTCCAAAGCAACTGATGGTTCACCCTTTACTTGAGTTTGGTCAACCTTAGAGTTGTTACCGTATACCGGCGTACCATTAGCTGAGATGTTTGTGATGTTGGCTGACTTAGCACCAAGCATCTTTGTGGTTACGGGAAATAGACCGTCTGCTGACAATCCTGCATTACCCTTCAATAGAGCACCTGTTTCCTTATCACGCAATGCCAACGTGATAAGCTTCAATCCTGCAATAGCCATAAAATGTAATTCCTTTCAATAAAAAAATGAGCCAACCGTTATTGGTCAAGCTCATCAAGTGTCATTGTCTTATTTACTTCAATAATTTTAATAATCTGCTGTCCATCGGTTTGGCTAATATCCAAGTACCGTGGCTGGCTGTCTGTAATACGCCATGAGAAGCTCTCTAAGGCCTTGTACAGCGTTATCTCTTTACTGATAAGGTTCTCTTCGTCAAGCCCATAGAATACCTGCAAACGGTACCCAAAGGCTATCTCATTGAATGAGTTACCACCATATCCGGTTACGTCTGAGTTGCTCTCAGTAATTAGCACTTGAGTGACATTCTTATTGTCGATAACTTCCTCTGGAATAGTATAAAAGTATACTTGCCAACCGGGGAACACTGAATGAACAACGTTACTAATCTCTTGCACTGGTGTCATTGATTGTTCCTCCTATCGATAATCTGCTTGTATACTTCTGCCTGAGCTTCAACAATCTTAGCCTGCAACTGTGAGTCGTTACGCAGGTTATCGATTGCATGGTCACCGTTAATAGCAACCTGGCCACCATGCTTGTACTTGCGACCTTTTGAGGTGTACATCGGAAACTTAGTACCGTTCTCGATGAAGTTAGCAATGTAAGCTTTGTCCTTTGAGAACCCAACTGTTGATGAGCCATTTTTCATGCCGTCTACATTGGTACTCTGCGTAGTAACTGAATCAGCTAAGTGTGGGTCTTCACCCGTTGTGCGGTGTCGGTAGTGATTAGCCTTGTACTCTGTTTCAAGTTCCTTAGCAAACACATCAGCACCTGCCTTAGTAACCTTAGCCTTATCATCTACCGTCATGTTGGTTGATACTGCTTCAGCGTCTTCAATAAAGGCGTTCAAAATGTCCTCTAATGATTGTTCTGCCATACCTATGCCCTCCGTTTTAGAGTTACGAAGTCATACGCAATAATGGCATTACTTTCATCTGGTGAGTATTGCACAACGTCGTACATCACGCCGTCAATTTGAGCAACCTTGACACCTTCCACAGCAGTGTTATGGCGTACCACGATAACCTTAGTGTTATCGAGTGCTGTACCTTGAATTTGATACTGTTGGTTCAACGTGCGGAGTTTAGGTGCACACCATACACTGAATTGTTCCACAAAAATTTTATGAATAGAACCATTATTAGCATTCTGTTTAGATTCCACAGTACCAAACGCGACCTTGCGATTGAACTCAGCTGCCCTCATGTTGTTCCTCCCATTCTGCATACTTACCACGCAATTGGCCAACAATAGAATTAACCGTAGCATCCATACCAATGGCTCTAGTTTCTGTCATACTGATGCGGTACGTGTATAACGTGCCAGCATAGGCATAGACAGCAGTTTCGTAACGGTCAACAACAGTAGGTTGAGCATAGAAATTGTCATCCGTTCCAATTGCATCCTGGATGTAATTTTCAGCTGCAGACAAGTAGCCATTGATAATTGCGTCATCATCAGCAAAATCAACGCGCATTAGTGTCTTGAATTGTTCAATATTGACCGTCATTTAACTCACCTGCCTATTAAGCTTGCGTTCCGGCTGCAGCAGCTTGTTGAACAGTCTTTGCAGGTTGGTCAGCAATAGCCGTGAATGAACCAGCCACAAATGCATCGGCATCGGTTGTCTTAACATCAAAGCGATCAATAACACGTAGCTTCGTCAAGTCCTTTTCAAAGGCACCACCACCGATGTTGGTTGACAACAATGACATATTTTCACGGTCAAACAACGTCACAGCTTGCTTCAAGTCACCAAAGTACAAAGGCATTGCACCCTTGTTTGAAGGCAACCACTTGTCAGCGATTTCGATTACTTGCTTACCCTCAATCATGTAGTTTTCAGGTTGAGTAACATCACGTTGCAACAAGTAACGTCCGTCTGCGTCCTTAACCGTTGCCAAAACAGCAATACCAGACGTGTTAGTCATGAAGAATGACGTTGCACGGATAGTTGGGTCAACAGCAGTCAACGCCATCTTCTTGATGTCATCGAACGTTGCCAATGTTGGCTTAGTTGGTGCTGCGTTCATAGCAGCGATGATGGCATTGTTACGCGTAACAACAACCTTCTTCGCAATCCATGATGACAACCATGCCAAGATGTTTTCTGCCGTATCCTTCAACAACGTGTTAGTTACCGTCGTGATACCTGCGTAACGCTTAATCAAGTACTTGACGGTTGATAGCTTAGGGTCGTCGTTGTCGGCAATTACACCATCTTCTGCATCCAAGTTAGTCAATGGCGTGATGTCCGACCACTTCTCAAATACACGTGAACCGTTAGGCGTTCCAACCTTTTCAACGTTGACGTATTGCTCCAATGAATCATATTGACGCTTCAACGTGTTGATAGCCGTCTCAATGTCTTGTGGAATCGTCAAACCAATTGCGTTTCCATTTTCGTCAGTTGATGATGAAACCAAGTTGACCACCTTTGGGTCATTCTTCATCATTCCGACAAAGTCCTTAACAAACTTGTCCTTGATATTGACCTCTTCGTCGTTCAATGGCTTCTTGCCAGCCTCTGGGTCGTTCAAGACTGCATGTGCTTGGTCTTCAACGGCACGATCATAGTTGTCCTTCGCCAAGTCACGCTTAGCCTTTGCAACTTCGATGTCGTTCTTAATTGAGTTAATAGCGTCAACGTCTGCTGCGTCGTCGTTTACCAACAAAGCCGCCTTGTTTTGCAAGTCAGACAATCGTTGTCCAGCTTCAACCCATGCGTTGTTTAATGATTGAATATCCATATTTTTTTACCTCGTAAATTTATTTGTCTAGCAAAATAGCCAACTTGCGGGCTTTCAAATCGTCCACAGGCTGGCTATCAGTCTTGTTATTCATTTCTTTTTGCTTCTCATTAGCTATGATGTTCATCAGCTTGTTAATGGCTGACTTAGGTGGCAATGCAGCTTCCAGTGAATTAGTCACCAGTGGCGCATTTTCATCTACAAACAAGATACTGTCTGCGAACCCCTGATCAACTGCATCTTGTGCATTCAGCCATGTTTCGTTAGACATCATTTGCAACAAATCAGCTTGTGACTTACCTGTCTTTAGTTGATAGGCATTCGCAATTGACTTATCAGTGTTGTTTAGCATTGCTGATGCACTGTCCATGTCATCAGAGTTGCCACCTTGGGTAGTTGATGCCTTGTGAATCATCAGTTGAGCGGTTGGAGCCATATTCACCGTGTCCCCGGCCATCGCAATTACAGATGCAGCACTAGCTGCTAGTCCTTGCACATTGACCGTGACGTTGCCTGGATATGCCTTCAACTCTGAATAGATTTCACTGGCCGCGAACACGTCACCACCAGGTGATGAAATATTCACCACAACATCATCAACTTCACCATCATTCAATACGTCTGCCACTGACTTAGGACTTGTATAGTCCATGCCAAAGTAGTCATAAAACCATGCGCTATCGTTATCCATGACAGCGCCCTTGACGTTAATTTTCTTCATCTTCCTTTTCACCTCCCTTCAATACTGGCTTAGGCATAATTGCAACCGGCATATCATCAGGCAAATATCCTTGGTTTCGCACCAGATATTCAAATTGGTTTTGGCCAAGTGCACCTTGCTTAACAATATTTGCCAACATACCAAGATAGTCATCACCCATTGGGTCAATAGCTGGTCGCATGTCTGCCGTGATGTTCGCTGAAAGCTTAGTGTTTAACTCACCAACAACGGCACTTACAAAGCGATTAAGCGCGTTTGCGTACAGCCCTTTGATTTGGTCAAGTGACGATTGTTGGTCGCCTGTACCGTTCAAATAACTATCTGGTACGCCATAAACCTTGGCAATTTGGGTCGAAGTCCAATTGACCTGTCCCAAAAGTGCTGCAACATTGCTTTTGATTTCTAACGGCTTAAACTCTTCCAAATCATCAAGCACAATTGGACCGCCATTTGAAGCGGTGTATTGACTCATGAACTGCTTGGAACGTGATGCCTTGGTTTTCCAGTCAAGCAAACCCCCACCCTTGATAGACAGCACACCGTTTGCATTAATCGACTGCTTCAACGCTTGAATTGTGAGCTTGTCGCTCTCTCTTTTTACGTTTAATTCGTTGCTTAATGCCGTGAGTGGACTGATACCAGTCAAACCACCGTTTGTACTCATCAATCGAACGTGAATAATGTCACCCTGACCAAAGAATTGCGTACCAATCATCGGTTCATCGAATGACACTTGATATAACAACCCGCTACCGTCATCAGTGATGTACGGTTGAACTTGTGAAGGCCGTAATTGTTCCCAACGTTGGTCTTGTCCGTTAGCATTGCGCCAACGATAAGCAAACGCTTCACCGTTGAACAACATTTGAGCAAAGAATGACTGCCAGAATGCGTGCGGGTTAGTTCGTGGATCAGGGTTATTCAAAATACCCTGTGCACGTGTTGCATCCGCAATTAATCGTGAGCTTGCAAGGTCGCCGCTGACTTGTGAAACCAGCGAATACAAATCACTGTTATGAATTGCTTCACGCACAGACACGTAATCTGAATTACCACCAGTTAGAAAGTTGACAATGCCGTCATCTAAACTACCACCGTCAGAACTAGCAGCGAACATGTTGCTAATCTTAGGTGGCTTGAATACTGCCATACTCCTTTACTCCTTTCTGTTAGTGTTGGTGCCATTGTCGATAAGCACGACGCCATATCCGGCAACAGCAAGTGCAATAGTCAGTGAAATCCCACCGAAAAATGCATTAATTGTTAAAAACATGGTCAAAACAAAAGCGACTAGTGCCAAGCTGAACAAAATAACGTCCAACCTAGCCCTAATCGCTCGTGCAAAGCCTTTAATTTTCTTAGTAATCATCAAGTAACCCGCTTTCTGCGCTGTTGAACCAGTCCGCAACTTGCTGTGCACTCATGTGTTCAACTTGCCATGTGGCATCATTTACCATTCCAAACTCTTCAAAGTGATACATCGCTTGTGTCATGGCGTCTATAATAGCGTCCACAACGTCAATTTTTAGCGTGGCTTTTGTCTTATCAACTTGAATTCCCACACTATCTTCACGTAACACGGCATTCAACAACGCCTTTTCCATTGTCATGTCGTCTAATCGGTCAACCGAATTCTCAACAAAGATGCGTTGTAAGAACTTGGTGGCGTCTTTCAGCTCACCTGTACACTGCCTAATTGGTTGCAGTGGGAACACTGAATTGTTTTCCAGCATCTTCACCATGTTAGTGGCTCCCATTGCATCGTAACCAAAGAACAGCACGTCCAAGTCATTTTCTTCAACATAATCAAGCAACCAAGCGTTGCTCTTATGCTAGATTTACGGACAGATTTTTCTCTGCCCTGTAAACTAATAGCAGAGGAGCATTTTTTATATGATTCGATATTCACCAGAATTTAAGCAATCTCTTGTCGAGATGCACAACCAAGGGCGTTCTTACACTGAACTAGCCGCTGAATACGGGCCTTCGGCCGATTCAATCCGTAACTGGGTCAAATTGTACACAGTCCACGAAGTGGACGGCGAAAAATGGACGCAAGCTGATGTAAACGCATTACAAAAGGAAAACGCCAAACTTCGCGAAGAACTTGAGATTTTAAAACGAGCCGCGGTGTTGCTTTCGAAGTACAATTAACGCAAAATCGCGAGTTAGGACTGGAAATCATTGACCGGTCACTCGCAATGGGACACCGCATAACAAGCGTTTTATCGGCTTTGAACATTGCTCGAAGCACGTATTATCAATGGAAAAACTGGCAACCTAGCCAACGAGAAACACGGCGTAATGCTCTGAAAACGGCAATTAAAGCCGTTTATAACACCAATCGTGGCATCTATGGCTACCGTCGTATCGCAGCGTTCTTGCGCTTCATTTTGAAGACTGATGTTGGCGATCGTTTGGTTTGGGAACTCATGAATGAGCTCAATCTCAAATCTCGCATGGTCAAGAAGTCATACAAGAAGCCAACAACAACCACTGACACACCTCAAAAGCCCAACCTCATGAAGAAGTTGGATAATTTGAGTGGCGTTCTGGCAACTGACATTACATACATCCAGTTGATGAATCGTGAGTGGGTTTATCTGGCAACCGTCTATGACCCAGAAAAGCGTCGCGTAGTCTCATACGGACTAAGTCCAGAGATGACCAAGGAATTCGCAACATCCGTCGTAGTTAAGGCTCTAAGAGCCAACGGTAAGCCAAAGATGATTCACAGCGACATGGGAAGCCAATACACTTCTAGCCTGTTCGAAGGAACATTACAAAACTCTGGAATAAATCACTCTTACTCCCGTAAGGGGCATCCTTACGATAACGCTCGTATCGAGAGCTTCCATTCGCTCATCAAGCGCGAAATGATTTATCACGAAGAGTACAGGACCATTGATGATGTCCGGGTGTCTGTCGAGTGGTATGTGAACTGGTACAACAACAGTCGCATCAACTCACGCACTGATTGGCTTCGGGCCGCCTAGACCAATGTCTGGTTTACTTAATCTCGATTATCGGCACCAGCCGGTACGACACAGTTTATAAGCCGTCACTTGTGAATTTCAAAAATTCGCCTTGTGAAGGCTTATTTACCGCACGCTACAACTTGTGAAATCCGGCCGGTTCACAATCTATACCACTCGTTTTCTCTCGACGGAAGGGCTGAGCCCTGTTCCGCCTACAAAAACACCCAGAAATCACGCCATTTTAGGCTGAAATCCGGGTTTTGAAAATTTTTCGGAGTCCGGCACCTCTCGGTGCCGAAAAAACCTGTCCATAATCTTGACATCAGCGCCCGTAAACTTCGTCGTCATTAATCATTCCTTGTTCGTGGCTAGTAATGGTGGCATAGCCAAGTCGTTCAGCTTCACGGTAGTTGATACCGTCCTGCTTCTCTTTGGCTTCAATAGAACCAGATTTATGCCACGGTATGAATGAGTGTTGTTCAATGTGCCATCGTCCATTACCTTCTGGATCAACATAAGGATAAACAAACGCAAGTGCTGTGTTATCGGACATCATTGAGTAGTCGAAGCCAATGTAAACTTGGCGTCCACGTATATCGAAGTCTGGAACAACAGCGCTTTCAACATCAGCCAAGTTTAAGAAGCTGTCAGTTGATTGTGCCAGCCACATGTTCATGTTTTTGGTTTGGAACGCTGGCAAATCACCTTGCAGCATCTTTGTATCGCGTTCAGTTGTCAAACCCTTTAGCAAAACTTCCCGTTGACCAGCCAAGTCGAGCAGTGGATTAGATTTCACCCAAGTTTCTGGCATAAAGGTCTCATCCAAGCTATCTTGCGCCCAAACTAGCACCAAATTGTCGTCATTTGCGCGGTTCCAGTCCTGTTCCATGATTTGCTGGCCAGCCTTTTGGTCGTCATGAAACGGCACCGTTGGGTCTGGGTATGATGTCGAAATTTGAATGAATTGCTTGTTAGGCACTTTGACCTGGCCAGAAGTAATCTTGGCAATCTTTTCACGACTCTTAACTTCACCAATTTCATCAAAAACGGCTGTCTTGAAGTGGAACGAGTCGTATTGCCCTGATTCATGACTAATGGCTCGCATTACATTGTTGAAATTCTTCATAACAATCTGGTCATTTTGAACTTTCAATCCTGATTCAGTAGCCAACGATCTCCATGGGTCAACCATCGTCATCTTATTAAGTGCTGTTCCAATATACCCGAACAATTTACTAGTCTGTTTCCAATTGATAGATGCAACTAGATAGTCTTGGTTAGACAATCCAATTGACTCAATCATGAAGTCATAGGCCATAAGAATAGCCATTAGATAAGTTTTACCTTGTCCGCGCGCAACTGACAGAATAGCCGTTGTATATCGTTTGTTACCAAGGTGGTCACGCCACCCAACCAACTGAGTTAGCGCAAACTTTTCCCACGGCATAAGTGGCATTGGTTCACCGGTATCAACATCAGGAAATACACTCGCAAATTGAAGTATCTTGTTGGCTTCCCTGACGTTGTAATGGTAATCGAACGAATCATCTGTTTCTGAACGCACCAAGTCTTGAATATGCCGGAACGCTGCAAGCTTAATCATGTAGCCAGCCAGAACATCACCATCTAGGACACTGAATACGTACTTTGTTCCAGCGTCCTTGTATTTGGTTCTGATATCTGCGTAATCACCATGTAGTTGCTGGTACCAACCTAGAACGTCGTGTGATTGAGTTAGATCAACTCTCATCGTCACCACCTCCATTCAATAGCGCTTGCAGTTGTTCCGTAGCACTTGGTTTGTCTTTTCCGTCGTCCAAACTCAATTGCATAAGTTCAGCACGGCTGGCAGGCGATAAACCAAGCTCACTACCTAATGATTTCAACTGCTTAATGGCATCCGAGTAAATCTGTGTGCTTGGGTTGCGCTTATAGCCCGTCATATCGTTAGCAATCACATCACCGGTCACTGGGTTAACCACCGTCTTATAAACTTTGGTAACTTGACCATTCTCTTTGATATCTTCATAGGCATTTCGATAAATCTCGTATTGACTTGCGTACATTTCAACCAAATTCTTATCCAATGGAGCCATCTTGTTTGAAGCATTAAGTACGGGCACCATTTTACGCCACATAGCACTTGCAATCTTGCCTAAGTGATGTGGCGGTGTCAGCGACAAAACCGCGTCAGACTCGCTTTCATAGCTTTTTCGTGGCACCTAACATCACCTCCTTAATTGCTGGGTACCCCCCTATTAAAAATTTTTCAAAATCAAACTTTTCTACAAGAACACAGTAATGTGTGTGCTCTTCTTTTGAGACACCCAGGGGCGGGGTCATTTAATTTTCAGAACGTGTTCGAGTAATTATGCCGGACAAAATAAAAAGCGCTTAAAACGGCTCTCATTGCGTTTTAGCGCTATCCATAAAATCTGGTAAGTACTTAATGTCGGGCACTGCTGCCACGTTCTTCAATTCGTTCCCTGCTCCTGTACCGTAATACTCCTGCTCCCAACGTGTCTTGCCAGTGTGGCATGCAGCACAGATGGTTGCTAGGTTGCTTAGGTCATCACGCTTGCTTGGATCGAACTCATAAGGAATGATGTGGTCAACTATCTTGCCTGGCGTCATCCGTCCATTCGCCTTGCAGTATTGGCATAGGTAGTTGTCACGCTCTAGCACTGCTGGTCTTAGTCCATTCGTCCACTGCTTAGTGCGGTAGAACTTATCCTGTTCCCGCTTGGTATCATTGCGTACACGTTGCGTCTTGTTGTACTTGTGGTAGTACTGTGACGTGTGCTTAACGTTCCACTGCTTCCGCTTAGCTTGATACTCTGCTTCATGTTCGATGTGCATAGCGCAGTAGTGGTTTGGTTCTTCTGCTAATCTGTGGCATCTAACACCGGCTGGACTGACGTATCTGCATCGTGTCATCTTAGCCATGTACCTAATTCCTTCCTTAATTAGTAATATGTATGCACCGCGTTGCCTGCTTAGCATGTACATACTTCTTCATGCGTGCTTCATAATGTGGCTGGCAATATGTCCAACCTTGTTTAATCAACTCACGGCAACAAATCTCTGCACACCTATGCATTCTCATCGAATCGACCATCAAACGCCGTGTTGCGTGAATATTGCTTACCACCGTTAGTAGCTATATCAACCAATTCTTTACCACCATAAATGTACGTGTATTCCCCACGATTGACATTGTTACTCTTAATCAACTTACCCATTAAGTTCTTGTGCATGTCGTCGCTCCTTTTCAGTGCAAAATAAAAAGGCTACCCGATTGGATAACCTTTAATAACTAATGTATCTGATGAGTTTCGAACTCATTTATTACTAAACCTGAATCTTTCATCTCTCAGAATGGAGATCAACAATTTACTGCATTACCTAATATGCTACAAATACGTGCCTATTTGCTCAACCTAATCAACATTAATAGATGGACTATCTTATAACAATCATATAATTAATCGTTAGTAGTCTCTCTAAGCAAATATTCCCAATAAAATTAACCATATCATAATGAACATGATAATACAAATATTTTCAAGTTTATGCAAGCGGTTAGGATTTGCACCTAACATGATAGTGCTAGGCTTCTTGAGAAGTGGCCACGTCCCATCTAGCACCATTTCGTTGCTCTCTAGTCCAACTAAGCGTCTACCTATTCCGCCACACATGCTTTATTTCAACTTTTCTACTCTATCATAATAACTTGGATCGCCCGCACCTTGCATGCGGCACTTATGAACCATATACGCGCTTTTTCTTCGTAAAATTTGTCAAAATAAAATAAAAAGGTAACAATCTAACTGATTGCTACCTGATGTGAATATGCCGATAGTGGGATTCGAACCCACAACCAATTAAGGGACGGATTTTAAGTCCGCTGCGTATGCCAGTTCCGCCATATCGGCTTATAAAAGCAAAGATTGATAGACATCTGGGTGAGTGTTGTGGCCATATAGGGATGAAAAGGCCTAAGATCTATCAATCCATGCCATGTTCCCTACTGGTCTCGAACCAGTGACCGGACGGTTATGAGCCGTCTGCTCTAACCAACTGAGCTAAAGGAACAAAAGAATACTTCCAAATACAGCGAGTACGCATTCGGAAGTATTAAAAATTACTTATCAAACTTTTCCTTGATGTCTTCAACTACATCTTCTGCAGCATCCTTAACATCTCCAAAGGCATCCTTGGCCTTACCCAATAGTCCTTGGACCTTACCTTCTACCTCACGAGTTTCATCTCCAGTAACCTTACCTTCAACTTCCTTCGCCTTACCTGCTACTTGATCCTTTGCGCCATCAATCTTGTCTTCTAAAGCCATGATCGTACCCCCCTCAGGTTATCTATAATATGTTACACACAAATGGTATATCCACTTGGCTAAATAGTCAATAAATAATTAATAAATTGCGCAACTAATAACTGCTGCTTTCCTTAACTCGCAGATCATCAACGTCAGAAAAATTATCAGCGAACAACAGAAACGCTTCATCGATAATCTCTTGACCACGTCTAGTGCTGTAACCAGTCAGTGCTTCTACTTGTAACCATTCTAAGTGTCGGACGTATCGCAACCACATGAAGTGCCTGTGTGGCTGTGTCATGACTTTAATGGCATGGACCACGGCGTCGTAGTAGTACACAGCGTTAGCGTGATTAGTAAATCGTTCATCGTTGGCATTTCCAAATGATCGCGCACTTGGCATGTCTGAAATTTCAACTGACTTCAAATCAACATATCCCATATCAGCCATGTTAACAATACGTGGCCACTCACTATCAAAAAACTCTCGAACCGCTTCTCTTGTTGCCTTCTCATTCACCGCTGGTAAAAGTGCCATTCCTACGTCCTCCGAACCATGTTAAAATGAACTTACCTTGAATTCTTTTACATGGCGCTGGACTTCGGTCTGGCGTTTTTTGTTTACCATAAGTGACCGTAATTAGTGACGGCTTCGTCACCAACTTTCCGCCACTCTGTCACTTTATGGTCCACAATCTCATCAAATTGTTTTAGCAGCTCTGGCTTACCGTGTTTCAAGTCCAGCCAGTCGACTCCCGCATACTCCATAAGCACACTCATAGCAATCCAACGCGTTGCGTGCTCGTTAAAGAATAGTTGCTCATGCTCATATAATGTTTCCGGTTGTGGCATTATTCTTCCCCCACTTTTCTATCGTAATTTCATCCACCTATGCTTCTTCTACCCAATAGTAATAGCCAACTAACCACTTGCTGACCATATGCTTGATGAGCCACTTGCTACTTGTGCGATATGCCTGACGCTTATTCCACGTCCGCACAATCACGCGATTGCCGTCTGGCGTATAAGCGAGTTTGAAGTAGCCTTGCTTATCTCGGAAATAGTAATACTTACGCATTATCCTCTTCTTTCGAGTCGTTCATTTGATATACCTTCAGATATGCATCACGCCATCCTTCTACTGCCTCTACTGCACGTTGTGCCTTACGTTCGTATTTGCGTCGCGCTTTATCAGCTTTATATGTCCAGTATGCATAAATACCAATTACAATCCACAAGATTGCCTCGCTAATCAAATGTGCCATTATTCTTCCTCCATCTTCATGAATACCAGCCAATGCGTTTTTTCACGTTTCTGACCAAACAATGGTTTGTATGGTATCTCGTTCAATAATTCCGTTAGATTGATTTGGCTATCATTCCACTTAAAAACCAAGGTACCGAACGGTTTTAAAACTCTTATAGCTTCGTAAAATCCATCTCGAATTATGAATGGCCAAGACACTTCATCAAGTACACCATACTTTTTAGCAAGCCAACTGTTGGCGCCAGCATGAATTAAATGTGGCGGATCGAATACCACCAGATGAAAAGACTCATCTGGAAATGGCAAGCCTTCAGACCAATCAGTAATCACGTCTGGTGCAACATCAATCACATGTCCGCTTGGTAATTCTTCAAACATTTGGCGCTTATCAGAAAATAGAGCATTTGGATTATCCTTGTCGAACCACATCATGCGGCTCCCTGATGTCATGTCTAGAATTGGTGGTAATGCCATTATTCTTCTACCTTTACCTTTCGTGGTTGTAAGAATCCGTTTTCGCCGCCGAGGCGTTCGATGACTTTGTCTGCTTCTGATTTTGAATACGTAATAGCTATTCCCTCATTGATGATGAGAATATCCCTATCATCAAGATCCATGTTGACGAATTGGTTGCCATTAATTGAGCAACCGGTAATTAACACTTTGTATCTCGGCTCTTTCTTCGGTACGAACTCGACGTGTTCTAACCACCATTCACCAAGAAGCGCATCGGTAGGCATTCCTGAAAAATTAATTTCTTCAACATCTTGCCGAAGTTCGTCATCGTCATTTACATCATTCATAAATCCTTGAAGATTGTCGTCGCCATTGTCTTCCTTAATCATTTTCAAGACATCAATCACATCAGCCGGCAACTCAATTACACGTTTCTCAACAGTTGCGTTTTCTGCAGCGCTTGGTTCAACATACATTTCAAGTTGACTAACCGGAATTCGCATCACATCGGTTTCATTTAGAAAATACGGCTTCTTAGCTACAACCGCTGTAGTTCCATCTGGCAAATCAATTACATACTTAGTCATTACTTCCCCTCCAACTCAATCCATGCATTAATCCCTTCGCTACGCTTACTGTTACGCAGTTGATTGGCCAGTTGCATGTTCACAACGTGTTGGTGAATATCCTTCTTCTTGCCATTGATCACTTCTTGCCACTTAACGATAATCATCTTATTTCCTCCATACGGGCTCGCAGTCTTTTCACCCTTGGCTGTTTACGTTTACTCGACTTCTTCTACTACGTCGTTCTTGAGAACAATCAGTTGATTCAATCCCTCGATATATTTAATTGACTCATCTGCCTTATGCCCCAAGTCTTGAATGCGTTCAACCGTCATTTTGTAGAAGTTGTCTGCATCTTCTTCGCTAGTGTTATAGGCTAGGTATGCAAATTTTGCACTATCGCGGTAGATGTCATGCGAAAACGCACTGATGTGATCCATTTTTAGACGTTGTGCAGCCTCTGCAAGGTCGGTTTTGAGTTCATCTGGAAAATCATTCGAGAAGACGTGATACACAGTCACGATAACCTTACTATGTGGGTTAATAACCATACCCACCTCGCCGCTTTGCCAAACTTGCGTGCCGTCCTTTTGCGTCCTAATCAATTCCGCATCCATGTTGAATTGATTAAGCCAATTCCTCCAATTGTTCTTCAACGTCTTGAAACGTTCTTTCATTTGATCCTCTGCGTGAATTGACAATTCATACTGTTCAATCTTCTTAATCCCCATCTTTTCCTCCTAATTTTAGAAACGCTGTAAAACACGCCTGCCGTTAGCTGTACGCCCATTTGCGGACTGGGCAGCTAATCGGTCAGCTCGTGTACTTCTAAGCTCTGACAGCTTCTCTGCTGTCCCCTTAGCCATATCTTCAACTAATGTATAGCCAAGCTCTTTAGCCATGCGTTGATTTTGTTGATCAATCTGTTCTGCAGTCGGTTTACTTGGTCCGGTTTCACGTTGAATCGGCTGGTTCCCGTACCGTGTTTGCTGAATCTTTTGAGCTTCACTTTCATATTCACCAACAGCCGTTGCATTAGTAGCGCCAGCATTTAGCCACTTATTTAAGTTATTCTCAACAGCCATCGCTGTCTTACCACCATTTTTTGCAGCTGCTCGAATTGCTAAGATGATTAGCTTATTTGCTTCTTCATCAGAATCAGCATTATGAACAGCTAGTTCATACAAGTTCGTGATGTCTTGAAACATAAAGCCGTTTTCTTTTAACCCAGCTTTTTGCCATTCAATAATGATTTGTTTTTGATTTAACATAGTTACTCCATTGGCTGGCTGGTTGCTATATATCGTTACGTATACTATGAAAGCGGCTAGCCAGCGGGCCACACTGTGTTATTAACTTGTGTTATTAATATGTGTTCTTCTCCTAGACTTTTTGTCCGGTAGGGTACCGACTTTTTGTCCGGTAGGGTATAGACTATTTATCCGGTAGGGGGTTCACCTTAATACTGCGTTTAATAACTTGCTTAGTGCCTTCCTTGTAATGCAATTCAATCGTGATGTATCCATATTTCACCAATTGACTGATGAGCCTAGAAGCAGCATCAACCGTTAATTCGTATCGTTGTGCAAGTGCTGCATTACTGATATAAACGTCACCGTACACATTAGCCAGTGAGTAAATTTCACCAAAGAATAGTTTTGCGTTTGGTTTCAATCGGTTGTCATGAGCTACTACTGCTGGCGTGTTTAGATAGTAATTAACACCTTTAAAATCTTCCGCCATATCTCACCGCCTAGAATGGTAGATCATCTTCGTTAAACGAAGTTGCATCGTTACCGTACATTTGATTAGGTGTGAATCCACCTTGCTGTGGTTTTTGACTGTTGAAGTTGTTTTGTTGAGCCGGTGAAGAATTGAAACCGCCATTGCCTTGTTGCATTGATTGCCTCTTGCGTTGCTCTGTCTGCTCTTTTGTTTCAACTAAAGTAAAGTTACTTACTGCTAGTTCAGAAACGTATACACGCTGTCCTTGTTGGTTCTCATAGCTTCGTGTTTGCCACGAGCCTTCCAAGCCAGCCTGTGACCCCTTAGCCGTCATATTGACAAAATTCTCGGCAGCCTTGCGCCAAATCACAAAGTTGATGAAGTCACTCTCACGCTCTCCGCTTGCATTAGTGAAATCTCGATTTACTGCGATGGTTCCTGACGCAACTGCTGTACCCGACGTTGTGTACTTAATTTCAGGCTCCTTAGTAAGCCGTCCGATTAGTGCGACGTGATTCATTGTCTATTTCCTCCATTCGCTTGAACGTCATAATTCTAAGACGTTGCAATGTTTCAGGGTCTAACTTGATACCCTTAACGTGATATTTCTGTTCAAATGCTGGCCACCCAATGTTGTGTGCTTCATTGTGGTGAACTCGGCATAATGCAATCAGGTTCTTTTCTCTGTGGTCTACCAGATTTCTGTCGTTACCCATTCCAACGGTGTCAATGTGGTGGACATCAGCAGGGCGTCCACACACCACACAGCTTCGGTGGCTCAATGATGAATACATATAGGCTTCTACATCGTCCATATACGCCAAACCACTCTTAGACATCGGTATGTGGTTCTTAACTGCGTAATCAAGCAGGTATGAAATAAATTTCCGTGCTGTCGTCATATCTGTATCAGCAAACGAAAAATGTTGATCACCTGTTTCTGCTTCATAATAGAATTTCATCCACCACTTAGTTTCTTCTGGTGTATATCCTGACCACTTCGCTATCTCACCGATAATTGCATATGCTTTTTTTCGTTGTACACGACTAATACTGCGTTCATCAGCAATGCTAATAACTGCCTGTGGTCGTTCTTCTGAGGTGTAGAGTGACAACATAGCCAGCTCTTGCGCATCTTCCACCGACATTGTTACTTTATTGCCGCTGATGTTAGTGATACGCCCCCAAATATCCATTAATTAATCCCCTGATTTAGCCAATCGATTATTTGATTCTTCTGCGTATCATTTAGCTTGTTGAATGCGTAGAAGTTAGCAATGTTTGTTTGGAACGCATTACTGATTTGTGAATAAATCTCTTCTTCAGTGAGTGAGTGCTTATTTTGGTATTGCTTTGCCACTGCACCAAACTTCGAGTTAAGCGGGTTCTTCGCTTGCGTTTGTTGCTGGTTATTACCTTGTTGCTTAGCTCCAGTTTGCCTGTTATCCATGCTGTCAGCGTCCTTAGTATCATCAATACCAAACAACCCGCCCAAAGCGTATTTATGCGCATACGATTCTGCACTACCCGTAATCTGGGAAGGATCCATACCTTTCTTTGCATCCGGTTCACGACTGAATGCCGTGACTGACTCGATTTCACCATTCTCGTTCCTAATGGTAGAGGTTGCTTTGATGTAGTACCTATCACCAATCAAAACAACATCGTATGTAGTCGTGACAGATACGTTATGCTTCTTCTTAAGTGGTTTCAGCGCCGCCTCAATGTCTTCTGCATTGCGATACGAATACTTACTGAAGTCGTTATACTGCCCTTTTCCGACTTCTAATTCACTTTGAATTTCAATAAGTTCTTTCATCAATAAGCCTACTTCCACATTAATGTCTTGGTTGGTGTCTGGATTGTGTGTCCATCAAGCAACTCATCAACAACTTCGCCATACTTAGCCTTTAGCTTGTTCGGCGTCTTCAAGCTCACAGCGTCCCAGCCAAAGCGCTCCACGAACTCACGCTTCAATGCATTGTCATTATCTGAAATTTCCGTCCTCATACCCTCGCGATATTGTGCATGACTGAATGTGACGCCCTCGTCAAGACGACGCTTAACTTCTGCATCAATCGCTTTGACAGCTGGTGCAGCGACCATCTTTGATGTGTACTTCAATTCTTCCAATGTGTCGTTATCAACTTGCTCCAACAACTTTGGGTTTGTAAGTTGCTCCATCGTTGCAATCTCGCCAGTCGAGATAATCATTCCCATTTCACTCATAAGTCTGTATCCTCGTATTCATCCATGTAATCGTTAAGTGCTTCTTCTTCATCTTTTGGGTCATTAAATGGATCAATTAATTCATCGAACATATTCAGCCACCCAGTTCAAAACGTCAGCAACACCCGTTTCAAACTCCGAAACAGTTCCGTCATTGTTATCCCGTTGTTCTGCTTTGAAGGCTCGATTCATACGGTTTTGAGCTTCTAATCGCAATTCGTGTTTCATTTCATACCTCCTTGTGGTACTCTGGAGGAGTAAATCGTCCTAAACAGATTTACCCCTTTTTGCGCTTAACGGTTGCAGCCGTTAGGCGTTTTCTTTTTGGTAACGTCCACGATAACGAATCGATGACAGCGTCACCTTAGACACTCCAATAGCTGATGCAATTTCACTTGATGATTCACCTGCGTCTCGCATCTTCTTGAACACTTGGTACCGACTTTCGTACTCATCTCTCTTCACCTGATTTTCACCAGGCGCTACCCAAGTAGTACGGTGTTCCAAACGACCGTTATGTTGCAGAATGCGCTTACGCTCTGCTTCGATGTCAAACTCCTTATCTGGTGCAAAGCTGTAATGCAACTTCGCAACACCTGTTGATCCAATATCATAATCCGCCATGATCGTCCTCCAATATTTGTTTTGTGGCTTCAATAAGATGGTGCTTTTCTGACAAAAGACGATGTACATTCAACGCCAACCAAGGCGGCATTAAGATGCCAGAAAACTTTGCTTCACGCATCATGTTCAACGAATTCTCGCTAGTTCCTAATTGTTCAGCCAACTCTTCGTCGAACAAGTTTTCGACACCTTGAACGATGAAGATTGAAAACAATTGTTTCGGTGAAATCATCACCGGAGTAAACTCATCCATTTCCATTCCTTTCTGGGTCGCACACCCCAAGACACACACCAACATGTTGTTAAGAGACAAACAGTAAGAGAAAAAATATTACATGTAAGTGGTTGATGTGCATCTGGCGATGCGCGACCCATATTCAATTGTTATTGATGTGAGTTGTTGTACTCAACAAAGCCATTCCAATATTCATCTGGATCCCAGCCAACATCGGCGGCTGCCTTTTTGGAACGCTTCTCAAATTGACTATCAAGTCCAATGAGTGCAATCGCATCGAATGCGTTAGCCAATGCCTTAACAATCGTCTTGATCATCAGTTGCCTCCTTTATCTTCTTCTCCCAATGTGGTCGCAAGTGGAATCCATGTGCATCTAGGAAATCAAAGAGCCACGCCATTAACCCACGCTGCCAACAGCAATTGCGATTGCATACCCTACCGATCGCATCTCATTCACCACCAATCATTCAATTCTTTAAAGCGTTCGACATCGTGACGTAAATATGTTGGTCGAATCGCATTAGGTGTCTTGTTTGGCACGTTTTGCATGAACTTCTTAGTGAAACGCAGATTGTTCTTGAACCAATTCACCGAGTGACCAAACAGTTCAGCAACATCCTTTTGACCAAGTACGTCTTTTTGAACTTCATTCGTCATGCTTATCTCCTTGTTCTTGATTGTCCCAATCAATCTTCTTTAATTCGTTCAAATCTAAATCTAACGCAATGGCCACTTTAACCATCGCCGGTAAAGTTAACCTATTTCGTTTTCCGTTCGATACGTCATATAACGCTGCGATAGATACACCCGTTACATGGGCCAACCAATATCGGGTCTTATTACCCTTTAATTGCAAGCCATTATTAATCATTTCTGCTAGTGACATATACCTACCTCTCCGCTTTCTTATCTCCGTTTAGTGGTATAATTAAATATGGAAACGTTTTTGAATTCGATTTTCCAAAGGTTCATTTGCTTTCCAAAAATTTTTCAAAAAGGGGAAAACTAATGAACGATATTATGTTTACTTTAGAATTTTCCGACCTAAATGCTAATGCTCAAGCCAATGAAAAGTTAGCCGAAGGATGGAAATTGCTACATGTCGGAACAATAAATACAGCTGATGTAGATGAAAATGGGAACCCATTCTTGTACACCATCTATGTTGTCGGTGCCAACCAAGAACAGTATGATAATTATTTACAAGAGAAAGCCGCATTAGAACACTTCGACTTGAATAAAGAAATAAAAATCATTCTTTTAGACAACTCTAGCCACGACGAGTAGTCACTAATTTTGTAAAGAGCAACTCATTAGCCAATTTGAGTGCTCTTTCTTTTTTTGCATAACTGGCCGGTTCTTGCTTTAAAAATCCAACTATCTGCAATGTCATTTCTCGTAATTCTTCATCTTCACTCAATTCCTTACTAATCGCTACCTCAGATTGTCTTTGAGCTGCTTTTTGACTTTTGTACATAGCTACATCCGTATCCTTCTTTAAATTCTTCATTTCCTACACCTCCAATAAAGCCTTAGTTTCACCAAGAAACTTGTTAATGAAATATTGTTGACCCTTGCCGGTCACCTTTGGCGTCTTAGTAGTCACGTTCACACCATTAGAGTTGATGTGGTTGTGTTCCTTAATCTCAAACAAGCCAAGCTCCATGCTCTTCTGTGTTGGCATGTTCCGGTCTGAACCTTGTCGCTTAACCAGATAACCGTTTTCACGGAGATAACCGAACAAACGGTTCTGTCCCATATCTACGCCGTTTTGCTTAAGCAACTTTGCCAACTCACCAATAAGAATTGATGACTGACTAGCTGATACCGCGTCAGCAAACAACGCCTTGGGCGTCATCTCTGCGATGATCTTGTCCTTGTGGTCTAACATCAGTTGAGCTGACTTCAAGCCCATTGCCATTTGAATACGCGGGTCTGCCATCAACGCCTTGTGTTCTTTTTCAACTGCGATGAAGTAGTCTCGAATTTCTTGGCTCTTAGCTGTCTTAGACATCATCGCTACATTCTTAGCCATATCTGTTGTTAAGGAATAATCTTGCAAGGTTTGCACCTTGTCAGATCCTTCTCGGTAGGGTGTAGTTACAACTACACCCTCAAAATCTGTTCCTTCAACAAACATCTTGAAGTTTTGATCCACCCAAAGGCTGAAACGAGTTTTAACCCCCAACTCCTTATACAATTCACGAGCGCTAACCCGTTGCTCACCTTCTTGGTTCGTTTGAACCTTAATCAATTCGTTTGTCATGTTTATTTCTCCTTATAAGTCTGTGATGTTAAACAACGTGAAAATCTTCTTACGAATATCCTTTGATCGAGGTGAGTTGTCACCGTTGATTGCACGATTCGTTTGTGAAACCCCCTCACCAATCATCTCTGCGAGTTCAAATTGCTTCATGCCGTTTCGATCCCACATCTCGTCATTGATGCGCTTCTTAATCTTGCGCTTTAGCGCTTCTTGTTGTTCTTCAATTGTTGTTGCTGTCATGTCGCAACCTCCCTTGTTTTTTTGTGATAATATTTACTTATATATAAGAAAGCAGGTAACACTAATGAAATCATTTATTTCTGGAGCATATGCTTCGCCTGATAAACATAATTTGGCGAGTTCTAATGTTTTTAATGAAATCAATTTATATATTGTTTTAGCCATTCAAAACGGCGGAGACTATCACCTTGGTATCTCTGAAAAAGTAACTGAATTTGATTATTTTGAACCATTAACCATTAAAAACGGCGTCCCTGTTAATGACTTAGATCTGTGGGAAATCCAAAGAAAACTTTGCATTAACCTATCAAAGCTAGAAGGAACACAGATATTAGAGTTTGTCATCCAACTATCTGATAATTCAAAAGAAGTTATAGATAGCACCGTCGTCAAAGTTTTACATCAAAAATTGGATTAGTGGTGACGGTATATGAAAGACAAATATAGTTATACCCAAGAGGATTTCACTCGAGAAACGATGGAAAAACATTACGCTACAAAATTAGATTTATCTGAACTTGATAAGAGATTAACCACCAAGATAAACGACGAGGTTAAAGAATTGAACTCACGTATTACCTCTGAAACAAAGTGGTATACCAAGATACCAATGATTACACTTATGGTGACAATCCTGTTGGCTGTTATACGAACTTACCTACCTAAATAAAAACGCATTTGAGTAAAACTATTGGCGTCAAAATTGCAGATATATATGCCAGAACAATTTTCAACTTCCAATACCATTCTTTTTCTATAAAGTACCCACCTTTATCGTTATAGGTGAGTGCTTTTATTTTTTTACGTAATTTCCTAGCCATGCGCACTCCTTTCTGTTTTTTTATTATCAAGTTGTTGCGTTTTAGTACACTGTTGTGTACAATAAAGGCATACGAAAAAGCACAATAAACGCCTGTATATCAACATTCGCTCGCCAAAGCATTGATTATCTTAGGTCTGTTTTTTGTTGCTAAATTACTTGATGAATTAAATATAACACAGTTGTGTTCTTTTGCAAACTATTTTGTGTGCTTTTGTGTGCTTTAATTCGTCACATCTTGGAGAAATCATTGATATGACTACGTTTGAAAGAATTAAAAAAGTTGCGAATGAACGGGGATATAGCCTTAAAAAGTTAGCTATTGACGCAGGATTCAGCGAAAACGCTCTTTATAGATACAATCAAGGGGTTGAACCAAAGTATTCAACTGTGGCTGCTCTCGCAAAAGTCCTCGGCGTATCAGTAGACTACCTATTAGGTAACACTGATGAGATGCACAGTAATAAGAAGGACGATATGCCTGTGGATCTTGAAGAAGTCTTAGCCAAGTTAGGCCCTACCCTTCGCTTTGAAGGTAAAGAACTAACTGATGAACAAAAAATCAAGTTGTACGAAATGGCTAAGTTGATGCTTGGTGAATGATGAAAGAATTAAGAGAATATCTTCTCAACTTGGCAAGGCGGAATGATATAACTGTTTCTAATGTTGAGACAAAAGACGATGGTCCAGATATGGCAATACCATTTTTATCTATGATCATCATGAATCCGAATTCAAGTACGCAGTATGCATATGAGTTCAGATTAGCTCATGAACTAGCTCACCTGCTTTATGGTGACACGGAATCGGATGCAGTTTATAACTTTTCGCCTTACATAATGAGAGTTTCAGAACGTGCAGCCAATGTACAAGCAATACGCATGATTGCTTCATTTTGGTTTGATGATGTCCCGGTAGAAAGTAGAAATTGGCTGGACTTTATGAACTATCTTGGCTTGCAATCGCACTTTGAAGATATGGCCCGTGAAGCGGTTATGCAAGCATGAAAGCGAGGCATTCGTTTGCTACGTACAATTTTAATCATTGTCAACACATTACTATTGCTAATCTCTATATCTCTATATGCTTACTTTAAGTTGAAAGAAGCTTATTTTAAACACGTAGCTGCTGCATTGATAGTTAGTTTCGCAATAGTTGATTTTATCTATCTTTACTTCTTTAAAAATTGGACGTACTAACCACGTTACCTAGAAAGGAGTTATTAATATGAGATTGTGACACGAATCTTTAATCTCAAAACTCCCTCGTCAGCAATTACTGGGGCAACATAGAGAGTGTTGTGCACTTCGTGGCGGTGGTTGGGGTAAGAAGCATGCAACTGTAAATTACGTCTTTGACCACTCACCATACAAATTATTTCAATACCACCAACTAGTAATGAATGAGATGTTAAGTCGCGGGTATAAACCTAACGCATTGTGGTTAGACCCCTTGTACCGTGGAGCTAATGAAGCTGCTTATACTTCACTATCAAGTGAAGTTCTGACTTCGCCGATTTACCCCGAGCATGACAACGCCTATTTAAAAGAGTGTATTGAAAACTTAAAAGAAAAAGGCATTGAGATAGATTAAAAAAGCCACTCTTAAAGTGGCATACATACGTCCAGCAAAGGAATGACGTTAAAAGCTTGGGGGGTATGAACTTATGGGACTATTTTCTAAGAAAACAGAAGCTGAAAAGCAAGAGCTGTTAGCCAAACGCGCTGAAGCAACTCAGAAGCGCAAAGAAGATAAAGCATACATCAAGGATTTTCCAAAGATTGCAACTACACGCGTTAGTGACTACCTTCTTTGGAGTGAGTCAACTGACGAAGTTGTTATCAATCGTGGCATCATGAATATGGGTACAACACAAATGTTCAAGCGTGCCGATATTCGTTCTTTTGAAGTCAGTAAAGATGGTGAAAAGTCTGAACGATTTGGACTAGGTGGCGCGGCAGTTGGTGGTCTTATCCTTGGACCTATTGGTCTTCTAGGTGGGTTCTTGCTTAAAAAGAAGAAAAATGAAATCAGAGATTTACGTGTACGTATCTACACAACCGGTGAACAAGCAATGCACGATATTCCCTTGATCAGCCAAAAGACCAAGGCAGATGGATGGATTGCTAAGGTAGCCAACACCTCTCTTGACCAAATCGTTGAGTTCCTTCAAAAGGCTATCATTGAGCTTGAAGAATCAAAGTCAATTCAAGAAACAGCACCAGCACCACAAGATAACGGCTCTTCAGTAGCGGACGAACTAGCAAAGTTAAAGTCACTTCTAGACGCCGGTATTCTTACTCAAGACGAATTTGATGCCCAAAAAGCCAAGGTACTTGGTTAGCGATATATACACTATTAAAAAACGGAAACTAACCAAACCGGCTATTCATTTCAATCGATCAGCATTTATGTCAACGTTTCAGAAAGAAAAACTGAAAATGTAATATATAACGCTCCGTTGTAAATGTTCGCTTTTCTAGTTTTAAATAGAAATTATCAATTTTATTTTTCGCTATTAATGCGCTCATGTTCGATTTTAAAGGAATAAAGTTCAGCCAAGTATTCGTTTCACGGTCTATTTACGAACATTTATATTGACAAAAAAACAGTCTAGCTATATATTAATCACATAGATCAAGTTCGGAGGGCCCTTGGAGTTAGGTGCCGAACTAACAAAGCCCCGGTTTATGTGTTTACACATTATACCGGGGCTTTTGTTTTTCATAGGAGAATTGATACATGACTAATTCCAAACCATTCAAAACGCTAAATCAGCAACTTAAGATTTTACGAGACCGAGGCCTGAATGTCCCAAGCAACGCCAAAAGAAGTTTGGAGCAAAATGGGTATTACGCAATCATAAACGGCTACAAATGGTCTTTTCTACAACGTGATTCAAAAGGAACTGTAATTTCTCCAGAGCAATTTGTTAATGGAGCTAATTTTTCTGAAATACAATCTTTATACGATTTCGACAGAGAATTAAGATCAATATTATTTGAATCACTACTGAAGTACGAAAACACCCTTAACGCCACTGTTTCATATCGATTTTCCGAGGCGCATCCAGAAGAACATTCATACCTTGCTATCGACAACTTCACAAGAGACCCTCAAAAGGTACAAAGCGTAGTTAGAACCATCAGTTCACTTTCAAATGTTGTTAAAAATAAGTCCGGTCAAGACAACGCAATTAAGCATTACGTTAACAAACACCGTCATGTTCCGCTCTGGGTTCTAGTCAACTTTTTGACGTTTGGTGACATCAATTTCTTTCACCAAATAATGACCAACGACTTGCGCATCACCGTCGCAAAAGATTTTACGCATTTTCAGCGTCGCTCGTACCCCGGTCAATTTATTGCCGGTATTCAGCCTGAGGCTATAGATTCTGTTAACCAACTTGTAAATCATTTCAGAAACGCAGTAGCTCATGGCGAAATAACTTTCTCAAAAAAGATTTTCAAGACTCCAAACTTGCGTCCTTTTAAGGCTGCACTTGGAAACCCTAATATTCCATTGAACAGTCAAGCTGGCGTTTTTGAATTATTAATCGGACTCAAGGTTGTATTGCCTAAAAAAGACTTTAAAAAACTTGCTCATCGCATTGATGAATTGATACGTGACTATCAGAACGATTTCAAATCAATTACATTTAATTCCGTCTTAAATGATATGAATTTTCCTCAAAACTATAAAGACTTTATTCTTTAAACAAAAAGCACACTCCCCGTCGCCAAACAAGTAGTGTGCGTATCGAACAAAACAGAACATCACTGCCCTATTTACGTATTCAATTGTACCAGACCTAGGCATGTCTTTAAACTGCCTAAATTTTTTATGTAAAGGTTAGGTTTAAACTAATGGCAGTATACAGAACCGACACCGGTTGGCGTGTTGAAATATCATTCAAAGACACAACCGGAAAATATCGCAAAAAAGGTAAGCGTGGTTTCAAGACTAAAAAGGAAGCTGAAGCTTGGGTGGCTGAATACTCAGTTGCTAATAGCAAGCCAACACTTCAAAAAGGCACCCTTACCCTTTTCAGCGATTATTTCGACGAGTATCAACAATTACGGTTCGATGCTGGTCTCAAGGAAACAACAAAAGAATCATGGCATGCAGTTCGCAAATACGTTGTTGATGTGTATTTTAAGAATGTAACACTAGATCAGATTACTCGCCAAATGTATCAAGCATTCTTGAACGATTATTCAAGTGACAAGAAACGTAAATCTGTACTTAAGCGTCACCAGATTATGAAACAAGTAATCGAACAAGCATTTCACGATGGTTTAATAACAGCTGACCCCACCTATGGCGTTGTTATACCAGGCGCTGATTCTAAGTCTGCGGATGAAAAATTCCTTCAAGTTGATGAGTTTAACCAGCTACTTAAATACATCGAAACTAACGACAAGCTAATTAAGTGGAACACGTCATTCATGATTTATTTGATTGCATTGTCAGGTCTGCGTGCGGGTGAAGCATTAGCACTTACTCGTGATGATGTTGATATTGATGCGCAAAATATCAGCGTAACAAAGACCAAGCAACGTTCCGGCGAATCAACCACGCCAAAAACAAAATCATCTATTCGCACTATTGCTATGCCAGATCGTTTCTTTGATAACTACGAAACGTTTATTAGTGCAAAGTCTGAATGGAACGATGCCAATGAATTATTCGATGGCCGCCGTTGGGCTACTATCAATAACCACTGGCTTGAACGAATTGAACGTGAACTTGGTTTTGAAAATATAGTTTCCGTTCATGGCTTGCGTCACTCGCACGTTTCTTGCTTACTATCGAAAGGCGTCGACATTAATTATGCATCTAAGCGTTTAGGCCATTCAAACGTTACAATTACGCAACAAGTATATGCCCACCTACTACGTGACAAGCAACAAAGCGAAGAAGCAAAGACGCTTAATATTCTTGATAAAATCGACTGATTTTTGGCGCAAATATGGCGCAAATTTTTTTAAAAACCCCCATTTTGGCGCAAATTGGCGCAAATTTTTTGATACTTTTGCACACTTTCAGACATTTAAAAATAGATATGAAAAACCGCCAGAAACCAGTCATATCAACGGTTTCCAGCGGTGTACCAACGTTTATTTTTAGCTTATGGCCACAAACGGTTCATCGTACGTGGGAATGGAATTGCCTCACGGATGTGCTCCTCACCTGTAATCCAAGTAACGGCACGCTCCAACCCAAGACCGAATCCTGAGTGAGGTACTGAACCATACTTACGCAAGTCCAAGTACCATGAGTATTCCTTCAAATCCAAACCTTGTTCCTTGATACGTTGCTCAAGGTAGTCGTAGTCTGTATCACGCTCTGAACCACCAATGATTTCACCGTATCCCTCAGGTGCCAACAAGTCAGCTGAGATAACGACATCATCGCGGTCTGGGTGGCGCTTCATGTAGAAGGCCTTAATTTCCTTAGGGAAGTTCGTGATGAAGACTGGCTTAGCAAAGTGGTTTGCCAAGAACGTCTCTTCAGGTGAACCGAAATCAGCACCCCATTCAACATCAAAGTCGTTTTCTTGCAACAACTTGATAGCATCATCATATGAGAAACGTGGGTATGGCAATTGCGTGTATGACTTCAACAATTCCTTGTCACGTCCCAACAAGTCCAATTCGTACTCGTTACGATCCAAAACAGCTTGAATCAAGTAAGCGATGTAACGCTCTTGCACTTCAAGTGATTGCTCTTGGTGCATCCAAGCCATTTCTGGCTCGATCATCCAGAACTCAGTCAAGTGACGACGCGTCTTTGACTTTTCAGCACGGAACGTTGGTCCGAACGTGAAGACACGTCCAAAGGCCATTGCCCCAGCCTCAGCGTACAATTGTCCAGTTTGTGACATGTAAGCATCAGTATCGAAGTATTCCGTGTGGAACAATTCAGTCGTTCCTTCAGGTGCTGAACCCGTCAAAATTGGTGAATCAATCTTAACGAACCCTTCCTTGTTAAAGAACTCATACGTTGCTGCGATAATCGTGTTACGAATACGCAAAACAGCAAATGGTTGGATGTGGCGCAAGTACAAGTGACGGTGATCCATCAAGAAATCAGTACCGTGCTCCTTTGGTGTAATTGGGTAACCTTCTGACTCCCCAACAACCGTCAAATCCTTAACTTGCATTTCGTATCCGAATGGTGAACGCTCGTCTTCACGAATCGTACCAATCAAGTACATGCTCGTTTCTTGCGTCAAAGCCTTGGCCTTGGCAAAGATTTCTTCACCAACAGCTTCCTTTGAAACAACCCCTTGGAAAAAGGCCGTACCGTCACGCAATTGCAAGAATTGCATCTTTCCTGAACCACGCTTGTTACGCAACCAAGCGCCCAATCGAACCTCTTGGCCGACGTAGTTCTTCGCGTCTTCAATGCGAATTGTATCCATCTTCTAAACTCCCTTAGATGTGTAATCTCTTATAAATGTTGGATGGTCCGAACTGCCTTACCATCCGCAAATTGATAGGTGATAAAGTTCAAATTGCCTTGTCGATCTATAAACGTTACTTCCCACACAGGAACTTGCTTATAGATAGCCAACCCAAGGCTTGTAATCCGCTTAGGGTTGTACTTTGACTTCACAAGTTGTCGCACCTCAGCAGCCGAAACGCCATCAGCCATTTTAACGGTGACGAGTTTCTTTGACTTTCCTTTTACGATGACACCGATTTTTTGGTGCTTCTTATTCTCGCCGACCACACTGTAGTAAGTGTCATTGCGAGAAACTGCGTAAAATTGGGTTGCTGAGGTGATCTTATTTCGCTTAACCGCCAATTCAGTCACTCGTTCACGCGCCGCAGTAACCGGGTGCATTGCAACCGACACAATCGTAGCACCACCAATAAGGAGTACTAACACAACGATTAAGCCAATTAGCCAGCGCCATCCGTGCCGGCGACGTCTTGAACGAGCGGTTGATCGCATTTCCATGTGTCGTGGCTCCTTCTGGTTAGTTCTGCGTGAACAGAACAAAATCAATTATTACTGTATCAAATTTTACAGCAATATTAAAGACCTTGCGTTAATGCGCATCAAAAAATCGCTTCACCTTTGGGACAACTTCATTGTCAGCCAACGTATATTGTGGCATTTCCTCCGGCAGCATGTTACGCAACGTCTTACCGTAAGACTTGGTCAAGATACGCGGGTCATAAATCACCACAGCACCAAAATCATCCGGCTTGCGAATCAAACGACCGACACCTTGGCGCAAACGTAGCACCGCCTTTGGCAACGTACTTTGATAGAACGGCTGTTTACCATGTGCCATTAAGACCGCTTCCTCAGCGCGAGCTAGCACGCTATTCGGTTGGTCAAATGGTAGTCGCGCAATCACGACCATTCGGAGTTGATCACCAGGCAAGTCGACACCTTCCCAGAAACTATTGGCACCCAAAACCACCATATGTGATTCGTTTTGCAGGCGCTTCATAATTTTGCTACGTGTCCCGGTCACACCTTGTGCCAGCAACGTCATATTCCCTTGCTGCCAAGTTTGATTTGACTGCATGTGATTGTAGACTTGCTGAATGGTGTCCAACGAATTAAACAGTACCAGTGTGTTTTCTTGGACCGTTGTCGTCAATTGCACCAATTGCTTGGCCAAATAACTAACGTAACCTGAATCAGTTGGTGACGGTGCATTCTCAACCATCACCAATTCAGCTTGATTCTTGAAATCAAACACTTCAGGGTAACGACGAGCAAAGACCGTATCACGATCAATATTCAAGCGGTCATATAGATAACCCGACTTTGTTGATGTAAACAACGTTGCCCCGACAATTGTTGGTGGCATAAAGTGCGGATAAACCTTGTCCTTGAAGAAATCCAAGGTGTGCAGCAACCCACCACTTAAGCGCAAGTTACTGCTGTCGTGGTTTTGATTTTCCGTTAGCCAGAAGACACTCGCATCTGGGAAATCAACCAAATCTTGTTGGAACGTCGTCAAGCGTTGCTCATACTTCGCAATACTCTCTAGCAAGCGACGGAAATCCGCCAAGTGTTGACGTTCATTCAATGAGAATGCGTCTTTGGTATTGCTGAATTGTTCCAACAAATAATCCAGTGACTCACCCAAATCACGAACTGCACGACGCATGCTTGTTAGATGATGACCTTGGTCAACCCAGAACTGGGCCAACTCAGAAATTGGTAATTCAACTTCATAGTGACCTTCAGTGGCCGGCGTATGACCGTTTAACAAGAAGCGACGATAGAATGCCACTTGCAACTTTGGCAGCTCACTTGAGAGCACTTCTAATTGTTGTAAGAAACGTGACTTTAGTTGCTGTCCACCAACCAAGCGATTCAAAATCACCCCGATTGATGGGTCGTTATCACGCAAAATCAAGTTCGTCGCGTTTTGAACACGCGTTAACCAAACTTGGAATGGCAATTGATGACGACTTTGTTCCAAAACGGCATTTGGCAAGTTCTGGGCCTCGTCAATCACCAAGTATGGTGAATCATCGGTCGTTCCCAATTCTTGGGCGTATTCAGCCAAGTAAGCGTGGTTAACAACTAAGAATTGTGCATTCTCAGCTAACACATGCTGACGTTCGCTGAATTCGTGGCCGTAATAAGGCGAACCAGCTGGATTATTAGCCGGTTGTGACAACTTAGCCATAAAGTCAGGTTGTGGATTAATCAAATTCAATTCGTCAAAGTCACCGCTCAAAGTTTCAGTTAACCAAACCAAGATTTGTGCCTTGATGAATTGCAATGACGTTGATCCTTCGTCGACACGCAATGCCCGCTTGAAACTTTGCAAATTCAAATAGTGGGTACGTCCCTTCAGACTTGCCCCACGTACTTCAAATGGCAAAATGTCCTTCAACGTCGTGTTGATTGTGTCAGTCACTTGTTGTTGCAATGTAATCGTTGGCACGGCAACGACTACCTGTTTCTGCTTTTCATCAGCTAGATAAGCATATGGCAACAAGTAAGCCAACGTCTTTCCCATCCCCGTTGGTGCTTCAGCAACAAATGCCGTCTTACCAGGTTCAGTTGATAGCTCAGCTTCCGTATAATGCGTGTAAATCGCATTCATCAACTTCGCTTGTTGCTCACGGTAAGCGAGGCTCTTGCCGTATAGCTGTTCTTTAGCAGCTTTTTTAGCCGGGAATGCCGGTGCGTGCCCTGTAACCAGCGGTGCTGGATCAGAGAAGCGACGCAATGCCAATCCATCAATCACTTGCAAATGCGCTGGTAATGGTTGTGGCTGGGCTTGATTCTTTGCCAACGCCTTTTCAAACACCGTCTTCGTGTCACGTGGCAAAACAAGTGGCAAATCAGCCAACGTTTGTAGCGTCAACATCGGCAAGCCTTCTGCGCGATTCAAAATCGCAATTAGCAAATCAGCAGTCGCCAACGCATCACTATCCGCCTGGTGCGGATGACTGTGTTCCAACGCGAGGTAGTTGGTCATATCAACCAAACGATACCCAGGTGCAGTTGGCCACAAGATTTGGCTCAATGGCACCGTATCCAAAGCGGTGCTCTTCAATCCTGTTAACCCAACACGCTCAAATTCAGCGTTCAAAAACGGCAAATCAAAGTTAACGTTGTGGGCCACAAAAATTGTGCCTTGTAGCATGGCATGTAGTGTCATGGCGACGTCCTCAAAAAAAGGCGCCCCCTTCACCATGCTTTGGGTGATACCCGTTAGCTGGGTAATATTACGTGGAATTTGCTCGCCAGGATTAACCAACGTTGAAAATTGGTTAATGACTTTTTTATTTTGTACGAATGCGACCGCAATCTGAATGATTCGGCCCGATTCGCTCGTTGTACGGGTTGTCTCTAGATCGACAACCGCATAGATGTCTCGATTTAGCATCAGAGCGTACCACGACCTTCTTTTAGTAGTAATTAAATTATAGCATGAAAGTTCACAGATATTTCCCTAATATAATGGGTTTTGGTATGATAATAGCAGTTTGAAAAAACAATTAGAGAATGGATTGGTGATTTTACAGTGGAAAAGCTAGCAACTGGTACTAGCCACGCCAAGGTGATTTTACTTGGTGAACACGCGGTCGTTTACGGCCAACCTGCCATCGCTTTACCCCTACCGGATTTGGCGATGACAGCTACAATCGAGGCTCGTGAAGAAGGACAAATTGTAATCGCTCAAGGGTATCAAGGCCCTCTAGCGACCATGGCAGAAGTATATGAAGGCGTGCGTCAGTTAATCGTGCGCTTGCTACGTCACTTCAACGCTATCAAGACGCCTTTTACCTTGCGTATCCAGTCAAGCATTCCACAAGAACGTGGCATGGGGTCTTCTGCGGCCTCAGCCATTGCCATTGTGCGTGCTTTCTTCGCGTTCTTCGATGCTGAATTAAGCGATGCTGAACTACAACGCTGGGCAAACATTGAAGAAGCCATTACACATGGCACGCCCTCTGGCATTGACGCTGCCACGACGGCGCATGATGTGCCAGTCTGGTTTGTGAAGGGCGAACAACCTGAACCAATGTCAATGGCACTTCACGGTACGCTAATCATTGCTGACACCGGTGTGCACGGCCAAACCGGTCTTGCTGTTTCGGTTGTCCGTGAGCAACTAGATAACGAACCTGAAACAACCCGCCCACACATTGAAGCACTCGGTCAAATTGCGCGTGAAACCCGCGAAGATTTGGCTAATGACGATATCGAATCATTGGGCCGTCATATGAATGACGCCCAATCTCACCTCGCTGCTTTAGGTGTTTCTCATCCAAAGCTTGACGAATTAATCAATGCTGCCAACCAAGCTGGTGCCCTTGGCGCTAAGTTAACTGGTGGTGGCGTTGGTGGTGCCATGCTCGCCCTTGCGCAAAACGATGACGACGTACAACGTATCATCCAAGCGTTAGAAGCTGCTGGCGCACAAGAAGTTTGGGCCCAACGTTACCCACAATTGTAGGAGATAACTCATGATGCATGTAACTGCCCGCGCGCACACGAACATTGCGTTGCTAAAGTACTGGGGTAAGCAAAACGAAAAACTAATTATGCCAACTACGACCTCTGTGTCGCTCACGTTGGATGAATTTTATACTGATACAACGGTTTGGTTTGACGATGCCTTAACTGCCGATGAACTAACATTGGATGGTGCACCATTGACTGGTAAGGGTGCGACGAAAGTTATCCGTTTCCTCGATATGGTCCGTGAGCAGGCCGGTGAAAGCCGTTTTGCCCATGTTCACTCAATCAACCACGTCCCAACTGCCGCTGGCCTAGCTTCTTCAGCTTCAGCATTTGCGGCACTAGCCGGTGCTGCCAGCAAAGCAGCTGGTCTAACGCTGTCAGATTCAGACCTGTCACGCCTTGCTCGTCAAGGTTCAGGTTCAGCATCACGGTCTATCTTTGGTGGTTTTGCCATCTGGGAACGTGGTACTGATAGTGAAACGTCGGTTGCCCACGCATTCCAAGAAAACGTTGATTGGCCAATCCAATTGTTGACGGTGATTGTTAGTGATCAACCCAAGAAGGTTGACTCACGTGGTGGGATGCAACATGCCCTCACGACATCGCCAATGTATCAAACGTGGGTTGACTACACGAACAATCACGTTGACACCATGACGACTGCGATTAAGGAACATGACTTAACCACCATTGGTGAGATTGCTGAAACAGATGCACTGATGATGCATGCAACCAATGCGACAGCCGTCCCTCCTTTTAACTACCTAACGGATACGTCTTGGACAATCATCACCATCGCGCAAAAGCTACGCGAACAAGGTGTGCCCGTCTATGCAACCATGGATGCCGGTCCAAATGTTAAGTTGATTTCACAACCTTCGGACACTGAAACAATTCTTGCTGCACTTTCTGCTGAGTTACCTGGTGTTCAAATTAAGGTTGCGACGCCAGGACCTGGTATCAAAATCGTTGAAGGAGATGAAATTTAATGACAACTGCTAAAGCACCCGGCAAGCTCTACCTTGCTGGTGAATATGCGGTCACACTTAGTGGTCAACCTAGTGTTGTCATCGCTGTTGATCGATTTGTTACTGCTGACGTAACGCGTCGTTCAGATGACCAATTGGTCGTTAACAGCGATCAACTAGGCTCACAAACTTGGTCAGTAGCCGAATTACCAAATTTGGCTCTCAACGATGACTGGCGCCTTGTGATCCGCACATTGCAGGTATTAAATGATTATCTACTCGACAACGGTCAACCTGTCACAGGGTTGACCGTTTCCATTACGAGTCATTTAAATGCTGACAATGGTCAAAAACTCGGTCTTGGATCATCGGCTGCTGTCGTGGTTGCCCTCATTAAGGCCGTCATTGATAACTACGAGTTACCAATGACACCCGAGCAACGTTTTAAGTTAGCTGCGTTAATTACGTTAACAACGCCTAACTTTAAAGCAGGTTCAATGGGTGACATCGCTGCTGCAAGCCTCGGTGGTGTTGTTTTGTACAGCAAATTTGATACTGACGTCATAACTGAATGGATTGACAGTAATCGCTATTTCTCAGAAATCATTGCTCGCGACTGGCCGATGCTTCGCCTTGAGCGACTTGGTTTCCCTGCCGACTGGCAACTTCTTGTTGGTTGGACCGGTGCACCGGCAGATACGCAGCAAATGTTGGCGCAAGGTGCAACGTCGGTCGATAAGCAACACGCGAAGCAATTACTGGCCCAAAACACAGCGCCACTCGTTAACATGCTGGTTGAAGGTCTGCGCCGGATGGACTACGATAAGGTCGCTACAGCGCTTCGTTTGAATCAAGAACAACTATTCACTTATACCAGTCAAGTTGGGGTATCCTACATGACGCCACAACTATTAACACTCCTTTCAACTGCGAGTGAACTTGGTGCAAGTGCTAAAATATCAGGAGCTGGTGGTGGTGATAATGGTATCGCCATTACAAACAATCCTTTGGTTGCTAAAGCGCTCATGCAAGCCTGGCTTGCAGCCGGCATCCAACCGCTACCACTCTCAATTGCAACTTTATAGGAGAAAATGATTATGGAATCTGCCCACGCACACCGCAAAGATGAGCACCTTGCTCTAGCGGAAGCCGAATTCCGTCGTAATGCCCCAACGTCATCATTGCATGACGTTCGCATTATTCACCAAGGGTTGCCAGAAACACGCGTCGCAGACGTTGATTTAAGTGTGATGGACCCTTACTTTAACTTTACAACCCCCTTTTACATCGAAGCGATGACGGGTGGTAGCCAAAAGACCGGTAAAGTGAATGCCCAATTGGCAACCGCTGCTAAGGAAACTGGTTTGGCCATGGCTGTTGGCTCACAAAGTGTCGCTTTGAAGGATCCCGAAGCGATTGCAACATTTAAGTCTGTTCGTGAAATTAACCCAGATGGTTTCGTGATGGCCAACATCGGTGCTGGCCACACAGCTGAACACGCCCAACAAGTTGTGGACATGATTCAAGCTAACGCGCTTGAAGTTCACATCAACGTTGCCCAAGAAGTCGTGATGCCTGAAGGTGATCGTGAATACATTTGGGCTGAAGAGCTACAACGCATTATCGAAACGGTATCTGTTCCTGTCATCATTAAGGAAGTCGGTTTCGGCATGTCACAAGAAACGATTGCACAAATTCGTGACTTGGGTGCCCAATACGTTAACTTGGGTGGTCGTTCAGGGACGAACTTCGCCGTGATTGAAGATCGCCGCAATCGTGAAATGACGGCTGCTCACGGCTACCTTTACGACTGGGGTCAAACCACTGCTGAAAGCTTGTTGGAAGCCCAATTGGTTGAAAACGCGCCTACTGTATTTGCTACTGGTGGTATCCAAGACCCATTGGATGTCATGAAGGCTCAAGTTCTTGGCACCAAAGCTGTTGGTGTTGCTGGTCACTTCTTGCACACTGTGCTAAATGAAGGCACTGATGGTTTGATTACTGAAATCACCCGTTGGCAAAACCACTTGGCTAAGCTCTACGCAATGGTTGGTGCGACGAACCAAGCCGACTTGGCCAAGGTTAAGACAGTTCTGTCTCCTGAATTGAAAAACTATATCGATCAACGCCGTTAATGCGGACGATTTGATTAACGAATCATTAAGACAAGGTTACGTTTGTAGCCTTGTTTTTTTAGTTTTCATGGCATTTTCAAAGGATTAGTAAAGCGAGTAAAGGTCACCTTGCGATTGCCGGTTATCACTGACAGCTGTACGTTTTACTCGGTATATTAGAAGCATGAAGAACATGTTAACGGAGAGTATTCGTCAGCAGACTGACGATCAAATTATTGATGCAACGCTGACTTTGTTGCAAAGCCAGTCCTATGACCAACTTGCGGTTACTGAAATTACCCGCATGGCAGGCGTGTCACGGATGGCTTTCTATCGCCACTTTGGTACAAAGGAAGCAGTCATCAAGACGATTGTAGAACAACTTACAGATGACTTTGCGAAGGAAGCCGCTGCCCTACCGTTGGAAAGCGAAATCATTGCACGCGAATTCTTTGGATTCGTGCAAGCTAATGGTATGGCAATTGCAGTTTTGCTAAATGCCGGCCTTCGCGAACAATTCTACCCACCTTTGCGTGATATCATGCACGGCTTGTACGCGGAATTGTTCCGTAGCCAAGCTAGTCACTCAATGTCAATTGACTATGTGTCTGACTTTACCGCTTCTGGTATGTTGGCTTTGGCCATCCGCTGGATTGCAACGGGGATGCACGAATCAGTTGATGAAATGGCCAAGATTGCCACTGAAATGACTGACGCACAACACGCGAACCTATAAAATAAAGGACTTGGTAAAATACCAAGTCCTTTATTTTTTTGTGCATCAATACTGCTTCACACTTCCCAAAAAACCATCTAAAAACCCTCTAAAGAAATCGACCATATCTGGTGTAAATACTAACAATACCCAAACCAATACCACAAAAAAGAACCACTTATTCTGGCGGAGTAACTCATTAATGCGTTGCCATGGTGCCATGATAAGCACAGTTATAAAAGCAACCAATTGTATAGTATAGAACGCCATATTTACCAAGTAAGGCCAATTCGCTAATTTGGCATCGAAATTTCTTAAGATGAATACCACCACACTGGCTACAATCAGCGTAAATAGAATGATTTCAACCGGCGTATAATGACCAGCACTATGATCCTCAAATTTTTCAACCAACCGTTCATCCCCACGAATCAGTTCATCCAAGGAAACATCATACAACGCTCCAATTGCCAGCACGTTCTTAAAACTCGGCAAGGAAGTATCGTTTTCCCACTTTGAAACAGATTGCCGCGTAACCCCCAGAATATCTGCAAGTTCTTGTTGTGACATATTGTGATTTTCACGTTGCAATTGAATGTTCTCACCAAATTTCATGATAGTTCCTCCGCTCATTTACTACAGTAAAAATCTACCGGAAAAACTATTAAATTACTAGCAACTATAGGTTGCACTTTGGAAAACAGCTTCGCAACCAGCGGGATTTCCGGTAAAAAAAAAAAAGCCAGCAAATGCGCTGACTTTGTCTCCTATTAGATACCTGAAACACCGAAGTATAGACCGTCCGGGTTCGCGAAGTTGAAGACCTTTTGTAGCCCCATCTCAACTAGTTCACCCTTTTCGACATTCAATTCTGTCATCTTGTTGTACAACGCTTCAACGTCATCCGAGTGGAACATAATCGAAGGAACGTTATCAACAACTTCAGGTGAGTTCTCCTTGATGAACTCACGGTCGAAAATATTCAAGGCAAATGCGCCATCTTCTGAAGGTGCTACTTGCACCATTTCAGTCTCGCCCATATCTTGACGATCACGCTCAACAAACCCCAATGATACCCAAAAATCAGCTTCACGGTTCACGTCACTTACATACAACATTACTTCAACGTCATTATTCATGCTTATTCTCACTTTCAGATTGTACGTTAATGGTAACATTTGACTACTGGTCACGCAATTTAACGTGACTGATATTCACGAGTACCTTGAATATATCCCGCAATAGTAGACTGCGTGGCGGACACAATGTATGGCGTTGCGGCCAGAAGAACCCATACTAGCAATAGCCAAAACAACTTTCGATTACGTAATAACTTATTAACATCTCGCCAAGGCACATTCTTCATCAACGCGACAAATGCGACTAGTTGTGCAAATTCAAATAGCCCCTGCTGCCAATCTCCTCGAAAAAGGCCGGGCCACGCACTAACCAATACAAATGCCAGTATGCTGATGCCGATAATTGAAAAAACAACTTTTTCTGTCGGCGAAAGTTTGAATCCCTTATCCTTTTGATACTCCTCAATTAACCGATCATCCCCACGCACTAATTCATCCAATGAAAGATTAAACACATCCCCAATCATCAATACGCTCTTGAAACTTGGCAGTGCTGTGTCATTCTCCCACTTTGAAATCGATTGCCGAGTAACGCCCAACTTATCCGCTAGTTCCTGTTGTGACATACCGTGTTGCTCACGGTGCAATTGAATATTTTCACCAATCTTCATGTTGTATCCTCCTCATTCCTACCCCTTAAACTTTACAAGAATGCCGGTATATCTCCAAGCAACTGACGGTTGCACTTACAAAGTCTATGAAAATTAACGTGTCTCAAAAACATAAATACTATTATTTTCACTAGTAGTCTTTACAAGGTACTCACAAACAACTAGTATGTAAAACATAATAGTAAGTGGAGAAAACAGATGAACAATTCACAAATGTTGAAAGGCATTTTAAGTGGTGTCGTGCTACACGTAATCGCTGAAGGTCCTATTTACGGATATGAATTGGTGACACGTTTGCGCGAACTGGGCTTTACTGATATTACCGGGGGTACCGTCTATCCGATCGTTCAAAAGATGGAAAAAGCTGGTCAACTAACAAGCAAACAACTACCATCACCCGATGGCCCAAATCGCAAATACCTTTTCATTTCACCCGCCGGCGAGAAATTTCTAGCCAAGTTTGATCAAGATTGGTCAGCCTTAACTGGCATCGTTAATAACATCATTAAGTAACCGTCATTACGACTATATCGGGGGAGTATTCATTATGACAAAAGCAACTGACGCATACATTCATAAAATTAATCAACTAACTAACCAATTGACGTCAGACAATCAAGCATACGTGGAAGATTTAATCGTCTACGTTCGAAGTCGCACACTCTTTAAGAACGAGGAACAAGTGAATGCATCACTGTATGAGATTGTATCCGATATTCTTGTCGCGCAAGAAAACGGAGAGTCTGCCAGCGCATTTTTTGGAAAAACACCAAAAGATGCCGGCAACGACTTGATTGCAACGTTTGATGCTGAATCACCTTGGTCATTAATCGGGCTGTTCTTATTAATCTTTTTGCTAATAAACGCCTACATGTTGGTCGGTGATTTTCTCGACCCTATCCTAAAAATCAATCTCATCAACGCAATTTTAAACGCCGGTATCACTAGCCTTTTGATTATGACGATCTTCCGACTCATCAGTAATAGTGTGTATGCTCGTAAGTCGTGGCGATACTACATTGGGATTGGTGTCATTTGGATTGGTACCATCGCTGCATTAATCTGGGTTAATCAAACTTTTGCCCAGCGGTTTACGCTAACTGTGCAACAACCTTATGACTTAATTTTCATCACCAGCATTGGCACGATATTATTGTTGCTCTTCGTACTGGGAAAGTTTGGCCAAGAGTCTTGGATTTTCGGCGTATACATTCTCGTACTGACAGTCCTGGGTATTCTAGTCCGAGTCACCTCACTCGGTGAACTCTTACGTGAAAAGAATCCTGTCGCCATGTTTGGCATTTTATTCATCCTAATCGTGGTTGGTATTGGCATGCCCACTTTTCAAACATTCAAAAACAGAAAAACCAATGCATAAGCAAAAGGCGTACCAGTTGGTACGCCTTTTCTTTAATTACCTGAAATCGTCACACTAACCGTGTAATCCTGATCACTTAGCAATCGATATGCCGGTTGTACATCACTACCCCAACTATCAATACCACCAACGCCACGAACAGCGCCGTAGACCGTCAATACCGTCCGCCGAGCCGGTGGCAATTCATTTTGATGTGTTGCCGATTCTAATTCAATGGCCGTGTACGGTAATGCTGAAAAGGGAAATTGATCTTCTGTCTTATCAACACGCAAATGAGACCCAGTATTATGGGTTAATGTTACCCAATCCGTTTTCATATGCATCCCCATCTCTTGCGGCACCAAATATGGTGTAACCGGTAAACCTTCAACATGATGAATACCAGGTTCACCGCCTTGCCAACGATCAGGATACGTTTCACCAGACAACCCCTGATACGTGAAACCAACAACCGGTTCAGGCATCACGAATCGCAACCCGAAAGCTGGCAACTCCGGCAATCCCAGTTGGCCCAAATAGGTTGCGGTAATCGTTAATTCACCACTAGCAGTCACCTCATAACTCACTAATGTAGTCGCTTGTGGACTAGTTGCCGTCTGATATACGAATGTAAGCTTTACTTGGTCGGCTGCTTGCTGATTGTCATACCGATTGTTCTCAGGTGACACAGGTTTGGCAATCTCGGTCCCGTCAACCACAACGTTGAAATCGACTACTGCACTGAACTGGTCAGCGCCAAACCATTGTGCACTCTTGGTTGAAAAACCATTACCACGGTCATTATCCGTCGTTGCACGCCAGAAGGCTGGCTTTGGTACACGGTACAACCACTCAACATCTTTTACGCGTAATGATTCCAAGCCACCTTTTTCATAACTAAATAGGTAATGCGTGTCGGCAGTATGCACACCAAGAACACCGTCACCAAACACAAGCTTTAATTTATTTGTTTTCATATCGCTCATAGAAATATTTCACCTCTTGCATCGCTGGCTTCAACTGACGGTCGGCGAAGACAATGCCGTTACCCGAAAATTCATAATCAGAATGACGGTCATTAAAATCACCACCATAGGCTAAGAATCGTTGTCCTGTAATTGAATCCTCCTGCCACAACGCTTGATCTTTGAAATCCCACATGAAACCACCACCATAGGCAGGGAACTCATCGTACAAGGCCATATATTCGTCAAAGCCGCCAACCGAATTACCCATACTATGCATGAACTCACAGTTCAGATAAGGCTTCTTAGGGTGTTCAGTCAAATACGTCCTAATATCAGCCGGTGACGCGTACATGCGACTTTCCACGTCAGAAATTTGGTCGTCATAGGCTCGGTTATGGAAGACCCCTTCATAGTGCGTTAAGCGCGTTGGATCAACCTGCTTAAAGTACGCATTCATATCGGCAATGTTGTCCCCCGCGTATGACTCATTTCCGAGTGACCAAAATAGAATCGATGCGTGATTCTTAAATTGCTCATAGTTACTCTGGGCGCGATCCATCACAACATCATGCCAAGCTGCATGTGACGCGGGGACATTAACAGATGGTTCCACTTGTCCCATCTTCTGCCAGGTACCGTGGGATTCCAAATTCGTTTCCGCCATCAAGTAAATACCCGCTTCGTCAGCCATGAAATACCATGGCACTTGGTTTGGGTAATGCGATGTTCGGACCGCATTGATATGATTTTCCTGAATGACACGCATATCCTGGCGCATATCTCCTTCGTTAAGCGCACGCCCTGTTTCAGGTGACCATTCATGGCGGTTTACCCCATTTAGGTACAAACGTTGGCCATTCAGTTGCAACTGATTATCAGCGCCTATCGCAATCGTTCGAAAGCCAAATGGATAATTCACAAAGGCAACCTCGTCACCGGCTGCATTGGTCACCGTCACTTGCAAATGATACAAGTTTGGCTGTTGGTGAGACCACAATGCAATGTCTGGCACAATCAAGTCTGCCAGACGCACCTGCTCATCAGCACTAATCTGCGTTTCTAATAGCGATTGCTGATTATGGTCTAAAATCGCAATCTGAACGTTACCCGTCACTGGTGTTTTTGATGATAGCTGCAACGTGACATCAACCATACCATTCTGACCATGCACCATTGGCTTGATATCAACATCCGTCACGTCAATCTCAGGCAATGCGCGTAAACGTACACTTCTAAAAATACCCGAGAAACGGAACATATCCTGATCTTCAATAAACGCTGCGGTACTCATTTTATATACAGCCACCGCAATCATGTTTTGTCCGGCATGCAGTTGCTCAGTGATATCAAACTCAGCTCGACTAAAACTGTCTTCTGAATAACCCACAAAGTATCCATTCACCCACAAATACATCGCCTGTTCCACACCGTCAAACATGATATGCACCCGGCGCTTTTCAAAATGCATTGGTAAATCAAATACTTTAACATATTCACCAACTGGATTATCCGGTGCGTCACTAAAAATGCCTGGCATTCCCTTTAAATCACCATCCATAAATGGCGGACGACGGTATTGTTGTCCGTCCCAAGGATACAGTGTATTAATGTACTGAATTTGACCATAGCCTTGTAATTGGATGTGACCAGGTACCGAAATTTTATCAAATTGCGCTCGCGCAGAAACTAACTGTGGGTCATAAAACATTTCTGTCCGTTCACGTGGTGATTCGCCATAGTGAAAATCCCACTCGCCATCTAGTGACACCGTATCGGCCTGATTACCTGTTTTGTACTCTTTCGCACTACGGTAAACATTATGATCACTATGTGCCGACAGTTTGCCAACACGGAATACGCGTGGATCATCTAGCCATTCAAGTTTCGCTTCCATGTCACCCTCCTCTTTTGTATGCGCTTACATAACGTTTTTGAAAAATGGCACCTCCAACACTGCTGGAAGTGCCATCGTTTTTATTTACCCGCTGCTGTCAGATGTGCGATAAAGCGCTTCAAGCCTTCACGACCGCTGGCGTCATACTTATAAACACCAGCGTGTGTTAGGACTTCAGCAAACACCTGCCCAACTGCTTGTTGCACAATCTCATGGACATTTTTGGTCGTGACCTCATGTTCGCTAGCCAACATTTCAGCCCATGGTCGGTGCCCTTCAGCGACCTGATTGATGTCCGCCTCTCCAAGCAAGAATGCTTCGACATCACTAAGTTCATCCTTCAAACGCGCTGGCAAGATTGCCAACCCCATCACTTCGATCAAGCCGATATTTTCACGCTTGATATGTTGGACGTCTGGGTGGGGATGGAAAATCCCCTCTGGGTATTCAGCTGATGTGCCATTGTCGCGCAAAACCAAATACATAACGTACAACCCTGGACGCTTCATGGCAATCGGCGTAACTGTGTGTTGTTGTTCACCACTTTCGCTCGTCGCATGAATATCCAAACGGTCGTCTGAATAGCCTTGCCAAGCTTCACGAATGAATTCACTAGCTGCCACGAGCTTCTCTTTATCAGTTGCAGTTAAACGAATTGTCGTCATTGGCCAACGTACCACATCAGCATGAATATCGGGAAATGCCGGCATTGGAATTTCGCATTCTGCCGGCGCCTTCATCAATGGAAAGACGTGACGCCCACCTTGGAAGTGCTCTTGTGAAAGAATTGAGCCACCAACGATTGGCAAGTCTGCATTTGAACCAACAAAGTACATTGGATAGCGTTCAACAATCGTCAACAGATTTTCAAACGTCGCTTTGTTGATAGACATCGTTTCGCGTTCGAAATCAACAAAAATGGCGTGCTCATCAAAGTATGCATATGGCGAATAATGCCAACCCCACGTTTGCCCTTGTAGAACTTCTCGAATAAAGCGATGCGTGGCGCGCGGTGCTTGTGTCATCGAACCGGCATACCCTTCATTCGTATAATCCAATGCTGTTGGTGGATAAGAGGCTTTAGGCGCCGACGCGGCCGCCTTAATTTCGGCAGTCGTCTTCTCTGGCTTCGACAAATTAATCGTAATCTCTAAATCACCAAAATCAGAGGCAGCTTCGTATGCGATATTCTTCTTTATATCGGCCACTTTCACATTCTCGATTGCCCGACTTAAGTCATAATAATAAGTTACCGCCGCCTCACGACTTTGCGCATATAACTTTTCAAAATTACTTTGGAGTCGATCAGGTGTTGGTGTCACAATGTTCAGTAAGCGGGCCCGCATCACGTCTAACTGCCAACGTTCGCTTGGCGTCTTATCAGAAATATCAAGCAACAGTGTCGTTAATTCACTTAGCGACCGATCAGTATTCCCTTTTTGACCATCAACAACCCCATCTAACCCAAGTTCAGCCAGGACCAAGTTGGTGCGGTAGACCGTCTCCATTTCTGAATAGGCGTGCAGTTTGACACCCCATGCCACGAAATCCAAGACCAATTGACTACTGTGTGAATCTAACATAACGACTTCCTCTACTTAATTTCATGCGTACCAGCAACAATTTCAGCAACGAAAAATGATGGTTGGTAGCCAATTTTGGTGGTGTACGCTTCACCAACAGCGGCCGTGATTTCAGGTACACGGGTTTCTTCAACTAGCGCGATGGCTGAGCCACCAAATCCAGCACCAGTCATACGAGCACCCAGCACCCCATTTTGGGCCAACGCTGCGTCGACCAGTGTATCTAGCTCGATTCCAGTCACTTCATAATCATCACGCAATGAATTGTGCGATGCGGTTAACAATTGTCCAAACGTTTCCAAATCGTGGTCCTGCAATGCTGCCTTCGCTTCAACTGTACGTTGGTTCTCAGTCACAGCATGATGAGCACGACGCATAATGACGTCATTGCCAGCCATTAATGACGCTGACGCAGCCAAGAATTGATCTGTTGTCAAATCTCCCAATGTCTGAATATCAACCGTCGCTTGTAACAAAGCCAACGCTGCTTCCGTTTCTGCACGACGCTCATTGTACTTTGAATCAACTAATTCGCGCTTCTTATTCGTCGTCATGACTAGCAAACGATAGTCACCAAACTCAGCTGGCACCATCTCATATTCAAGGGTGTTGGTATCCAAGAAAATTGCTTGTTCATCTTCACCAAAAGCGACCGCGAATTGATCCATGATACCGGTTTTTAGCCCCAAATAATCATTTTCAACGGCTTGCCCCATCTTCACAATGGTCAACTTATCAATCTCGTATCCCATCAAATCAGCTAACATATTAATGAGCAGCATTTCCAATGAGGCTGATGATGACAAACCTGATGCTGTTGGCATGTCACCAACAATTGCCAAATCAAATCCTTTTGTAACTGGGTAGCCAAACTTAGCCATTTCAGTAATCACACCACGCAAATACTTAATCCATGTATCATATTGACGCAATGCGATATCATCCAATGCAATTAATTGAATCCCAGCCTCTGGGAAGTTCGCTGAATACGTGCGAATCTCTTGATCATCACGCGGTGCAATTGCACCGTACGTTCCAACACTAATTGCGGCTGGAAAGACGTGGCCACCATTATAGTCAGTGTGTTCGCCAATCAAATTCACGCGACCTGGTGAAAAGTACAACTTCGCTGGTTCGTAACCAAAACGCTTCTCAAATGATTGTGCTAACTCATGATTTAATTCATAAACCATTTTAATTCTCCTTCAAACGTGCTTCCAATTCCGCCACAATTTCTGCGTGACGTGCTTCTGTCAACGTCACCTTACGCCAGTAAATCAACACTGACACGATAATCAAGACCATTGGGCCGTAAAACATAAACATCTTAAACATGCTGAGGCCATGTTCCGTGATGTCGGATGGCTTTGCGCTACCAGTCATACCGGCAACAACCGCTGCGAACCCAACAACACCATTAGCGAATGCCCCCGCCAACTTATCCAACAATGGTCGGATGGCCAACGTCACTGATTCGTGACGCGTGCCAAGCTTCCATTGACCATATTCCACCGAGTCGGTAATGGTCATCAACACAACCAAGAACATGATTGGGTATGGCATAAAGAACATTGTGACAGCTGTCAAAACGATGGCCAAGTTATTCCCAGCTACCATAAATAATAGGTAACCAGCCAACATCACAACCGCACCACTAAAGAAAATGGTACGACGGGCCAAAAACTTCGTTAACGTTGGGAAGATGGCAACCGAAATCATACCTTCAATTGCTGTGAAAATCCCAACCAAGTAAAACTCATTGTCGGCACCCATGACGTACTTGAAATAGTACAACAATAGCGAGTTTGTGACAACATACGCAAGCGCAAACATAATGTAAGAGACGGCTTGCCACATCAATTGATCGTTCTTCGCAACAACCTTAAAGACTTCGAGTACACCAACCTTTTCTGTGTTTTGACGGACGACATTGTCCTCTTCTTTTGTGCCCGCTGCTGTCAGCAACGCACCAAGATAAGCGATGACCGCAATGACAACGGCGAACCAGAACCAACCAGTCTTTGTTTCAGTGTGAGCCCCTGCAAAGGCCATTGAGAAGAACATAACCAATGGCACAACCACGATTTGCACACCTTGCTGACCTAGTGTTGAACCAAAACGCGCCACCGTACCAAACTTTTCTCGCGTACTGCTATTCAATGACAAAGCTGGCAACATTGACCAGAAGGCAATGTCCTTAAATGAGTAAAATGCATCCAGCGTAACAAACACAATCCCAAACAGTACTAAGTAAAGCATTGGGTGTGATGTTGCTAGCCCACCAAAGTCCGTAAAGATGACTACCAACAAGAATGAACTGATAAACCCAGCCACGATTAGCCATGGCTTAAACTTTCCCCATCGCGTTCGTGTGTTATCAACAATTCCCCCAATAATTGGATCAAACACAATTTCAATCAAACGAATAGCAACAATCATTGTTGTCACCCAACCAATCATTTGATTATTAAAAGCTTTATCTGGCGAATCAAATAATTGACCCGTCACAAAAATCATAAAATACGTACTAAGCGTTGCATAAAACGCATCGTGTCCGAACGCACCTGCCGCATAAGACAGATACTGCTTCACCTTGTTCATGCTTATATCCCCCGATATTTTGGTTTCATAATTAACCTACTCACTAATAATAAAGCGCTTTCATTAGCCAAAAAGGCACTTTTATAACCAAATATCATGATTAATTGAAACTGTGTGAACGAAGACACAAAAAAACCAGCAGAAACTGCTGGTTCAGCATCTCATGTTTGCCACTGACGATAGTTCAATGGACTAACGCCGGTTTGCTTTTTAAATACTTTGCCAAAATAGGTCGCATCTTGATAGCCACTTAGGCTAGCGACTGCTTCAACCCGTAAATGACGTTGCGAAATCAACAACTTTTTGGCATTACTAATTCTGATTTGTGTCAAATACTCATTAGGCGTTTGCTGGACGAGACGCTTGAATACCCGATTCAAATACTGTGTCGACACCGATAAAGCTTGTGCTACCTCAGCAATCGACATATTTTCTGCAAAATGATTCTGCATATACGCAATCGCTGGTCCGACATAGTGCTGATAATCCGGCTGATGTTGATCGATGGTTTGTTTTTGTTGGCGTGTTAAGCCCAGTAAAAGCCGATAAGCCGTCGTTGATACGGCCAAATCATCCACCGGTTCAGCCGCCAATTCCTGCATTAATTGCTCATGTAAAGCTGTATACAGTTTTGCTTCTGTTGCTTCAACTAAAACAAACTCACTATTCACCATTTGCTTAAGCAAGTCATCGACTAATTGTCCCTGGAATGTTGCAAAACGCACTTGCCAAGGATGCTTGCCTAACGGTTCATACCGATGTGGCACACCCGGTGCAATCAAGATTCCCATCCCCGGTGATAATTCGTAGCGTTTATCTCGTACCCAAAAGGCTCCCATCCCTGATTGCGTCTGTAACCAATGGAAGTGTGGGAAGCCTTGGTGACGTATAATAACCCCCTGATTCCATTCAGCCCCAAGATGTTCGGCCATCACCGGCAAACTCAAATCTGCAATGTTATAAAAAGTACGCATAAAAGCCCCCCCTCTACTCACTATAACAAAGAGAACACCGAGCATCACTCATTTTTGGAAATATTTTCCGTTTTCGATAATTCGTATGTTCGCGAACTTGTTTCGTTGTGTACTCTCACTCGACGAAACACTAGTCCTTCGTAGCTCAGTCCTATACTGATGTTGAATCAAGCCAAAATCAGAGAGTTCCGTTGTGCAAATCACAAGCATAATCATAATTCCCAACACTGCAATTTTAAAATTAGCCACCTTCATTTGTATTACTTCCGCCTTTCCAAAAGGTATTACGTTCTCTCGTGATATGAAATTATACATATCTTTATATAGGCATGATGTCAGTGTTCACATATTGAGACTTTCCTATTGGCATCAACGCAAAAAAGCACTCGATTTTTACAACCGAGTGCTTTTTTCTAGCTGGCAATTATCTTACCAGTATTTAATTAGAAGTTATACTTTGTGTCTTCGTCGTTAACCTTAACAACTTGTGACTTAAGTCCTTCTTCTTCAAGGAACTTGCGGAATGGCACAAGTTCTTGTGCGTCATAACGCTCCTTGAAGGCCTTAATTTCTTCTTCAGATGCAAGAGCTGGATCAAGCTTCAATCCTTCAACAGGAATTGGACGCTCCTTCGTAATCTTAGCATCAACCACCACAACACGACCTTGCTTGTAGTAGTCAACGGCTTCTTGCATCACCTTATCGATGTCTGCAATGCTGTTAACCGTCAAACCAACAGCACCTTGTGCTTCAGCAATCTTGGCGTAGTCAACATCACCGAAGTCAACGATTTCATCGTTACGGTAAGTGTTCGTATCCTCATACTTATCCTTGATGAATCCGTATTGCGTGTTCGTCATAACAACGTTAATAACAGGCATGTTGTAACGAACTGCCGTCACGATATCTGAATCAGTCATCGCAAAGGCACCGTCACCGGCGATGTTAAATACTTGACGATCTGGGAAGACGTTCTTAGCACCAATTCCACCAGGGATGGCGATACCCATCGTAGCGAACAATGGTGACGTACGCCACATGTTCTTTGGTGTCATGTGCAAGTGACGAATTGACATTTGCGTTGTGTCACCAACATCGATTGAGAAGATAGCATCTTCATCAGCATACTTGTTGATGGCGTTGTAGACTTGGTAAGCCTCCAAAGGACCTTCCGTCTTCGTCTCAATCTTGTGCATGTAGTCACGCCAGTTTTGGGCATCCTTCAAAGCAGCGTTCCACCATGCTGACTCAGCAACTGGCTCAACCTTCTCCAACAATGCTTCAACTGCCAAACCTGCATCAGCCAACATCGCAACATCAGCCTTGTGACGACGTCCTAGACGAGCTGGGTTGCTGTCGATTTGGATAAAGTGCTTAACACCAGCCATAAAGTTCTCAACTTGTGAGAATGGGTAGTTGTTACCAATGAACAAAACAGTATCTGCTTCGAAGATGACATCGTTACCTGACTTCCAAGCGACACGTCCAGCAGAACCCATCAAACCTTCAAAGTCGTAATCGAAGGCTTCGTAGCTCTTGGCAGTCGTCAAAACAGGTGCCTTCAACTTACGAGACAATTCTTGGACTAGCTCACCGTGACCGATTGTTCCGAAACCAGCGTAGATTACTGGACGCTTAGCATTCTTCAAAATTTCAACAGCGGCATCAACGTCAGCTGCCTTAGGTGCAACCGGGTCGTATTCCTTGTAAACGTCACCAGAAGAGTAAATTGGGTTAGCGTAGTTCATTTCAGCGTCAATTTCAGCAAATCCGAAATCAGCAGGCACTTCAAGAACAGCAACACCCTTCTTTGAAATGGCGTTGCGGATGGCATCGTCAATCATGTATGGCAATTGCTCAGGAACGGCAACACGCTTATTGTAAACAGCGATATTGTTGTACATTGGGTTTTGGTTCAACTCTTGGAATGAATCCATTCCCAATTCACGAGATGGCTTTGAACCCAATATTGCCAAAACTGGCGTTGCGTCCATGGCAGCATCGTACAAACCGTTAATCAAGTGAGTCGCACCAGGTCCACCAGATCCGACAGCAACGGCCATCTTACCACTGAACTTGTATTGCATAGCAGCTGCCATACTTCCAACTTCTTCGTGCTTAACTTGAATGAACTTGATGTTGTTCTCAGGATTACTCATCGCGTTCATCAATCCACTCAAAGTTCCAGAAGGAATACCGTACATTGTGTCGATACCCCAACCTTCCATAACCTTCAATGCAGCCAAACCGGCTGTAATCTTCTTATCTGACATGAGATAAGCCTCCTGTTTAGAAAAAACAATTATTCTCCGTCACCCTAGCCAAAACGACTAGCTTGATGAAGATGATTACTTAAATAATTACTTACGTTTAGTATGACGCTTTCAAACACTTAAAACAAATAAAAAGGTTTATTTTTCAGCATTTAATTGTAAGCGCCTTCCAACACAATTATATTAACGCTTTTCCAAATTGATGGGTCAAAAAAAGGCCATTTCGGCCTTATTAATTTCATGCAATATTAAGGCAAGAAAATTAAGAGCATTGAGCCATATACAAACCATTTGAGTGACGATTCTTTAAACCGCTTGCTCTTTTGAATATCAAATCCGACAATTAACACACCTAAATCGAGTATAAAACCTAGGATGCCATAGACCAAATTCGCTGGTATCAGCCCTCGGTACCGTAATATATGTAGCAAAAGAATCGCAACATCGACTGCTGCCATTACAATCATTTTATTTTTAATCTGTGTCATGTTACTCACCCCTAAGATTATTTTGGAAACTTGTGATCAATAATGCTTCTGAACGTTAACATCCCGGTCGCCAACGCAAAGAGCGATAACCAATCTTGCCAGTGACTCAACGTTCCCGTCCAAATCACAGAAAAGATGCTAAACAACACCACATAAACCATAGTATTTAAAATAAATCGCTTAACCTTATCATCCCATTCAGAAAAGTGTCCGTATCTAACCCTTGGAATAATCCAAATTATCAGTAACAGAACTACCACAATTGATAACCACGTTAATAATGGCATTAACATCACACCACCCCCAAAAAATAGTCCCCATTGCTTTTAAAAGTACCACCAACACTGTATCTACTTCGAGAAATCCCTTAAAAAGGACGGCTATATCGGTTAGATATAAAAAAAGAGCACCTACTCGAAAGTAGATGCTCTCTTTAAGACTTAAGGTAAAATGCAGATTACCAAGAAGCCTTCTTAACACCAGGGATCAAGCCCTTGTGTGCCAATTGACGGAAGTTCAAACGTGACATTCCGAACTCACGCATGTAAGCGTGAGGACGTCCATCAATCTTATCACGGTTGTGCATACGTACAGGTGATGCGTTGCGAGGCAACTTTGACAACCCTACGTAGTCACCAGCAGCCTTCAAGGCAGCACGCTTTGCAGCGTACTTCTCTACAGTTGCTTCAATCTTCTTAGCCTTAGCGATCTTTGACTTCTTAGCCATGATTACTTAACCTCCTTGAACACAGTGACACGACGCAACTTTGGAGAATACTTCTTCAACTCCAAACGGTCTGGCGTGTTACGACGGTTCTTAGAAGTCAAGTAGATACGCTCACCAGTTTCGGCGGCTTCCAACAAAATGTTAATGCGCATTAACATAACTCCTTGAATTTAATTTGTGAGGTGCCCCTCACCACTAATTTGAACGACAGGATTAGCTGCATTGGGCTAATCCCCAAGCTTGCGCCGTTACAATATAGCTAGTAAATTACAAATAATTATATTACACAGTTTATTGAGAAAATTCAAGTGTTTTCCCTAAAAAAGTGACAAGTAATTTTACTTGACGCTTCTAAACCCCGATTTATCAACAAAAATTCGTTATAATTCGCGATGAATATTCTGGAAGTTTTGCTCAATTTGATTCAACTCGTTTGCATAACCAATCAGGTTATCGGCGAACTCTTCAGCGCGTTCTGCGTCAGTTTTATAGCGCAACTTGTGTTCGAGACTGGCCCACATGTCCATACCGATTGTTCTAATTTGAATCTCAACCGGTACACGTTCCACACCCGTCGACCTAAAGACAGGAATTTCAACAACTAAGTGCAAACTGCGATAGCCACTTGGCTTAGGATTTTCGACATAATCCTTGCGCTTTAACAATGTGACATCATCTTGGGCGACTAGCAGACGTTCAACCGTGTAAATGTCATCAATATAATTCGTGATGACGCGAATACCCGCGATATCAAAGATGTTATCTGGAATAATATCCACAGTCATTGGCAGATTTTTCCGTTGCAACTTGCCAAACAGACTTTGCGGATCCTTCATACGTCCCTCCAGATGATGGATCGGGTTGTGGTTATAGTTCATTTGAAACTCAGCATCAAGATTTTCCAATTTCGTTGCAATCTCATGTTGCGCAGACTCGTATGTTTGATACATGCGGGCAAATTTCGTAAGTTCTTCGACTTCTACCCCGAGATTTAAGCCCGACGTACTTAGCATGTCACGCATTTGGTTGACGTTTATCGTTGAAGATCGTTGATTAATCATTGCTTACACTCCGTTTCAATGTCTTTCTATACATTATATTGAAACAGGCCAACCTTATACCAGACTATAGATTTATAAGTTCAAAATAATTAGCGTCGTTTTTCTAAATCACTCTCATGCCCATCTAGAATGCGTGTCACTTCCTCCGCCAAGTCAGTCAACTTAATTGGCCGAAGTCGCTTAGCATGAATCTTAGCCAATATATGGCCAACGTAATAGCTAATCTGGCGTTGCCGATCATAAATAATACCCGGATACAATGTCGTTGCACGCTGTGGCAAACGTAATGCCATGTAATTCTCTACTTCTTGCTTTGCACGCATGTATGGTGCCATGAAGAAAGGTGCGTAATTAGCCGACACGAACATGAACTTAGCCTCTGGGCAGGCGCGTACAGCGTCAATTAAAAATTTCGCCGGTAAAACGCTGCTATTGGCATACGTTTGATGCTTAATCGGATTTGGCAGTAGAATGCCAATCACATCAATCACCCAATCCGCATCCCCAATCACTGCTAACACCTGTTCAGTTACGTGATAATCAACGTGGTGATACGTTACTGACTCGGTATCAGTTGTTACGTTCCGACGCGTCAGTACATGAATGTCATATTTTTCTGGTAATAACGCATTGGTAATCCCTTGACCAACAAAGCCAGTGCCCCCCGCAATCACAATTTTCCTTTTTGCCAAATGACCATCCCCCTCTTACAATGTGTCCTAGTACTTCAAGTTTACACATTGTAAGCCACGAACCCAAATCAAACTTTCATCACAGGTAATAAAAAAGCACCCCGTAAACACGAGATGCTTAATTAAAATCATTGATTAGTCGGTTGCCTTTGTTTCGTCACGAATTTCTGGCGTATCATCGATCACACCAGCGTCACCACGCAACACAACACCACCGAACTTCTTAACGTCCAAAACCATGTTTGGCACCATGTAGTCCTTTGAGTAACCCTTGATTGGCAATGGGCCGATGTTTGAATCGATTGTCTCATCAAACCATGGCTCCAAAGGTTGATCACCGCGAATAACGGCGAAAACGAATGAAACTTGCATGGCAACTTCACCGTGGTGTGAGTAAGGTGAAACCCCGTCTTCATACATCATAATCAAACGACGACCTGGCTCAGCCTTCAAAATTGGGTTAATCTTTTCCATTGCAGCGTCAGTAATTGTCAAATACATTTTTCCATCCTGCTACATAAAACGTGGAGAAATGAATAAACACCAGTAAGGATTCATGTATTTCCTTTCTGTCATATCATTCCTTGTTCTATTCACGCCCATCAAACAACAGTATTCCGACTTTGATAATTATCTCAGCCACATTGACCATCTCTGGACGCACCTAAACTATTAGTTACCCAATAGTCGGGACAATAGCCTGCCCCCAAACTGAATTAATTGCATATTGCTTCAAATTTTCAACGGCATTCTCATCACGATCCGCTTCAAAACCGCATTCATAACAAACGTACTCATGATGCTTTGTCCCGTGTTTTCGATTGCCATTCAGCGTAATTTTATCCACACCGGTCTTAATATGCCCGCAGTTTGAACAACGTTGTGTACTTGGAAAAAATCGATCCGCACATACCAACGTCACACTCTGCCACGTCGCTTTGTACTGCATCATTAGTTGGAATTTACCAAACATCGACCGATGCAGATTCTTCGCCAAGTGCTTGTCCATCTTCATGCGCTGACAATCCAAGTTCTCGATGCCAATCACCCCATAGTTCGCCACCAACTTGCTCGTAAACTTGTTCAGAATGTCCCCTTGAATGCGTGCAATTCGTTGGTAGCACCGTTTCAACTTGGCTCTCGTTGTCTGGTACTGCTTCGAATTGTAGTTCTTGGGATTCTCAACCCGTTTACGAGCAAGTTGGCGTTGATACACCGTCACACGCTCATACAGTTTTAGTAAGCCGTTCGGCAATGTTGCCTGCGTTTGATATCCGTCATCGTCTTGATAAACGAAGCGCCCAATATTGGCATCGACTCCCGTTGCTTTCGAGTTATTGTGTGCTACTGCAGCCTTCGGCATTTCGATGGTCAGCGATGCGTAATAGCCGTCTGCTTCTAACTTAACAGTCACCTGCTTCAACTCACCATGCCATCGTGGCATCTCAGCTAGACGGATGTCAAACCACTTCGAAATACCTTCTCGAGGCTTATCCAAGCGTAACTTACCAGCAATAATCTTAGCCCGGTCCGTCGTGAAGGATTTAGCTGATCTTTTCTTGGATTTAAACCGCGGTCGCTGATGATTTGGCATATTCGGATTAAAGAAATAGTGCCATGCTTTCGCCAAGTCTTTAACCGCCAGCTGCAAGACACGTGCGGACAACTGATATTGCCAGTCTGCTTTATCACGAACTAACTCATCACGTACCTTACGTTCATTTGGCTTAAGGTGTTTGTCGGACATCATTTGTGACGCTTCGTACATTTCTTGCCAAACTTCCAACCCTTTATTCCAAACAAAGCATCGATAATCAAAAAGCTTTTCTAACTCCTTAATCATTGTGGCGTTAGGATAAATTTTAACTTTATGCGTCTTAATCATTTTTCTCACCACTTTCGTTAGGAATAACTTAATTATACCTAGTTTTAGTTAGCGTGAAAAGTAATTTTCCAGTTTGTTTAATCAATCAGCATTCTCCACTTAGTTACTGTACTGATTTTCTACGTTTTAGGGAACTGTTCGCTACCTCCTTCAGAGTTAGTCTGAATTTAGTCACTTCATATCCCCTTCAACTCTTACAGTTTAGCACTGTGTTAAACGGATAGTGGAAAAAAGGGGTTATTCAGCTAGACGCATAAAGTACCAACTGATATATCCCATGGCGACTGCCAAGACGTCAATTGCTAATACATCAAAGAATCCTGACAATTGCCAGCCAATTAATGTCACTGCAAACTCCAAAAAGTTAAATAGCACATACAAAATTGCAAACAGCTTTAACCCATTGGCCAACGTCATCATATCATGCGTTTGTGCAGCGCTTCCCACGCGCCAGATTGTCCAGCCAAGCAGGATGATCAACAGGCCGAACACGATATTGCGGGCTGATACAGCCGGACGCAACACAGCCTCCACAATGCTGTTCAATGGCCAAATAAAGTTTAGTAAGACACCAACCAGCCAAATCAGAATCAATTGTTGCACCGTTTTCACCAAATCTGTGTAGTCCTTATAGCGTGAATAACGCCAAAGCGCTGCTAGACTCACCGCAATCAGCAAACCAGCAATCAGTTGTAGCCCCTTAAACGCCGACGCATACTGTGAATCTGGCGCCGTCAGAATGGCTAATGGATAGGCTGCCATCCGATACGCTGGCCAAATAATCGTCGCAATAACGCTCTGCAAGATGTACAGCAACATCCCCACCATGCCAACGCCTAAAATGTATTTACTTTGCCACCATTGTCGCATGTCTTCACCTCATCATTTTTCAGTACTTCCATTTTACGAAAAAACGCAGTCAACAACTAGTAGCTGACTGCGTTTTATGTCATTTCATTAACTTTTCGATTTGTGTCTGCACATGATACCAGTCACGGTAACGTACGATATCGTTAAACAAGACCGCGCGCATCAGCAACCTGATGGCAAGTAGCAGTATTGCCAACACAAGTGCGCCTAAGGCAATGCCACTGTACGGCCACATTTCCCCATAAAATAGCCCAGCTGTTAGAAAAAACAGCACCACATTCACTGCAATTAAAGCTTTTTCATGGATGTTATATGTCGTTTTAAGCTCATTTTCAACGTCATCAGGCTGCAAACCAGTCGTCCACCAATTTCGAAATAGGCGTTCACGTCTCTTGAAAATCATGTTCTTCCCTCTGTTCCCCAAAGTATGTCATATCGCTTACTTTAGGTACATTCTAGCCGAAGATTATGATTTTTATGTGAACTCTCCCTATCCCGGTTCAACTTCGATCAACAAGTCGCCACCCGCAACCGCTTCACCAGCTGCAACGTGTACAAACTTAACTGTCCCATCAAATGGCGCTTGCACAGTCGTCTCCATCTTCATAGCTTCCGTCACAATCATGACATCGCCTTGCTTCACTGCTTGACCATTCTCCACGTGAACTGACAACACATTACCAGCCATTGTTGCGCCAATCTCATTTGGATTCGTTGGCTCTGCTTTACGACGGGCAACCGTTGTAACTTGGACAGATTCGTCTAGCACGTCAATCTCAATTGGCGTTCCGTTCACATCAAAGTACAACGTACGCATACCCTCTGGATCAACTTCACCAATTTCTTGCAGTTGGAAAATGACAACCTTTCCAGGTCCCATTTCGATATCCACACGCTCACCAACACGCATTCCTTGGAAGAAGGTTGGTGTATCCAAGAACGTCATTGGGCCAAACTTTTCTTGGTTGGCCACATAGTCCTTAAACACTTGTGGGTACAAGATGTACGAAATAATCTCTTCTGGCGTTGCCTTACGCTTCAAAATCGCTTCGATTTCAGCCGTCATCGCCTCAAAATCAGCCGCTGGCGTCAATGAACCAGGACGTACCGTCAATGGCTTGCGACCCTTCAACACGACCTGTTGTAGGTCTTCTGGGAAGCCACCAACTGGTTGTCCAAGATCACCCGCAAAGAAATCAACCACTGATTGTGGGAAGTCCAACGTTTGACCTTCCGCCAACACCTTTTCTGGCGTCAAATCATTTTGGACCATAAACAACGCCATGTCCCCAACAACCTTTGATGATGGCGTCACCTTGATAATGTCACCAAACATTTGGTTAACGGTTGCGTACATCGTCTTCACGTCATCCCAACGATCCCCCAAACGCAATGCTTGCGCTTGTTGTTGCAAGTTAGAATATTGTCCACCTGGCATTTCGACTTCGAAAATGTCCGTTTGGGCACCAACCATCTTGCTCATAAACTGACCGTAGTATGGTCGAACTTGTGCCCAATAGCTGTTAATGTGCTCAACGGCCGGCATGTTCAACTCTGGTTGACGGGCATTACCACTCAACGCGTAATAGGTCGCCCCCATTGATGGTTGTGATGTCGTGCCTGACAAGGCTGACATTGCCACGTCGATAACATCAACCCCTGCATCAACCGCACGTGCATACGTGTATACACCGTTACCAGTTGTATCGTGCGTGTGAAGATGAATCGGCACATCAACCGCATCCTTCAACGCGCTAACCAACTCATAAGCGGCTTCAGGCTTCAACAAGCCCGCCATGTCCTTAATCGCAATCATGTGCGCACCGGCACTCTGCAACTCCTTGGCGAAGTTTACATAGTAATCACGTGTGTACTTCTTACGCGTTGAATCCAAAATATCACCCGTGTAAGCCATCGCAACTTCGGCAATCTTGTTGTTGTCGCGCACATATTGGATTGACTTCTCCATTTGTGGCAACCAATTCAAACTATCGAAGATACGGAACACGTCCATGCCGTTCGTCGCTGCTAAGCGAATAAACTCTTCAAGTACGTTATCTGGGTAATTCTGATAACCAACAGCGTTTGAACCACGGAACAGCATCTGCATCAACGTACGTGGCATCTTCTCACGCAACGCACGGAGACGCTCCCACGGATCTTCACCCAAGAAGCGGTAGGCCGTATCAAATGTGGCACCACCCCACATCTCGTTTGAGAAGAGGTTCGGCATCGCCAATTGCGTTTCATCCGCAATTGCTAACATATCCTTCGTACGCATACGTGTGGCGAACAATGATTGGTGTGCGTCACGCATCGTCGTGTCCGTCAACAAAACCTTATCTTGGTTCTTCACCCATTGTGCCACCGCATCTGGTCCTTGGGCGTCCAAGATATCCTTGGCCGTTACCAAATCAGAAGGCAACACCAAATCAGTGTTGGCTTGATAATGCAATGGCTCATAAAGCTTCTGGTAATCATGATCAATGCCTGGGAAGCCGTTAACTGTCGTTTCACTGACATAACGCAACAACTTACGGTCCGGTTCCTTTTCTGGCGCAATTTCAAACAACTCTGGGTGCTTGTCCACAAACGTTGTTGGTGCATCAGCTGCGCGGAACGTTGGGTGTGCGTAAACATTCTTCAAGAATGGAATGTTCGTCTTAACCCCACGAATGGCAAATTCGTTCAAGGCGCGTTGCATCTTATCAACCGCTTCAGTGAAGTCCGTCCCGTGTGCCACAACCTTAACCAACAACGAGTCAAAGAACGGTGTCACAGTAGCCCCGGCATAAACATTACCGGCATCTAGACGAATCCCCGTTCCACCTGGTGATCGGTACCAATCAATCTTACCGGTATCAGGCATGAAGTTATTGGCTGGGTCTTCCGTTGTAATACGTGATTGAATCGCCACTCCGACTGCCAACAGCTTGTCTTGGGCTGGAATATTTAATGGTGCTTCATGCAAGCCGTAACCTTGGGCAATCAACAATTGTGACTTTACAATGTCCACGCCAGTAATTTCTTCAGTTACCGTGTGCTCAACTTGCACACGTGGGTTAACTTCGATGAAGTAAAAATCGTCCCCATCAACCAAAAACTCAACAGTTCCAGCACTTTGATAATCGACACTTTGCATCAACTTAACAGCTGCATCTTGAATGCGACGACGCATAGCAACAGATACAGAAACTGCTGGTGCAAACTCGATAATCTTTTGGTGACGTCGTTGAATTGATGAGTCACGCTCAAACAAGTGCATCACTTCGCCTTGTTCATCCGCCAAAATTTGAATTTCAACGTGCTTAGGGTCTTGTAGATACTTTTCAAGATAAATTTCAGCCTTACCAAAACTTTGTTGTGCTTCAGAAGCTGCACGTTCAAAGGCTTCACGTAGTTCATCATCGTGTTCAATAACACGCATCCCACGACCACCACCACCAGCAGCCGACTTAACAAACAACGGGTAACCGTGTTCAGCACCGAAAGCCAATGCCTCTTCAATTGATTCGACCGGGTGATCAGTTCCCGGCACTGTTGGCACACCCGCCTTAATTGCGGCTTGCTTAGCCGTAATCTTGTCACCAAACATCTTCAAGTGTTCAACGCGTGGCCCAACAAACTTAATGCCGGCTGCTTCAACCGCAGCTGCGAACTCGTCATTTTCTGACAAGAACCCATAACCTGGGTGAATGGCATCGGCGCCAGTTTCCTTAGCAATACGAATAATATCGTCAATATCCAAATAAGCGGCAATTGGTGCCTTACCTTCACCAACTAGATAAGATTCATCCGCCTTGAAACGGTGCACAGCAAACTCATCTTCCTTGGCAAAAATAGCCACCGTCTTAATCCCTAATTCTTTACCAGCTCGAATTAAACGAACGGCAATTTCCCCACGGTTAGCAATCAACAATTTCTTCATGAAGTGTCCCCTTATATCGTTTTGGCCGTTCTCTGACGACCGCTTAAAACGTCCCATACGCGCAGATTCATCTAATTTTCATCTACATCAGAACTTTCTAACCATTATAGCAAAAATAATACGCCATAACGAGTACGTTATGGCGTATTTGCTTACTTAATTTTCGTAGTTTTAATTTCTTCGAATTGTCCTTCGAACGCATCACGGCGTGCACCGTTCATGCTTTGATCAGAAAATGGCATTTGTTGCTCAACGTGGGCCACCGCACGCTTGATGCGGTGCTTGCCGTAGAACCAGAGGCCAATGACTGCGATGATAATCAACGTAAACATCTTAGACTCCCCCTTTTCGGTTTCAATGACATTAGTTTAGCATGCGAACCTTAACGATTACTTACCTGCTTGCGCCTTCAAACGTTCAACATCACGAGCAATTTCAAGCTCTTCATTCGTTGGCACCAACAAAACCTTAGTTGTTGAGTCGTCAGTTGAAATAACACGTTCAACACCACGGACATTGTTCGCTTCCTTGTCCAACTTAATGCCCAAGAAGTCCAAACGATCGATGATATCTTCACGAACGTTTGCGGCGTTCTCACCAATACCAGCTGTGAAGACGATGGCATCAACGCCACCCATTTCAAACGTGTATTGACCCAAGTAACGGATGACACGGTTCAAGAACATGTCCAATGCCAACTTAGCGTGTTCGTTGGTATCAGCCACTTCTTCCAAGTCACGCATGTCAGATGACAACGTTGAGACCCCAAGCAAGCCTGACTTGTTGTTCAAAATCTTCAACATTTCACCGTTTGACAAGCCTTCACGCTCTTGAATGTAGTAAATCAATGATGGATCCACATCCCCCGCACGCGTTGCCATCATCAAACCAGCCAATGGTGTGAAGCCCATTGAGGTGTCGAATGACTTACCATCCTTGATGGCCGTGATTGAGGCACCAGCTCCCAAGTGAAGTGTGATAATCTTCAATTCTTCAAGTGGCTTACCCAAAATGTCCGCCGTACGTTCAGCAACGTAGCGGTGTGATGTTCCATGGGCACCATACTTACGAGCACCGTACTTCGTGTAGTACTCGTATGGTAGTGGGTACAAGTAGTTCTCACGTGGCAACGTTTGGTGGAAAGCCGTGTCGAAGACTGCTACTGAAATAGCATCTGGCAACAACTCTTGGAATACTTCAATTCCAGTTGCATTGGCTGGATTGTGCAAAGGTGCATAGTCAGCCAAACGGTGAATCTTGTGCAACACTTCTTCATCCACAATAACCGACTTGTTGAACCATTCACCACCAGCCACAACACGGTGCCCAACACCAGTGATTTCACTCTTGTCAGCCACGTGTTGTGCGCGGAACTGCTCAAGCATCTCTTCAATTGCTTCCTTGTGGTCAGCGATGTCTCGGACGATTTCAGTCTTTTCCCCGTTAAACTTCATCGTGAATACACTTTCAGGCAAACCGATACGCTCGATTTGTCCCTTGGCAATCACTGTTTCAGCCGGCATTTCCAATAGTTGGAACTTCAATGATGAAGATCCGGCGTTAATTGCTAATGTCTTAGCCATAATTCATGCTCCCTAATACGCTGGAAATAAATCCAGTTAATAGGATTAGTGTAACATGTAAGCGTTACCATTGCCATACTTCTAGTAACAAAAAGGCTAACTAGATTACCTAGTTAGCCTTTTGAAAATATTTAAAATTACTTTGCTGCGTTCAATTCAACAATCTTCAAAATTGTATCAACCGCTTGGTGCATAACGGTCGTTGAAACGTACTCGAAACGACCGTGCATGTTTTCACCACCAGCAAACAAGTTTGGCGTTGGCAATCCCAAGAACGTAATCTTTGAACCGTCAGTACCACCACGAACTGGTTCGATAACTGACTCGATGTCCAAAGCCTTCATAGCGGCTTCGGCCAAATCAACAGACGTCATGTCGTCCTTCAAGACTTCACCCATGTTGTAGTATTGGTCGTACATATCCAACTTGATACGCTCAACGCCCAATTCACCGTTCATCTTTTCAACGATGTCACGCAATGCTTGCTTACGCTCTTCAAAGATGATGCGATCGTGGTCACGGATAATGTATGACATCTCAGCTTCTTCAGGCGTACCGTTCAACTTCAAGATGTGGAAGAATCCTTGACGGCCTTCCGTCAATTCTGGACGATCACCGGCTGGCAAAGCAGCGTGCAAGTCCATTGCAACTTGCAAGGCGTTAACCATCGTGTCCTTGGCAGAACCAGGGTGCACGTTACGTCCTTGAATCTTGATGTTAGCTGCTGCAGCTGAGAACGTCTCCCACTCCAACTCACCCAACGGACCACCATCGACCGTGTAAGCAAAGTCAGCGCCGAATTCATTAACGTGGAAGTTGTCGGCACCAATACCGATTTCTTCGTCAGGACCGAATCCAAAGACAACCTTACCGTGCTTTACTTCAGGGTGAGCAATCAAGTATTCAGCAGCTGAAATGATTTCGGCAACACCAGACTTGTCATCGGCACCAAGCAAAGTCGTTCCGTCAGTCGTAATCAACGTGTGACCCTTGTACTTCTTCAATGAAGGGAAATCAGCTGGTGACAATGTGTAATCGTCGTTCAACTTGATATCAGACTCACCATCGTAGTTTTCGACAAATTGTGGGTTAACACCTTCAGCGTTAAAGTCAGCTGTATCAACGTGTGAAATGAAACCAACTGCAGGTACATCAGCGTCAATGTTAGAAGCCAATTCGGCAAAAACATAACCGTCATCCATCGTACGCACGTTTTCTAGGCCAAGGCTCTTCAATTCTTCAGCCAAATCAGCCAAGAAAGCAACTTCCTTAGGATCTGATGGCACCGTTGTTGACTCTTCGTTTGAACGCGTGTTGACCTTCACGTAACGGATAAAACGGTCAACCAAGTTTGGATATAGTCCTTCAGACATAATAGTAATTCCCCTTAATTAAATATACGTATATGGATCCGTGTTTTCAGTTGAGGCGAAGACACGGTCTAGGTCCCAATTGTTTTCGGTTTGCCAAGCATTAACCAGTTCAACTAGCTTATCCTTGGCAATGGCCTCCATGTGGTGATCCGGATCAATCACCACAAAATCATCAGTCAAGACGTCATGCGCCGTGTGATAGTAAAAATCCGCTGTGACATAAGCGTCAGCACCAGCTGCCAAGGCATCTGGGTATTCACTACCACCATCCCCACCAAGCACCGCAATGCGTTGGATTTGACGGTTCATGTCGTTCGCAATGACACGCACGTGCGCTACATTAAACAAATCGCGCACAAATGTCGCGTAATCTGTCACCGTTTGTGGCGCCACAAGCGATCCGATGCGGCCGAGGCCTGTCTTGCCATCAGCATTAGGAATTAATGGCGTCACATCAGTTAGCTGAAGTGCTTCTGCCAACCAATCATTCATGCCACCTGCAGCCGCATCCAAATTTGTGTGCGCCGCATAAACGACAATGTCATGCTTAATCAAATCCGCATACATCTTGTTTTGTGGCACCGACAAATCCAAATTCTTCGCTGGGCGGAAAATCATTGGGTGGTGTGCAAAAATAAAATCAACGTTATTCGCAATCGCTTCTGCCACAACTTCTGGACGCACATCTAATGCCGTCATTACTGTATGAATCTCTTGATTTGGATCACCAAGTTGGAGCCCGATTGGATCACGTTCCCAAGCTATATCACGTGGTGCATAAGCTTCAATCTTGGCGATTAACTCAGTTGCTTTCATAGACCCAACGCCTCACTAATTTCAGTTACTTGTTGTTGATACTCACGGTATGCATCTGAATCTTGCTTGTTAGCTGATTCCAACTTAGCCATGATTGTCTTCACACGGTCATATTCACGTTGCCACTTGGTTTGCCAAGCTTCCGGACGCTTTTCCAAGTTAAACGGTCCGAACTTCAACTCAGTTTCGGTGTAACTGGCATGACCAGGAACTGCAATCAAGACTTCGTAGAAATGACCATCATCTTCAACAACCGTTTCGTCTTCAAGTTGATAATCATTGTCCATCAACCAAGTACGAACCACATCGATATCGATGTTTGGTTGCAAAATCAAACGTTGGTAACGTTGACCATCTGTGTGACCGTCCGCCAAAATTTGTGCAATCAAGCGACCGCCCATACCGGCAATCGTAACCGTATCAATCAAATCTTCTGGTGTAACGGCAGCCAAGCCATTCGCCAATCGGGGCACCAAAACATCCCCAAGACGGTGACGGTTAATTTCAGTTTGGACATTGTCCAGTGGTCCTTGTGCCACCTCACCCGCAATCGCGAATGAAATGTGCTTGTTCAACAACAAGTTTGCTGGCAAATAAGCGTGGTCAGAACCAATATCTGCTAAACGCGCACCATCGCGAACATATGACGCTACAGTCGCCAATCGTCGTGATAATTGCAATGCATCCATGGCAGTGTCCTCATTTCCTAATATGATAATATTCTAATTTTAGCACAAAAAACGCCGGTCTGCTAAACAAACCGACGTTTTCCATATGGTTTTAGTCTTCAATTTTGATCGCTGACTTCTTAGCGACTTCAGCCTTAGGCAACGTGATGTGCAACACCCCGTTCTTGTACTTGGCAGAAACCTTCTCACGGTCTACGTTAGGTAGGTAGTATGAACGGCCGACTGAACCAAAGCTACGTTCTGATTGTAGGATGTTGCCATCCTTGTCAGAGTGATCCTTGATTTCATGACGCGTTGCTGAAATTTGCAATGTGCCATCTTCATAATCAACCTTGATGTCATCCTTATCGACACCTGGGATGTCGGCAACCACTTCATAGTGATCATCCTTTTCAACAACGTCTGACTTTACATCAGCTCCAAATGCTGGTGCTTGCATCAATGACGCGTTCATCTTATCCAACAAATCCCCAAAGGCGTCGTGTCGACGTAGCAAATCATGTGACATAGTTATGTATCCTCCCGTACATACAAAATATTTTTCTCTATACGTCTTTTTTATCACGCCCTATTAGTGAATTTAAAATGATAACCCCCAAGTTCACAAACTGTTCAGGAGGATGAATTTTCAGCGAAAAATTCTTTGCAAATAACTATGTACTTGAATCGCAATCACCGTCGATATACCCAATGCAAAGATTATGATAAACAACTGAATTGCCGGATGAATGATGACATCGTAAATACCGGCCATTAAATGTAGTGCCAAACAAAATATCGCCATAACGACAATGAAACTACCAATCGTCACGACACAACATATCCCCGACCTTAAGTGTACTGATTTTTTTACTTTTCCGAACATTTTACTCTTTCTGATACGCCATTATGTTTTAATACAGAATCAATTTAAAGAGTTTAACAAAACAAAATGGGTATCGTTACTCGAAAAGAAGTAACAATACCCACTAAAACATTATTATTAATAATTCGAAAATTATAGTCCCTTTTCTTCCTTAAGTTGGTCGTATAGTTCAGCCGTCTCAAGGTCGTTAGGTGCTAATTGCGTGTAATTGAACAAAGCTTCTTCAGCCAAGGCCGTTTCACCCTCTTCACGGAAGTAGAAGTATGCAGGCTTCAAGAAGTTAATGTTGTCCAAGAAGAATGGCAAAGCCGCATTCCAGTACTTTGTTGCCATCTCGAAATCTTCCAAAGCCGTGTAGCTTTGTGCCAAGTTCCAGTACAATTGTGGATCAGCTTCGGCATCATCATCAGCCAAGAACTCGTTCAACAAGTTGATGTTCCCAACGTGGTCTCCCATGGCAACCAACAAGTTTGAGTAACCAATCGTCAAAGTCAAATCTTCTGGGTTGTTCTCCAAGGCCTCACGGTAGATACGGTCAGCTTCTTCGTCTTCACCTTGTGCTTGCGCAACTGCAGCAGCACGCGTGTACAATTGCGTGTTAAATGAATCAACCGCAATACCGGCTTGGTACGTAATCAACGCTTGTTCCAAATCGTTCTTGTCTTCGTACAATTGTCCCAAAGGCTCGTACAAACCAGCGTATGATGGATCGAGTTCTTGCAACTCTTCCAACGTATCGATGGCCTTGTCGACCTTTTCAGGATCAACGGCGTACGTCATTCCCAATTGGAAGCGCACGTCTGGCGTCAAATCGGCATCCTTGATTTGTTCCAAGTAACCCAATGCATTCGCAAAGTTACCCGTCAAAGCGTAGGCAACACCGATACGTGACGCGATATCCAAACCTGAGAAGCGACGCTCACCGGCCTTCAACAAGTCACGGTAGAACGGAATAGCCGTCTCATATCGACCCGTGGCAAAGTAGAACTCAGCCAACGCAAATTGAATAATCGTTTCTTCAGGCGCTAGGTCAAAGGCTTCACGCAACTTGGCTTCAGCGGCTTCGTTTAGTCCTTCAGATTGGTACAAGTCAGCCAACACCAACAATGATTCAATGTAAGCCGTTGAATCAGGTGAAATCTCGGCTAGATAAGTAATTGCTTCATCCGTCTTATCTTCATCAATCGCAATGTCAGCCAAGGCCGTGCGCAATTGATCTTCGTCAGGATACTTCTCCAACAACTTTTGATATGCACGCTTGGCTTGCGTTGAGAACCCCAAACCATACAATTCTTCTGCTAATGAATAAATCGTGTCATCATCATCATAACGTAGTGATGAGGCGAATGACTTCTTCGCATCTTCCAATTGTCCACCAGACAATTCATCAAGCATTCGTTCTGCAAATGTTGCCATATGTACCACTCTTCCTTCTTTGATAAAGTCAATAATATATCATACATAAAAAGCGCTAGGAATGCCAATAAAAAGGTACCTAGCGCTCGATGCTACTTATTTTCAGATGCAGCCTTGGCCTTAGCGCGTGCTTTGGCCAACAAAGCCTCACGTGCAGAAAGCTTTTGATCACGGGTAACAGCGCCCTTTGACGCCGCACCACGTGCAAAATCATTTGACTTGATTGTTCCCTTGCCCATCATGTCTACCTCTTTTTTCAATCTCGTTACTTACATTATACCCGAGATTGACGTACTACTTCAAAGAGTTGTTCGTCAAATTGATGACGTTCGCGACTGATGCACCCTTAACTGTCTTCACCTTCAATGTGACATCATCACCTGCTTGCATCAACAAGGCGTTTTGCATCTTAGACGGATCAAGCGTGTACATCGTCTCATCATTTTCAAGCTTGAAAATCACGACTTGCTTATCATCCAATGTGGCGTTGGCGTTAACACGGGCAACCTTACCTGTAATCGTTTGCGTCTTAATCGAGGCATCGTTAGCGCTCGCTGTTTGCACGCTACCAGCCAAGGCGTTACGGTAGGCAGCCAAGGCGTCAGAAGCATTTGCTCCTTCACCAATGACGTTTTGATCAGCTCCCTTAATGTAGGCGTACTCGCGGAAACGCTCATTTTGGTCCATCATTGAGACGACCCAAGTTGGTGTGCCGTCAATGTTCATGATAACTGGGTTTGAACCGTGCCACTTGTTTTGGGGATGCAATTGCTTAGCAACCTTAATCGCCCCATCAGAATCCATGATACCGACGTTCTTACCTGTGTAGAATGACAGCTTACCCGTACGCGTACTGATCAATGAGTATCCCTTGTCAGAGTCCGCATTTGACGTCACCGTTGTGAAATCATCAAAGTATGAAATTGAACGGTCGTTGTTAAAGACCGGCGTCACACCACTTTCTGAACCGTTTTCAGTTGGCTTGATTTGGTTCTTGTGACGGAAGTTAAAGGCATATGGATTACCGTAAGCACGGTTCATACGCGTTGCTGCTTCTGGTGACACACCCGCATCAACCCAGGCTGGCAAATCCTTTGTGCTGTAGACCGTCGTCTTACCCGTGTCTGCATTCGTCAATGACACATGGATATCATCGTACATCAATTGACCGGCCCAACGCACATTAAGCAACGTTTGCACCCAGTAAGCTTGGTCATTGTTGTCGATTTCCAAAATTGGTTCACCAACTTGGGCGTACTTTGGATTACGCATGTAAATCTTGCGCGCAATGTTGTGTGAGAACCAGCTGGTCTCTGAATAATCCAACTTTTCTTTCACGAAGTGCGCCGTGTCATTAATATCAGTGGCCGAAATAATAAAGTATCCCGGCAACGTGCGGTTCATCAACCATGACATAAAGCCGTTAAACTCAACTGGCGCCACGTAGTATGGCTTACCGTTGATATATTGGGCTGACAAATCTCCCAATCGGTACATTGAAGAATCAGGCACTTGTGAAAAGGCCTTCTTCATCATGTTTTGTGAAGCTTGCGCTGACAAGGCGATTGGTTGATCATCCTTGGTCAAGGGGGCTTCTTTCTTAACCGTTGCTTGCACAGAGTTGTACATTGGACGCACTGTCAATGCTTGTGACACACCTGCCCCCAACGAGATTAGAAACGCGATAATTGGAATGATGAACGGCCAAATCGTCAACCCTTCAAGGCTGATGTGTGTGCCACGCTTCGTTACGCGTTGCACAACTTGCGCTGAAGCACCTGTAATTAATGCCCACACCACGACAATTGCCGATTCAACCGCAACCGGCATCACCAATTGTGACAACGTTGGCACTGGCATCAACCAGTACACATAACCAGCGTTTAAGATTGTCACAATCAACATCGTCACCCATGTTAATTTTGTAATCTTAAACTTCAAAGCCCAAATCAATGAGATCAGGGCGGTAATTTCTAGAACCAAAAATGAGGTTAGCATAAGAACTCCTGTAATTCGTTTGTGATAACCTTCATTTTAGCTTAAACCGCTCCGAGTTGCTAGACGAAAAAACGGACACCACCTGGGATGTCCGTTTCATTACTATTCAGAATCGTGCTTTGACTTCAATTTAAACGTTGGCACGTCGTCATGTGAATGTGTGTGACCAAAATTAATTTCTGGAATACCGTGTTCTAACATGTGGTGATTACGGTGTTCAAATTGATCATCTTCCCATGCTGCGTCAACTTCTTGCCATGAACCGGTACGAGCCAAAATTTCGCGATACTTCGCTGGCATTTGCTTTGACCCAATCGCAATCAAAGCATCCGCATGGGCTTGAAGAGCCTCGCTAAAGTCAGCGTGTGGCTCAGCAATCCAGGCAAACAAGCCAATCGTTTCCAATTCAAGTTCTTCATAATCAGTTGGCGCAACATCAACAAATCTATCTGGTGCAATGTCCATTGCCTTAGGCGCCACTAACATCTTAGGTGCGACTTCCCATTCGTAAAAACCAGGGACATCACGTGACTTTGACACGCGATTAATCGTGACGATACCAAGTTGGTAACCCATTGCCAAACCAAGTGAATATTCTTCTGGTAGTGGCTCTTTACCAGATACCATTAAAAATTCTGTTACCCCTTCATCAGGTGCATACGGAAAGGCAATTAGTGCTTGTTGACCAAGCATCACGTCATTTGCAATTGGTTGGGGCACAATCAGTGCTTTCATCATGTTGTCCTCGTTCTATTAGTCAGCTAGCACATCGGCCATGCGGTTCATCAAGTAAGCTTCAGCTGCTTCAACCGCATCTTCAAGCTCTTCTGCATCATCTTCGGTAAAGTTGCCAACCGCCTCACGATTGTGTAGGTTGCGAATGGTTAACAACGTTGTGCGCTCGCCATCTGATAAATCAGTGTGCAAGTTTGCCAAAGCCTTGGCAACCGCCCCATCGTTAGCTGGCAAATCAGCAAACGCCAGGAATGAGCGCATAATCATTTCACGTTGTGCTTGATAGTCGGCACGTACGTCAGCTTCCGGCAACTTTCCCTTAGCGATTTCAGCTTCCTCACGCTCGGAAACACTATCAAGGTAGAGCACCGTTCCCAATTCAATGTTAAATTCATCAAAAGTCATGCCAAAATCTCCTGTGTAAAGGTTAGTAGTCTTAATAAGCTTATTGTATCACAGGCAAAAGTGCTTTTTGAAATTCTGCGGCTGAACGGATACAATTGAGAAAACGACAATTCGGGGTATTCACAATGGTAATGGAGAATTATTTCAAAGACCTACGTGCCAAAATTGGTCACGAAGAAATTATTATGCCAGGTGTGGCCGGGATTTTATTCGATGAAACCCGGACAAAGGTTCTCCTTGAGAAGCGTGGCGACGGTGAAGTTGGCTGGAGCCTGGTTGGGGGGATGCAAAATCTCGGCGAATCAGCGATGACTTCTTTGCAACGCGAATTCAAAGAAGAAGCTGGAATCGATGTTGAAATTGCTGCGTTGGTTGGTGTGGATACGAACTTCCACCATGTCTTCCCGAGTGGCGATAAAGCGCAAATCCCCATGTTTTTGTTTGAAGTCACCCAGGTCGGCGGTGAGTTGCAAGCTGATGGGGATGAAACGCTAGCATTGGAGTTCGTACCACTCGCTAGTCACCCGAAAATGTATAACGTACAACACCAACTCGCTATTGATCAGCTAATTGCCGAAGTTCCATACGGTTGGTATAACTAATAAAAGCGCTGCCGGATGACGAATAATCATCTGGCAACGCTTTTTAATTACTTATCTTCTGACAAGAATGATGCAATTTCATCTGGCGTATCAACCAATTCGATGTGAATCAATCCACGCTTCAATTGCAATTCTGTTTCCTTTGTCAAACGAGTTGCTTGCTTCTTAGCTAGCTTTTCTGACTTCTTCATGGGTGAAATGCCTCTTTTCAGTTAATAACTGTATTATACGCTATTGTTCACCCGTTCGTCGAATTTGGGCTAAGTGAATCATCACCCATTGTTCAACGCGTTCGCCAAGTTTTGTATAGGTCATGATAAACCATGCCAGATACACCACCGCTAAAATACCAAACGCACCAATTTCAGAATCCAAAATTGATAGACCAAAGTGACGCAGTACTACTGTGTCCAATAGCATATATAAAATCGGTGCCACAATCACCAACGTTAACGTCATCATCAACGTGTTTTCATGATTCGTTTGGCGTTCATCAGCAAGCCGGTACTCTTTCAATGTCAAATCATGCAATTGATGAATCGTTAAAATTTGTGCGTCTGCCTGTACCAAGCCGGCTTCATGCTTCAACAACATCACATCGCTCATTTTATCGCCAGCCATCAACGTCACCAACAACTCAGCCCGTCGGCGTGGCAGCATGGTATACAAGTCCGTGGCATCAATTTTTTCAACTTGGTAGCCATTTTCATCTTGGAAGTGGAATACGATTTGGCCGTCCTGATTTTGAACTAGAAAAAGCATAGCGCACCTCCTTCACGAAACTTTTTACCTTACTTTTTCTCTGTGCGAAAACCATTATTACCCAGAAAAAAGGTCGTTTCAATCTAAAAGTTCCATGAAATCGGTTACAGTCCCTTATACCATGCGATAAGTTAATTTACTGCGTCCGCTACCCTGTTTTGTGACCACCATTTGCTGTGGAATTTGTTGTTTCATTGACTCAACGTGTGAGATAACCCCAATCAAACGACCACTTTGTTCGACTGATGCCAACGCCTCCATCGCTTGTGACAGCGTGGTGCCGTCAAGTGAACCAAATCCTTCATCAATAAACAACGCATCAATCTTGGCGCCACCAGCACGGTGTTGGACAACTTCGGCCATCGACAACGCAATTGAAAGTGCTGCGATAAATGATTCTCCACCAGACAACGTACTCGTTGAACGGACCTTACCGGCATCTTGATCGTAAATATCAATATCCAAACCATTTTGGTTGGCACGACCAGCTTGACGGTTTGAAAGAACAAATTGGTATCGGCCAGCTGACAAATTACCGATGTAGTGCTCATTTGCGTATGCCAAAACTTCATAAAGAAAACTACGCAACACATATGGCTCTAGGCGAAGATTCTTAGTGTTCACGCCATCTACTGCTCGCGTCAACTTGATCAAATCGGCTGACTTAGCTGTAATTGCCGTAATTTGTGCTTCTAAATCAACAACCGTTTCGTGTTCCTTACGCAATTTATCTAGCTCAAATTGCAACTTAGCCTTGCGGTCGCGCGCAATCGTTTCCGCTTCATTGGCTACTTCTTGTTGTGCTTGAAGTGCCGTCAGATCAGGGGCGGTCTGGTCACCAATTTCAGCCGTAACTGCCGTCAGTTGTTGCTTATTTTCAGCAACTTGCGTATCATACGTGGCAATTTCGGCACTCAAAGTCGTCATCAATGACTTGTCGGCATCCAAACGCGCCAATAAGTCCTTAAAGGCTGCTTCATCCGCAACTGGACCAGCTGCAATCTCAGCACCTAAGCGCCCTGACATCGTCGCCAATTGTTCATTAGCCGCTGTCAATCCTGCAGCTAATTCTGCGTGACGAGCTTGCAATGTCTGTACCGTCTGTTGGGCGCTACGGACCGCTTCTTGCGCGGCTTGTTGTTGCTTTTCAAACGTTGCGATTTCTGTTGCCAACGTTTGACGCTCATCTTCATAGGTTGCAACATCGCCCAATTCACCTAGCGCGTTCAGTTTTGCCAACGCATCTCGGTCAGCTGTCAACTGACGTTCTTGTTCTTGCAATTGAGCCGTCGTTGACGCAACTTGTTCTTTAAGTTTGCAAAGCTTCGCCGTCAACTCAGCGAGTTCGCGAGTCGTCTTAGTTTGAAGCGCAATATCGTTTTCCACAATTGCCTTCAGCTCGTCATAACGTGCTGATACCGCAGATGCATCATATGTGTCCGGTAGCAAGTTATCTGGGAAAATCTGTTGCCAATCGACATACAGCGTTTCATAGGCATCGGCCAAATCAGCTTTAGCTTGATTAAATGATGTCGTCGCCTTCGCAACCATGTCTTGCAACTCATTAACTGAGGCTTTCACACCAGCTTCATCCGCAATAGCTTGTTGCTCAGCGGTTTCAGCCTCTTCCACTTCGGCCATGGCAACCTTCAAATCGTCGTAGGTAGTTTGAACAGCGTGCGGATCTTCATTTTCACCAGTGTAGATTTGACCACAAACGGCACACGGCTCACCAACCTTCAACTCATTATGCAATTGTTGAATCATCACATTACGACGAAGCGTTGCCTTTGACTCACGCATCGCAATCACTTCCGCTAGTGTTGTTTGCGCAGCGGTTAACTTGTGTTGTGCTGATTCATATGATTGTTGCGTATTTGCCAAGCTGGCTTGCTGTTGATTCAACCGTATTTGAGCCTGTGATAATGATGCAATACGACCAGCAAAGCCTGCCAAAGCCGTTTGTTGCATTGTAACGTCAGCTAGTGATGCCAAACGTTCGTTCGCAGCCGTCATTTTTTGTTCAACTTCTGTGACGTGTTTTGCTGTTCCAGCCTGCATGTCATGTAATGCTGACAGACGCTCCTCAGACGCATCAATCGTCTTTTGTAAATCGGCTTGACGCTTCGCATTTGGTAGTAACGTTTCCGTCACCAACGTCAAGCGCTCGCGTTGGGCGACAACTGCCGGTTCACCAGCTGTTAACGTCGCTTGTTCTTGACGTGCAGTTGTTGCTGCCTTTTCAGCCTCAACTAACTTACTTGCGGTCTGAGTAGACTCATCAGTCAAACGTTGCACTGTTCGCTTGGCATCATCAACCTTCGCAACCAAATCGCGTTGGGTATTTCCCCAATCCAAGACTGCCAAGTCAGCACGCTTAGTCGCAATTTCCTCAGCTAGCGTCGCTAATTGTGTTGCCTGGGCCTGCAAGACCTGTTGGCGCTCAATCGCTTGCGCCAACTTTTGACCAGCTTGTAACGCAGCTTGCGCAGTTGTCAAAGCAGCAACCGTTTGTTCATGGACGGTCGTTTGTTGCGTAACCGCTGTTTGTGCGTTAGCAACTTGAGTGGCTAAGTAGGCCACTTGTTCAGTTGGTGTTGGCGCAAGTTCAGCAATGTTTGGCACATCCCAACTAACCTGCTTCAATGCAGCCCGCAACTCGTTCGACAAGCTTTCAATCTTTTTGTTGGCATCCTTACGTTGGTTCTTCAATGCTTCAGTAAACGCATCAAAAATTTCAGTCCCAAACAGACTACGCAAAATCGTAATTTTGTCGTCACTTTGGGCGGCCAAAAACTCACGGAATTGATTCTGTGGCAGCAAAATAATCTTGCGGAATTGATCTGCCGTCAAATGCAATAATTCTTGGACAGTTTCATTAACCAACGTTGCCTTTTCACCTAAATCGGCAATCGGGGTCTGCAAAGAATCATCCACTTCAGCAAAGGATACTTCCGCCTTACGCTCCGTCGTGTCGTCATCTGACTTAGCGCCACGCTTCTTCTTTAGTTGTTGCGTTGGCTTACGCGCAATGCGGTAGTACTGACCATTATGCTCAAACCAGAACGTCACCGCCGTTTCAGCCGTGGTTGGTGCGAACTCACTACGCATCGCTTCCGGCTTGCGATCGCCCGTTCCTCCACCAAATAACGCATATGTCATTGCGTCGAACATGGTTGTCTTACCAGCGCCAGTATCACCCGTAATCAAAAACAACTTTGATTCCGTAAAACGTTCAAAATTAACGGTCGTATCTTCGTACGGCCCAAAATATTCAAGATGTAATTTAATAGGTCGCATATTATCCTTCTTCCGCTTGTGAAATCGCAACTAACGTATCTGACACCAGTGTTTCTTGCAACGGCGTCAACGATTCCCCCATCACTTCTTCATAGAACTGGCCAATCAAGTCTTCGTTCGAAATATCCTCATCGACCGGCTCTGGGACAACCTGCTGGTCCAAAGCGATTTTTGGCATGTCGTATTGCAATTCCACGACATCCCCATAAATTTCCGTCAAATCAGCACGCGCATTTGAGGATTGCGCAGCACCTTGAATGCGAATACTAAAGAAGTTCGCATGTGCGCGATCATATTGTTGATAGAAAGCTGGATCAATTAACGTTTCAAACGTTTCCTGCAAGACAATCAAATCCTTCGTCGGCGCGATTGGGCGCCACGTTGTTGTCACACCTGCGTCAGTTACATCAACAATATAGACACCCTTTTCAGTTTGGGCTTCCTTGGTATTGAACTTTACCGGTGACCCTGAATAACGAATTGTCTTAGTTGGGCTAGCTTCACGTAAATGCAAATGACCCAATGCGACGTAATCGAAATCTGCAAATTGTCCCGCCGTGATGCCCTTCAATCCGCCGACACGTGAATTCGTCTCACTCGTAAATTCATAATCTGCATTGTCAGAACCCGTTACGTAATAATGGGTTACCAAAATGTGACGCTTGTCCGGATTAAAGTTTGCGACCATCTCAGGCACAATACGCGCCATGACTTGTTCAATCGATTGATAGTCCGCGATTTCATCTTCAGATACTTGGTAGTAAACACGCGCAGCAGTTGGTTCCAAAAATGGCAGCATAAAAATCTGCGCTTCCTCAGTTTCAACCGGCGTAAATGCCTCCGCCAAAGTTGTGTTGATGTATAACTCAGTCTGTTCACGCCACTCGTGGCCAGCACCAAGACGCGTTGCCCCATCGTGGTTTCCTGAGACTGCATAAATGGGCAAATGATGCGTCAAATTCATCTCACGCAACATAGCTTCTAAGGCCGTCACTGCACTTGTCGGCGCAATGGCGCGGTCATACAAGTCACCTGCCACAATAATGCCATCAACTTGTTCCTCTAAAGCCAACTGCAAAATCTTTTTAAAAGCAGCTTTTTGTTCTTCTAATAGTGAGAAGCCACCCAGTTCTTTACCGATATGCCAATCGGCAGTATGTAAAAGCTTCATAAACCTTCCTTTCAAGCATAACTAGAAAAAAGTGGTCCAATCGCCTGATTGAAGCCACTTTTTGTGTTTTTAGAGTGTATCAACAATTTCGTCGAAACGTTGTTGGATGTAATCACGTGATTGCAAAAGCTTCTCTTGCTCATCCGTTGTTAAATCAAGCGTCGTTTCTGCCAAGACACCATCACGCCCAATAATCGCTGGGTATGACAAGTACATGCCCATGTCATCGCGTCGGTTTGACACAACCAATTCAGCATGCGCATCAGCCATCACAGCCTTAGCAATGCGAATTGCTGACGTTGCAACACCGTAACTTGTGTATCCCTTACCATTCAAAACCGTGAAGCCACCCTTACGTGCTTCCTCTTCAATGGCTGCCAAATCAATATCGCCAGCATCGGCCAACGTCACGATTGGTTGACCCATAACACGCACCGTTGACCAAGCCACGAATTGTGAGTTACCGTGCTCACCCAAGTTGTATCCTGAGACAGAACGTGGATCCAAATCAAACGCTTCACCAACCGCACGTTGCATACGCGCTGTATCAAGCAAAGTACCCGTTCCAATCACCTTGTGAGCTGGGAATCCAGTCACGTGTTGGAACAAAGCCGTGATCACGTCAACTGGATTTGAAATCACGACCAATACGCCGTGGAAACCAGAGTCCTTCAAATTCGTCCCGACTGATTGGACCATGCTGCTCGTGAACTTCAACTCAGCAAAACGGTCACCAGTTGGGTTGTCTTGTTGCAACTTGATGTTTCCCAATGTTGAAATTACAACATCTGCATCAGCCAAGGCCGCCCAATCATTAATCACAATGTTACCGTGCGCTTCCAAGTTCGCCATTGCATCTTGGAAATCAATTTGATCAGCCTTTACCTTTGCCTCGTTTGCATCAATAAAGACGTAGTCGTCGGCTACCCCTTGTGCAATCAATCCGTGCGCTACCGCAGCCCCAACGTTTCCAAGGCCGATAATTCCAATCTTACGTGCCATAATATCCCCCAAATTGTTTTTGTCGTATGTTCATTATACAAAAAAGAGACGTTGTTCACCACTGAACAACGTCTCATAATCATTTAGTCAAACAAATGTTTTGTCATTGCCATCATCACGGCAGCCACAATCATCACAATTACCAACAACAGATAAACCACATTTTGGATGCCCCCGTTTGGATTAGCCGTAAAGGCCATACCATAAAGCATTGGGCCAAATGCGGACATGAAGTAACCACCCGCTTGGGCCATACCTGACAAACGGGCCGTTTCGACTGGTGAAGATGTCTTCCCCGCAAACATTGTCATCGTGTACAAGAAGAAAAATGACGTTGCAAAACCGATCAAAATCGTCAAGAAGAACCAGTACACAACTGAAGACGTTTCTTGATCAAACAACATCACCGCACCAATTAGTGACATCACGGCAGCAACTGCAATGGTTGCCAACGTCCCCTTGCGACGCATGTTTACCAAGATATTCGGTACCAAAATTGAAATTGGCATCCCAATAAATGAATAGAATGACATAATCACAGAGATTGAGCCGGCTGAAACATGATGCTGCGCCATCATGGTTGGAAGCCAGGCCACACCCGTGTAATTAATAATCGCTTGTACACCGAAGACAACCAAGAATGGCCACGCCTTAATATTTGTCCAAATCTTCTTCTTGGGTGCGTTAGCGTCATGGTGACGACCACGCGTTGCAGGTACCTTCTCCGGCACACGCAAAGACGTGTAGATCCAGAAACCAAGTACAATGGCTGGCAACAAGACCAGCAACCACATCACGGCGTGCCAACCGAATGTTGCCACCACTGCCGCCGTCAACAAGCTAAACGTCGCTGACCCAATCATAATCGTGAGTGAGTACATTGATGTGTAAACCCCCACCTTATGTGAGAAATATGACGCCACGAATGTTGGCATAAACACGTTTAGGTGCGCAATTCCTGCACCGACCAGAACCGTTCCAATCAACATAGTTGGCATCGTCACGACCAAGCGCAACGCCGTTCCCAAAAAGATTGATGCCAATGACAGGCCCAACGCCTTCTTTAAACCAAAGAACGCCATCGTCTTTGAGGCAAAATTAGAAATCAGTAGGAACATGACCAATGGAATCGTCGTCAAAATACCCAGTTGACCCTTAGGTACGCCCAACTCGCCTGAAATCTGCGTTAACATCAAGGGGAGCGTCGTAATGGGTGATCGCATGATTAACCCAATCAAGAGGACACTTGCTGCTAAAATTGCGCCAGTTGACGCTACTTGTTTATTACTCATACTCACCCTGCTTTCAAAAACGTAAAAAACCTAGATGTCTAGAATATCATTTTTTCAGGCAGTAAAAAAGCCGTCATCCGACGAAATGACAGCTTTTCTGTATTATTTACGCAACACCTTGCGGAATGGCACACTTAGCAACAGCGCTAGAATGAAGCCGACCAAGACTTGCATGATATTTGCGGGTACCCCAGTCAAACTTGCCAATGCCGCACTTGGCATGGTCATCTTGGCACCACCAGTTAGCCAAATCAAGAAAGCCCCGGCAATCCAATAACCACCGACCATGACTAACCCGCCTAAGAAGTTCCCCCAGACACGCTTACCAATACGTTCGTCCATCGCAAATTTACCAAGCACCCAACCTTCAAGTCCGTGGATAATGAATGAGAAAATCATCCATTGTGGATAACCTGCTAGCAAATCAAGTAGCAGACCGGTTAGTCCACCAACAAAGGCGCCGGTTTTTGACCCATAATGCCAGGCAGCAATGAAAATTCCCGTTTCAACCAACGACACGAAGCCGGTTGGCGTTGGCAATTTCACCACGTAACTCAACACAATATTAACAGCGATAATAACTGCTGCGATTGTTAATTGCTTTGTTTTCATGTTATTTACCCCTTAAACGGCGGGCAGCTTGCCACACATTGCCGACCGAAAAATCATCGTTTAATGCGACACCGTTTTTAATTCCCCAATAAACAAAATCTTTTGCATCTTTCACCGCGTCTACCGGCGTCTTACCGGTCGCTAGTTGACTTGCAATGGCTGAGGCAAATGTACATCCAGCCCCATTGTTAAACGCACTGTTGAGCTTCTGAGAGCCTAGAAAGGTCGGTTCTGCCCCAGTTGTGACAACATCAGTCGCCTCATCACCAGATAAGCGTGCGCCACCCTTTACAACAACGGCGTCAGCACCAAAGTCACGAATGATTTCCGCGGCCTTTGCTAAGTCGGCCTTATCCTTAATCTTAATACCAGCAAGCAATTCGCCTTCAACCAAGTTAGGTGTCGTCATAGAAGCCAGTGGCAACAAGTCGTTTTGGAACGCTGCCACCAACTCAGCAACATCCACATCGTCCGTTTCTTTGAAAGCCATCACCGGATCGATAATCACAGGCAGATTAGTTGCATAACGACGCAAATAATCTGCCACCATGTGCACGTGACCGACAGTTGGCAGCAAACCTACCTTCACGCCAGCAATATCATCTAAAGCAAAAATAGACTGCAATTGCGCATCGAGAACATCCAACGATACTGGGTGAATCGTGAAGTCATCCTGAGTCACCGTGACAATACTCGTAATAACGCTTAGTCCAAAATAACCATACTCATTAAAGGTCGCCAAATCAGCCTGTATCCCACCGCCAGCTAAAATATCTGAGCCGGCAATCGTCACCATTTTCTTTGGATTCTCCATCAACTTCGCTTCCCTTCACAAGTCATACATGTAGTTTATCACAGAATATATTGTCAGAGTATGAAGAACTAATATGCTCGCAACATCAGTCTTAGTCCATGGGTTGCACCAAATGTGTTCATTTTAGCCTCGCCAAGTATTATTCGTGCAATTGCAGCGTTATACGTGGTAATTAAGCGCGTAAACTTCGAGACAAAAGAAAAGCGTCCACCACAGTAGTGATGGACACCTAACCAACGAATTCCTAGGAACCTGTCGCCCACTGAAGCTTGCACCTTCAGTGGGCTTTTTGTATGTCAAAATTTTACCACAGTTCACACAAAGGTGTCTATTTCGAAAAAACATGTGTGCTACGCAAAGCAAATAAAAAAGAGTGAACATTGAATTCACTCTTTTATGGTGGATAAGCCACGTAAGCACGAAATTCTATTTCAAAAAATCATGGCCCCACGGTGGCCCCACGAATCGCTTTAAAGCCCGATATAATAGGCTTTAAATTACTTCACGGCATCCTTCAAGGCCTTACCAGGCTTGAATGCAGGAATCTTTGATGCTGCGATTTCGATTTCTTCACCAGTTTGTGGGTTGCGACCCTTACGAGCAGCGCGCTCACGAACTTCGAAGTTACCGAAGCCGATCAATTGAACCTTTTCATCCTTTGCAAGGAATTCTTGGATTGCGGCGAATACTGCATCAACAGCTTCGTTTGCATCCTTCTTCGTAAAGTTAGTTGAAAGAACAACCTTTTCTACCAAATCTTGCTTGTTAGCCATGCTAATGTTCCTCCTGCTTAATAGCTTAATGGAATTTCCCAAATGTACGAAATTGAACGAATCGTTCTTTGATTTCGTTATTTAGAATAGCATAGTTAAAACCCCATAACAACCCACAATGTGGCAAAAACGTTGATATAACGCGGTTTTTTCCACATTTTCACGTTTTATTCACTGAATGTTTGTTTTTCAGTACTTGCCTATTGTTCGGTATTCTTGAGTATGCAACCAAATAAAAAACCTCGTAGTGAAAATCGCTACGAGGTTTTACTCATTCATTAAGTACGAGCACGCTTAATCAAGTGAATTGGCGTACCAGTAAAGTCGAATGACTTACGAATTTGGTTTTCCAAGAATCGTGCATATGAGAAGTGCATCAATTCAGGATCGTTAACAAAGACCACGAATGTTGGTGGTTGGATAGCAACTTGAGTCGCGTAGTAAACACGCAAACGCTTTCCGTTTACCGTTGGCGTTGGGTTCAATGCCAAGGCATCCATGATAACTTCGTTCAACGTTGCAGATTGCACACGCTTTTGGTGGTTCTCGTTAACTTGCTTAATCAACTCAGGCAACTTGTTCAAACGTTGCTTCGTCTTAGCAGAAACGAAAATAATTGGGGCGTATGACAAGTATTGGAACTCATCACGAATTTGCTTTTCAAAGTCAGCCATCGTGTGGTTGTCCTTTTCAAGCGTATCCCACTTATTAACGACGATGATAATCGCACGACCAGCTTCGTGGGCGTATCCGGCCACGTGCTTGTCTTGTTCGCGAATACCTTCTTCGGCGTTCAAAACCATCAAAACAACATTAGAATCATCGATGGCACGCATGGCACGCATAACTGAATACTTTTCAGTATTTTCGTACACCTTACCACGCTTACGAATACCGGCCGTGTCGACCATCACGAATTCATCACCTTCAGCAGACGTGAATCGCGTGTCAATGGCGTCACGCGTCGTTCCAGAGATATCTGAAACGATGACACGTTCTTCACCAAGGATGGCATTAACCAATGATGACTTACCAACGTTAGGACGACCAATGAATGAGAAACGAATTGAATCGTCTTCTTCTTCTTGATCAGTCGTTGGGAAGTGAGAAACCACTTCATCCAACAAGTCTCCCAATCCAGTACCGTGGGCACCAGAGATTGGGAATGGATCGCCAAATCCGAGTGCGTAGAATTCATAGATTTCTGAACGCATCTCGATGTTGTCGACCTTGTTTACGGCCAAAACAACAGGCTTCTTTGAACGGTACAAAATCTTTGCAACGCGTTCGTCAGCTTCAGTCAAACCTTCTTGGGCAGAAACCATGAAGATGATGACGTCAGCTTCGTCAATCGCAATTTCAGCTTGTTGCACAATTTGTGTCATGAATGGCTCATCAGCCATATCAATTCCACCTGTGTCAATCAAACGGAATTCACGGGTCAACCACTCAGCGCGTGTGTAAATACGATCACGCGTTACACCTGGGGTATCTTCGACAATTGAAATACGGTCGCCGGCAATACGATTAAAAATCGTAGACTTACCAACGTTTGGGCGGCCAACAACGGCCACAACAGGAAATCCCATGTTACCCTCTTTTCTGCCAATCACCCACTGGGAGACTGGCGGTTACTTACTATTCTCTATTGTACCGGTTTTCACCGGCACTGTCTGTTGTCGTGACCAGTAGAAAATCGTGTTTTAACGAAATTAAGCGTGCGTTGAGACAACCCAACACACGCTTAATCTTTTGCGCTATTTAAAGCTTATTAGTTGAAGTCCTTGAAGATATCTCCAAAGGCGTCACCCAACGTAGCTGAACCCTCTTCTTCTGAAGTTGAGTAGTTAGTTGGTGCTTGCTCTTGGCGAGGACGACGTTGACGACGAGGACGGTCGTTGTTGTTTGAACCCTCTTCGCGTGCAGGAGCCTCTTCCAAAGCCTTGATTGACAATGACAAACGTTGCTTGTCAGGGTTTACTTCCAAAACCTTAACCTTAACCTTGTCACCGGCCTTCAAAACATCACTTGGGTTAGCAATGTGCTTGTGTGAGATTTGTGAAACGTGAACCAAACCTTCAACACCAGGGAACACTTCAACAAAGGCACCAAAGTCAACAACGCGCTTTACAGTACCTTCCAAAACAGTTCCTTCTGGAGCTTCAGCAGCTGCAGCTTCCCAAGGACCAGGTTGCGTAGCCTTGATTGACAATGAGATACGCTCCTTTTCAGGATCCAATCCCAAAACCTTAACCTTAACTTCTTCACCAACTGACAAAACGTCTGATGGTTGTGAAACGCGCTCGTGTGAGATTTCAGATACGTGTACCAATCCGTCTACACCACCAAGGTCGATGAATGCACCGAAGTTGGTCATGCGGGCAACCTTACCTTCAACGACGTCACCAACTGACAATTCGTTGAATACGCGTGACAAAGCTTCTGAACGCTCTTCGTTCAAAACGTCACGACGTGACAAGATCAAGCGGCTGTCAGCAGCGTTGATCTCGATAATCTTCGCGCGGATAGTTTGACCCTTGTATTGGTTCAAATCTTGCACGAAACGGTTCTCGATCATTGAAGCAGGTACGAATCCACGTACACCTTCAACGTCAACAACCAATCCACCCTTAACGACTTGCGTTACAGGTGCTTCCACAATGTCATCAACATTGTGCTTGCTTGCGATTTCTTCCCAAGCACGACGAGCTTCCAAGCGACGCTTTGACAATAGGTATGATCCACCTTCCTTGTCAGAACCGATAGTTGATACAACTACCAAGTCCAATACGTCTCCAACCTTGACAAGGTCGTTAACGTTTGCATCACGGTCAGCCGTCAATTCGCGCATTGGGATAACACCCTCAACACCGGCACCTTCGATACCTACGATAACTTGACGAGCATCGTCAATTGCCAAGACTTCACCCTTAACTACATCGCCAACCTTAACTTCGGCTACGCTGTCAAGAGCTGCCAATAGCTCGTTGTTCTCTTCGTTCATTACAATATATCCTCCTGGTCACACGACTCTAGTAGTTATTATACCGAATCCTTTTATAAATTACTAGTAGTCTTTTACAACTTTCTTTATGTTTTTTGTTAGTTTTGCGTCTTTTCCGCAATAATTGCCTTAACTGCGTCAACGACACCGTCAATTGACAAGCCAGTTGTATCCAATTCAACCGCATCATCCGCCTTCTTCAAAGGAGAAATCTCGCGGTGTGAATCTAGATAATCACGCTTTTCAATGGCTGCCTCAAGCTCAGCAAGAGATGTATCCATCCCCTTAGCTTGGTTTTCCTTAAAGCGACGTTGCGCACGCTCAGCAACTGAAGCAATCAAGAAAATCTTGACTTGCGCATTTGGCAACACCGTCGTCCCAATATCGCGTCCGTCCATGACAACGCCATTTTCTGACGCAATATCACGTTGCAAGGCAGTCATTGCCTCACGAACAGCGGCGTATGAAGAAACAGCTGATACATTAGCCGTCACTTCGACTGATCGAATTTCTTCAGTTACTTCTTGACCGTTCAAGAAGACACGTTGCACTGGCTCACCAGGTTGGAACGTAATGGTCAAGTCAGGCAACAAAGCTGTTACGCCTGATTCATCATTTGGATCCACACCCGCTTGAAAAGCAGCCAACGTGATTGCACGGTACATTGCACCAGTGTCAACGTACACAAAATTTAAGTCTGATGCCAAAATCTTGGCGATTGTTGACTTTCCAGCAGAAGCTGGTCCGTCAATTGCGATTTGAATCGGATTCATAATCAATTGTCCTCACTCATTTATATAACAACTAATTGTACGTTAATTTCACGCAAAATAAAAGACACACTCCCATCGGAATGTGTCTTTTGGGGATTACTTAACCTTCAAATCTTGACCATAGTAGGTTGAATAGTTTGAGGCAGTCAATCCTGGGTTCAATGAGTACAACGCTTCAGGTGTTGTCCCATTGGCAACAGCGAAACTGTACAAAGTACCAGATTCAAACTTCACCGTATTACCATCAGATTCTGAACTAGAACTTGAGGCTGACGATGATGAGGCTTCAGATGACGAAGCAGCTGATTCAGATGCAACTTGGCTTGATGCTGCTGCGGCTGATTCACTAGCTGCCTTCGCCTTCTTTTCAGAAGCACTGGCTGCTTTCTTAGCGCGTGATTCTGACTTTGCAGTTTCCGTAATTTTGCTCGTTGTAGTGGTTGTCTTTGTTGAAGTCGTTGCTGGCAATTCCGTGCTAGTTGTGGCATCAACCGGCTTGTTCAACGCTTGCAAATACTTATAGACAGGCACAAATGACAGAGCAATCACAATCAATACCAAAATTCCAACAACCATACTTACGCGTTGAGACTTGCGTCGGTTTTGCGTTCGTGAGTATTGACCGGTTGCTTCATCTTTAAAAGATGCCTCCCATGGCTGTTGTTCATTGTTCTTCTCGGTCATGATTGGTCTCCTAACTTTCTCTCTTTGAATACTACTAAGCATACACTAACTCGCATTCAATTTTGAGTGTCACACCTAATCCTTAACCTAAATTAAAAAGTTTTGCGACTTGCGTGCGCCAATCCGTCACACCTGCTAGTTCCGTCGGTGCTTCAGTAGCTACTAACGACAAGTTTTCTGGATGCCAATCAACAACACCAACCGATTCAGCCTCATCATTTGACTTAGCATCGTCGCCAAAGTGATCCAACAATTGGCGACGCAATCCCGCATCAGACTTTGCATAATTAACTAAGTTATACAAATCTTGTTGGCGCTGTTGACGTCGTGCCTCAAACATCGTGGCGACTTCATCCGGATTCATGCCTTGCTTAGCATAAAAATCAAGCAAATTTGCTTTGTCACGACCAATTTCGTCGGCACCGAAGCGCTTATCATAGTATCCCATGACCACTTCACGGTTCGGAATCGTGCCATCAATCATATTTAGCTGTAGGTTTTCATCACCAGGCACGTACAACAAAATGGCGGCTGACTGTTCGCCATCACGACCAGCGCGACCGATTTCTTGAAGATAATTAGCCAAGTCATTACTCAAGTGGTAGTGAATCACATAACGGACATTATCCTTATCGATTCCCATACCAAAAGCTGATGTCGCGGCAATAACATCAATTTGTCCCAACATGAATTGTTGTTGGATGCGGTAGCGTGACATCGTATCAAGTCCCGCGTGGTAAGCCGCAACCCGACGACCCGTATTTTCTGCCAACCAATCCGCCATTGAAGTTGCCAACTTACGACTTGAGAAATAAACAATTCCTGGGCCTTGTAGTTGGCGCACCAAATCAGCCAAGCGCTCACGCTTTTGCCCTTCATTTGCCAACGTTTCCGTGTGCAAATAAATATTTGGTCGATCCACTGATTGACGATAAATAAACCAGTCTGCTTCAGGCAAACCAAATGGCATCGTAATATCAGTCATCATCTTTGGTGTTGCAGTTGCCGTCAACAACAACAATTGTGGTTGACCAAGCTTCTTGTGAACTTGTGGCAACGCCAAGTAATCAGGTCGGAAATCCGGCCCCCAACTGACAATCGTGTGTGCTTCGTCGACCACCAGCAAGTTAATCTTCACCTTACGCAAAGCAGATTGCACAACAGTTTGTCCCAACATTTCTGGTGACACAAACAAGAACTTGTATTGGTCCAAACTACGCAAAATCGTACGACGGGCATCCTGTGGCAACGTTGAATTCAAGGCCACTACCTTTGATTCACCGGCATAGTTCAAGCGTGCAACTTGATCTTGCATCAATGATAGCAACGGCGTCACGATGATAACCAAACCATCACGCATATTCCCCATCATTTGGTAAATCAATGACTTACCACCACCAGTTGGCAACATTGCCAAGGTATTTTTACCAGCAGTCAATGCTTCAAGCACTTCTGCTTGGCCCGGCTTAAATGAGTCGAAGCCAAACTTTTCTTTTAGAACCGCAGTCAATGCTGTCTTATCCACGAGCGGCCTCCTCTTGCTTCGTCAAATAAATCTCATACAAACGGAATAGGAAGAACTCTAGCGGATCGTCAGATGTACGAACCATGCTAAATTCCCAATCGTTAATCGGTCCGGTTAGGTTTTGTTCAAAGTGTGCAACCACATCCGGTGTTAAGTAGTTCTTATATGGAAAATCATTCATAGGTAGCCAAATAGCCGCGGTCAACAAATGCTCACGAATCGTCCCAATCTTTAGGCGACGACTCTGGACCATCTCGTCCATTGGGCGACCAGCAATCACGCCGTTATATGACGCTTGCACACTGTTTGGCAATAATGGACGGTGGGCAACCAAATCCCACAACAACTTCAACGGTGTGTTCGCACCACGTTGCAATTCTTCTGACCAGATTGCGTATTGATCAATCTGCCAGAAATAGAAATCATCTTCCGTCCACGTTGCCGGGAAGCCCAACTGTTCAAAGTTTAGACCTGGCGTTTCGTGACCAACCCACGTCGCTACCAAGCGGTCTGCATCTTCTTGCGGTCGACGTTGCAAGAATCGTTGAATCGTCAAAGCCCAAGTTGCAACCAAACGTGGTGAATTCATGTTGCCATACCATGTCTTAACCGTGAGCATTGTACGTGGATCAATCTGCAAAGGATAATACTTCTTATTGCTGTAAGCCACTTCTGAGACCACTTGATTTGCCAACCAAAAGGCTTGCATAAAGGTCAACACGTCTACTTTCAGCAATGTGCCCAAGTGTTCCGGCATATAGTGATTTGCAGCGTATTCAGCTTGGGCATCTTGACCAGCTGGCGTCAAAAGCAATTGACCTTCCCCAGCTTCAACCAATAACCCAGCTTGCTCCAATGCGTTAATGCGGGCATCAAACGTGTCCTTATCTAGGCGAGGCATCAAACCTGAGATTTGCAACAAACCGTAGCGCAAACCCCAATATTCCGTTGACACTGTTACCTGACGCTTCAATAAACCAAAAATCACCCTGTGACGACGAGGTTCAGACGCCGAAAACAGGGTGATCAAGAAATCATTTGTCAACTGCTTGACCACCTCTCATGTATTTCTTCCAAGTGTAATGAAGAAACCAAAACGGTGCAAGCAGAATAGGACTTATTTAATTAAGTTGTGAGCAGGTCGTGTTAATAATCTGACGCAACCCCAAATAGACCAAACCCGAGACAGCTGTTAGAATTGCCCCTTCAATCAGATTGAACGGAATAACCATCCATAGTAGATATGTTCCAAGACCAATTGTCTTTGCAATATCGAAGTTAGCGAACATCGCATATAGCGGCACCGCATAAACGTAGTTCAAAATCACCATCGCCAACGTCAAACCAAGTGTGCCTAGTACTGCGCCAACAACATAGCGCTTGGCTGAGATATCTCGGCGCTTCACAATTAGCATAATCACTGTCAGTAAGACCGCCATTGCAATAATATTCATTGGCAAGCCAATGTAATCATTCACACCTTCATTGTTCAACAACAACTTCAATAATGAACGTAGCAGCAAAATGGCATAACCGCTCTTCAAATCAAGCATCAACGCACCCAACAAAACTGGTACAAATGAAAAATCAATTTTCAAAAAAGATGCACCAGGAATCAATGGGAACTGCGGGAAAATCATCAAAACAAATGATATCGCAGCTAATAAGGCAATAACGGTCAAACGACGCGTCTTATTCATAACAACAAACCTCCACCTGGTCGTAAAAACAGCCGGTTCCTTCATGCCAGGGCGACACAAAGAAACCGGCTGTGACCAGTCAATCTATTTTTTCTTCTGCATACCAGACTTTACTGTCGGTCACGGATTCACACCGTATCAGCCACACCAATACCTGGTGTGGGTCGCGGACTTCTACAAAACGCAGTTACCGCCGGTCGGGAATTTCACCCTGCCCTGAAGATATTCAATTGTAGGTTAAGATTAGCACGCGACTAACTAATGGTCAACCGTCCAGGTCAACCTTGTGGCGTAGCTTGTCGTAATCATGCTTCTCATTATTCAACAAATCATAGATACGGCGAATCTGTGGTGCAAACCACTTCAACGTCAAATCTTGGGTTCCTTGCAAGGTTTGAATTTGCAAACGGCCACGAATAATACCAGTGTCAGGATTAATTGTGTTCACTTGATCAAGCGTCATACGCAAAGAATCCAAATGGAATGGACGCCAATGTGCGAAATACAAAGTCCCAGAATCACCAAGCGCAAATGCATACCACTTGTAACGACCAGTCGGCTCACCCGCATCGGTCAGCCCAGCCATCTTTGTTAAGAAAGCGACGACTACCGTTTCGTCATCAGCAAGTGAATTCTCAATGTTCTTAAAATGCTTACGGCCAAGCCAGCCCATTGGCTTCAATAGCCAAGGCCAACCGGCAACTTTGTGTTCCTTCGCAAAAGCGTACATGTCAGGGCCTGTTTTCATATAATTCCGGCCAGAACGTGTATCTGGTGTTGCCATCTTGCATCCCCCCATTCAAATTTCATCACAATCACTGTGAAACGTTTCTGTGAGAGGCACATCACCTCTCCACAGTTCTTCATCTTACTGTAATTGTAACAAAAGTCGAGCGGTTACATGTCCTGAATAGCTCGAACGTGGATGACATTACGTAAAAATAGCCACCCACCTGAAATAACAAAAACCATACCACCGGTAATTGGTGGCCAGACAAAGGCCAAGCACGTTCCAATCAGCCCAATGCCGATTAACCAAAGGCGACTACGATTGACGCGCCACATTCTTTTTTGTTGCGCTGGATCGTCCAAGTGCTTCGCGATGACATGACTCAAGTTATACAAAGCAATCACGGACATGACATACACAATCCCGTAAGTCACGCTTGGTGCCACTCGGGTTGGAAATTCACCAAACCAAGCCGTTGTAATGGGTACCAAAGACATTGGCAAAAACGTCAATGCATTGGTCCACAAGACACCACTATCTACTTTTTCGATATTACTAATAATCAAGTGGTGACTAACCCAAAAACTAGCCGTGATAATAAAACTTACCAAGTAAGCCAAGAAAGTACTTAGCCACGCAGCATTGCCAATTCCCGCCCAAGTACCGATTGACGGAATTTTCAAATCCAATACCATAATTGTAATGATGATTGCAAAAATTCCATCACTAAACGCTTCTAATCGACTTTTACTCATAACCTTCCCCTTTTAATGACAAAAAAGAGGCCTCCAGGAAGCCCCAGACGCCTCAATTATAGCTTACCAGCGTCCTGCTGACTTGCGGTATTGCTTACCAGCCTTCAACGCTTGTACTTCTTCGTAACGCAAAGGACGGTACTCACCTGGTGTCAAACCAGTCAAATCAAGCATACCGTAACGCTCACGAGTCAACTTCAACACTTCATGACCAACCGCCTTCATCATTTCCTTAACTTGGTGGTACTTACCCTCGTGAATCGTCAACTTCACAATCGCCGTGTGGTTCTTAGTGTTCGTTGATTGGATTTCAGCACGGGCAGGCGCAGCGTTAAATGTCGTGTAACGACCGTTTTGCTTTGTCTTAACTGTGACACCATGACGAAGCTTCTCTAGTTCTTCGTTCGTTGGAATTCCCTTCACCTTAGCAACATAAACCTTGTCGATACGGTAACGTGGGTGCATCAACTTGTTGGCCAATTCACCATCGTTCGTCAACAACAAAACACCGGTTGTATCGTAGTCCAAACGACCAACTGGGTAGACACGCTCAGGTTCATCGACAATGTCCATAACCGTTGCGCGACCCTTATCATCACTGTTTGTTGTCACAACGCCACGGGGCTTGTTCAACAAGAAGTAAACCAACTTTTCACGTGAGTCAATTGGTTCACCACTCACTTCAATCTTATCTGACGGCTCAACCTTAGTTCCCAATTCGTGAATTGTCTTACCGTTGACCGTTACTTTACCATCCAAAATCAATTGTTCTGATGCACGACGTGATGCAACTCCCGCTTGAGCCATCACTTTTTGCAATCGTTCTGCCATGTTATTCTTCTCTTTCTGCTGTTTCAGCAAGCTCTGGTAGGGCCACATCAAATGCAGATCCACCTTCTTCTCCTGGCATCAAAGGCAATGCCACATCCTTTTGGGCACGCAAGGCATCCAACGCCTCAGCAGTTACCAATGGTGGCAACTCTTGCAAATCACTCAAACCGAAGTAGTTCAAGAAATAAGCGGTTGTCCCGTAAAGGATTGGGCGACCCGGTTCATTAGAACGGCCGCGTCCTTCTACCAAATTACGTAGTGCCAATTTTTGAATCGTTGCTTGTGATTGCACCCCACGAATTTCGTCAATCTCAACTCGTGTGATTGGTTGCTTATACGCAATAATCGCCAAAACTTCTAGCGACGCCTGTGACAAAGCCGTTGTCAATGGCGCCGTAAAGTAACGGTGAATCGTCTCAGCAAGTTCCGACTTGGTAACCAATTGATACTGGTCATCAGTCTTCAAAACGTCGAGCGCACTATTCTCGTCGCTCTCGTATTTGGCGGCAAGATCTTCTAACAAGCCAATGACGGCAGGCTTCGCGAAACCAGTCGCATCCGCCATTTCTGCAACCGTGATGCCTTCATCCCCGGCTACAAAAAGCAAACCTTCAATTTGTTGTAAGCTAGTCTTCATCGTCAAAATCGACTCCCTCATCTGCAGTTTCATCATATGGCACATCACCTAAGGTCAGGTAAATGGCACCATATTCATCTTCTTGGGCAACACGCAAATGTTGGTGACGCACCAACTCTAGCATGGCTAGGAAGGTCGTAACCATCTTATCGCGACTATCATGTTCCCCAAAGAAAGTTTCAAATTCTATCGTTTCACCCGGTGTCATCCGTGCCACAATCGTTTTCATTTGAGCACTAATCGACCACGTTTCACCACGCATTGTGCGCGGACGAACTTGTTTCTTCGTACGGTTAGCAACCATTTGGTTAAAAGCCAGTTGCAAATCAAACAACCCTAAGCCTTCTGGCAATGGCGCTATGTAAATATCGTCTGGAATCGCCATCGGCGCACGTGAGAACTGCAATTGACGTCCTTCTTCGCGTTCGCGCAAGTCATCAGCTGCTTGTTGATAACGTTGATACTCCAAAAGTTGGGCCATCAAGGCCTCACGTGGATCTTCTTCATACACAAATTCAGCCAGTTCTTCGTCATATGTCAATTCTTCGTTTTTCGGAATTAAATATGACGCCTTGATTGACATCAAAGTAGCCGCCATTACCAAGAATTCACCAGCAATATCTAAGTTTCGTTCTTCCGCTTGATGCAAAAACGCCAAGTACTGCGCCGTAATTTCAACAATCGGAATATCCATAATATCCATTTCGTTGACTTTAATCAGGTGCAGGAGCAAGTCCAGCGGTCCTTCAAAGTCATTCAAGCGATACGTTAAATCTTCAGCCATGATGCAAATACTTCCGCCATTCCGTCAAGATTGGTTGCGTGCTAATCGTACCAACAATCGTTTTATCTGGGTATCGTAGCTTCATCGCTTCATATATTTCTGAACCAACGGCGATACGTGATGTAACCGGCACTTCCGGTCCAAATACTACCAGGCGCAACACGATTGAATCAAACACTGCTTCAACACCAAGTACAGCCACATAGTGTTGCGTTTCGGTTGATTGCCAGAGCAGGATTTCACGTGCGTCGCTGGCTTGATACCAGTCGATTTCACGTTGTACAGAAGCCACATCGTGTAGACGTGGCAAATAAGACAATAGCCCCATCGCAATTTTCGGTTGATCTTTGCGTACCACAACTAACATGTGTGGCCTCCTTTCTTAATTAAGCACGCGGATGACTTTTGCCATAGACTTCAGTCAAACGCTTATTTGAAATATGTGTATAAATCTGAGTCGTCGAAATATCAGCGTGACCGAGCAACTCTTGCACAATGCGTAAATCAGCACCGTTTTCCAAAATGTGCGTCGCAAACGAGTGACGCAACGTGTGTGGTGAGACATCCTTGGTAATACCTGCCGCCGTCACCCAGCCTTTAATCAGCTTCCAGACGCCTTGGCGTGTCAATTGATGGCCGTGATCATTTAAGAAAATCACTTGTTCATCTTGTTGCTTACCAAGAAATGGTCGCCCATCGGTTAGATATCGTTGCAACCAGTGCGACGCAACATCCCCAATCGGAATAATGCGTTCTTTGTCACCTTTTCCAAGCGTTTGAATCAAGCCAAGTTCTAGGTGCAAATTATCCAAGCGTAAATTAACCAACTCGCTTACACGCAAACCAGTCGCATACATCACCTCTAGCATCGTCCGGTTACGTAACCCCAACGGTGTGTTGGGGTCAGGCACAGCCAGCAATGCTTCAACTTCAGCCAGTGTTAATACAGCTGGCAGATGTTGCGCTTTTTTGGGCGGATCAACTTGTGTCATTGGATCAATCGCCACCCAGTTATTACTGGTCGCAAATTGGAAAAACTTTCGTAATGTCGACACCATGTGAATGACCGTATTACGTGACTTACCGTTTTTCTCTAACTCACCGAGAAAGGCCATAATCGTGAAGCGGTCGATATTCGCCAACGGCATCGACTTTTCTTTTTCAATTAAATACGTAAAGAAATGACGCAGGTCTTGCTGATAGGATGCCCGCGTATTGGCTGACAACCCCCGCTCCACCGTCAGATAGTGCAGGAAGTCAACCATATTATCTTCATATCGACCTACCTGATGTAACATCTTATTCGCCGTCGCTTTCTTCTACCAAGAACAATCCATTCTCGTTTTGCGTAATCTTACGTTGCTTGTACAAGTTTCCGACTGCACGCTTGAATTGTGACTTTG